>NZ_CEEDEA010000019.1:0-79311 GCF_979253755.1 Methylobacterium sp. AC315
CCTCGCTTCATGTCCAGCTCCTTCAGTCCTGGCTGATCCTCTCAATCAGCCCGGTCCAAAGCCAGCCGGTCAGGTCAGCTGTCTCCAGCGTCACGGCATCAGTCGACTGCCGGAAATAGACGGCGACAAGCCCAAGCGTTCGCGCGCCAAAGCCTACCCGATCGGCTACTTTCACATCGACATCGCACAGGTCAGCACCGAACAAGGCAAGCTCCACCTGTTCGTTGCCATCGACCGCACGAGCAAATTTGCCTTCGTTCAACTTCACGAGAAGGCAACTCAGCGGATCGCAGCGGCCTTTCCACGCGATCTGGTCGCGGCCGTGCCCTACACGATCCACACGGTCCTGACCGACAACGGCATTCAGTTCACCGACAACAAGCCGGTGAACGCGGAGGCCGAAGCGAAGGCGGCCGCCTACTGGGCGACCCAGGACGGGCCGCGCCTGTACCGCTGGCATTCGTTCGAATGGGCCTGCGAGCAGAGCAAGATCGAGCATCGCCTGACCAAACCACGCTGCCCGTGGACGAACGGCCAGGTCGAGCGGATGAACCGCACCATCAAGGACGCCACGGTCAAGCGCTACCATTACACCGACAACGACGAGCTGCGCCGCCACCTGCAACTGTTCGTGGAGGCCTACAACTACGGTCATCGGCTGAAGACCCTGCGAAGCCTCACCCCCTACGAACTTATCTGCCCGACCTGGACGAAAGAGCCCGGACGCTTCAGGCTCGATCCGTCACACCACATGCCGGGACCAAACATCTACCCCAACGGTGTAGAAGATTGCGCCGGTGCCGCACCAGTCTGACTCAAAGTGCGAGCACCTATGCAATTTAGGCAGCTCGATGATTTTGGTGACCCGCTGCGACCCGGCATTTCGCTGTCGGAGTGAACCCTCACCAAGCCGCGACCCGTCCTCCGGAGCCGGACGTTCCGCAAAGTGCCCATCTTGTTCGGTTAGGCCACCGGACGTCACACCCGGAAGCAGACCTTGCCTGGACGGAGCCAAGGTGCTGCAGCAAATCGACTATCGACGCCGGCGCCGATAGTCGATTTGCCGCTCGAGCACGCGGGGCGCCGGCGGTGCGCGATCGTCCTGCGTCGTTGGGTGGATCACCAGCCCACGCGAAAGCTTGTCGTCCCGGCGTGCGGGTGCATCGGAGAGCGTGGAGCGGGATGGCTCCGAAACGCGCTCGCTGCTCCCGCGGCACCCAATGCCGGGCGTCCTCGATCCAGGGGACGCCGTCCATGTGGGTGAAGCTCTCGGTCCCAATGCGGTCGATCGCACCCGGCGTGCGGCAGATCCCCCAGCCCGCCGCGCCGAAGACGAAACGGGACGGTCCGTCGATCGCGCGGCCGTCGATCAACGAACGCTCCGAGTGGCCGAAGCAGTCACCGTCAGCGAGTAGCCCCGCGGCTGCGTCCATGGCTGCGCCGCTTGAACGGGAACCGTAGCGGGACCGCTCGATTGACCGTGCGCGTACGCTGCATCCTCCGCCTGTCCGGGAGGAACCACGCGACCGCCCCCACCCCATCGTAGGATCCCGGTTCGGCTGCCAAAGGGGGTGGGTCGGAACGTCGGTCCGGAGCGTCGTGCATGGAACACGGTTTGGCGACGGCAGTCCTTTGCGTCGTCGGTGGCGGCATGGCCGCTCAGGTTCTCGCGGCCCGACTGCGCATCCCTGCCATCGTCATCCTGCTCGCGCTCGGCTTCCTGGTCGGGCCGGTGCTCGGGCTGCTTCATCCAACGCACGATTTCGGCCCGAACCTGCGCCCCCTGATCGGCTTGGCGGTTGCCATCGTGGTGTTCGAGGGCGGTCTCGCCCTCGATTTCCGCGAGTTACGGGCGTCCGGCGAGGGGGTGCTACGGCTGACCGCCTTCGCCTTGCCCATCAATTTCGTCCTGGGCACGCTCGCCGCCCACCTGATCGGGGGGATGTTGTGGGGGCCGGCATCCGTGTTCGGCGCCATCCTCGTCGTCACCGGGCCGACCGTGATCCTGCCGCTCCTGCGCCACGCGCGACTGGAGAGGCGCTCAGCCGCCTTCCTGAAGTGGGAGGCCATCGTCAACGACCCGGTCGGAGCCATGCTGACCGCGGTCGTCATCGAGATGCTTGTGGGCGTGCCCCGCGCAGCCGGCGAGGATCCGGCAACGGCGCTCATGCTTCACCTCGCCGAGGGGGTGCTGGTGGCAGGTGCGCTCGGCGTGGGTTCGGCACTCCTTGTCGCCTGGGCGTTCCGGCGCGACCTCATCCCCGAGACGCTGAAGACGCCCGTGCTGCTGGCACTCGCGCTCATCGCCTACGTCGTGCCGAACCTGCTCATGAACGAGGCCGGGCTGATCGGTGCGACCGTGTTCGGCATCGCGCTTGCGAACCGGCACGTGCCGGGTCTGGCCGAACTTCGTCGATTCAAGGAAAGCCTCGTCGTCCTGCTGGTGTCTTGCCTGTTCGTGGTGCTGACCGCCGACCTCGACCTCGCGGTCCTTGGAAAGCTGTCGGCACCCATCCTCGGGTTAACGGCCGCGATCCTGTTCGTGGTTCGCCCGGCGGCGATCTGGTTGGCCACGCTGCGCAGCGACCTGTCCCGGCGCGAGCGCCTGTTCGTCGGCTGGATCGGGCCGCGTGGCATCGTCGCGGCCGCCGTCGCCGGGCTGGCCGGTCCCCGCCTCAGCGAGGCGGGGTACGCCGGAGGCGACCTGATCCAACCCACCGTGTTCTCAGTCATCGTCGCGACCGTGCTCGCCCACGGCTTCTCCCTGGGCCCACTCGCCCGCAGGTTCGGCCTGTCGACCGCCGCCGATACGCAGCGGCTCGCCGTGGTCGGGGCATCCCCATGGGCGAGCGACATGGTGATCGCGCTGCATCGTGCCGGCGTACCGGTCGTGATCATCGACATCTACCCCGGCGCCATGCTGGCCGCCCGAGACGCGGGGGTGCCGACGCTGCAGGCGGAACTCCTGTCCCGATCCGCCGAGGAAGGGATGGCCGACCATCCTCCGGACCATTTGCTCGCTGCGACCCGGGACGAGCTCTACAACGCCCTCGTATGCACGCGGCTGGCCCCGGAGATCGGTCGCGAGCGCGTCTATCAGGTCGCTCCGTCCGAAAACCACCTGCTGCACGCCGACACCGGTGTCAGCCGGGATGCCCGCGGCAAGGTCTTCGGGGATGCGGACGCCAGCTTCGATGCGCTGGCCGGACGGCACGAGGCCGGCTGGCGGTTCCTGGTCGCCGGCCCGGACGCCGTCGAGCAACCGGACTCCATCCATCTGCTCGCCATCAAGGCCGACGGGAGCCTCGAATTCTTCTCGGTCGATCACGAGGAGAACGAGGTCGGCGAGGGCGATCGGGTCCTGATCCTGCAGGCGCCAAGCGGGACGGAAATCGACGCCGATGACCGACCCGCCATGCTGTTTGCCTGAACGGTTGTGTCCCCTGCGGGATCGATCCGTCCTGATCCCGATGCTTCGACCGCGCGCCGCTGGAAAGACCCGCCGACCGGTGTGGAGGATTCAGTCGGCCTGCGCCCATCCGCGGTGGTTCCCGCGATGTGGGGGTTTGGGCGGAACAGACCACGCCCGCCGCGCAGTCCCGTCACCATCGTAGGCAATCCCATGCCCGCAGATCGCCCGTGCCGGCCGGCTACGTCCGCCGGCGGGGCTGACGGCCGGCGGCTTCCAACGGCCGCGCCGCGCGTTCGAACTCGGCCCAGGGATCGCGCTGAAAGGCGGAAAGGCGGCTTGGCAGGTTCATGACGTCGAAGCGCGCGCCGGACCCCAGCGACGAAAGCTCGTCCCAATCGACGGGGACGGAAACCGGCGCGCCGGGGCGGGCACGGGTCGAGAAGGCCGAGACGGCGGTCGCGCCCCTTTGGTTGCGCAAGTAGTCCACGAAGATCCGGGCGTCCCTGGCCTTCTTGGACACGGTTGCGACGTAGAGGTCGGGCGTGTCCTTCGCCATCTCGGATGCGATGCGCTGCGCGAAGGCTTTCGCCTCGGCCCACCCGGCCTTCGGCTCGATCGGGACGACGACGTGCAGCCCCTTGCCGCCGGTGGTCTTCACGAACGTGGCGAAGCCCACCGCCGACACGCGTTCGCGCACCTCCAGGGCGCCGGCGACCAGATCGCCCCACGCGACGCCGTCGCCCGGATCGAGGTCGAAGATCAGGCGGTCCGGCCGTTCCGGGTCCGAGGCCGGCGCACCCCAGGGGTGGATTTCAAGGACGCTCCCCTGGACCAGCGTGCGCAGGCCGTCGCGATCGCGGATCACCACGGCCTTCTCGTCACCCACGACCCGGAGGTACCGCTCGTCGAGCCCGGCCCAGCCGTGCTTCTGGTAGAAGCAGGACCCGAGGCCGTCGGGGCACCGGAGGAACGACAGCGGGCGGTCGATCACATGCGGCAGCATGCGGTCGGCGATCTCCGCATAGTACGCGGCGAGACCCTCCTTGGTCAGGCCGACGTCGGACCAGAGGACGCGATCGGGATGCGTCAGCGTCACGGTCTCTCCTGGCGCCTTCCGCGTGCTTGCCTTCGGGGCCGCAGGCGTCTTCTCCCATACGACCTCGTCCGGACGCACGTCGCTCCGGAGGGTCTTGAAGGAGGCATGCCGCAGCTGATCGTCGCCCGTCCACCCGCGGAACGTCACCTCGCAGACGAGCCGGGGTTCGACCCAGCGAGCGTTGCGGCGCGCAAGCGGCGGCAGCTCGGCTTCGAAGGGCGGCGCCGGGATGCGTAGCGGCTCCAGTTCGGTCCAGAGATCCCGCGCGACCGCGTCGCGGAAGCCGGTACCAACCCGCCCGACATGGACGAGGGTGCCGTCCGCGTGCGTCCCGAGGATCAACGACCCCACAGATCGCGCCGCCGTGGTCGAGGGCATGTAGCCCGCGACGACGAACTCCTCGGACCGGGTGCATTTGATCTTGCGCCAGGCATCGGTCCGGCCCGACCGGTAGGGCGCGTCCGCCCGTTTGGCGACGATACCTTCCAGGCCGAGCCTGCAGGCATGGCGCGCCATGGCCGCGCCGTCGGCGGCCAGGTGCTCGCTGAACCGGATGGGGCCGCCCGGCTGGGCGTCGTCGAGGCTCTGCAGCAGCAGATCCTTGCGTTCGGTCAGGGGCAGGTCCCGGATATCCCTGCCGTCCAGGTACAGGAGGTCGAAGGCGTAGAAGACCGCCGATGCGGCATCGCCGGCGGCGAGCGATCGCTGCAGCGCAGAGAAGCTCGAAACGCCGCCCGCCGTCTCGACGACGATCTCGGCGTCGATCAGGGCGGAGGGCAGCTTCATGGCCTTCAGGGCCTGCGCCGTCGCTTCGAACTTCGCGGTCCAGTCGAGGCCCGAGCGCGTCAGGAGCTTCACCGAGCCCCCGTCGATGCGGGCCTGCATGCGATAGCCGTCGTGCTTGATCTCGTACAGCCACCCGTCGCCGGTGGGCACGTCGTCGACGAGGGCCGCGAGCGCGGGCTCGACGAAGGGCGGCAGGATCGCCTTGCGGGCGCTCTTGGACCGGCTCGTGGGCGGCTTCGTCCTCCGCGCGGCAGCCACCTCGGCGCGGGCGGCGTGATCGGCCCTGACGCCCCCGCCCTCGGCGAGATCCCGGTTGGTCCGCCCCGACAGGACGGAGGCTTCGTGCGCGACGAGGATGTCGCCCTCACGCCGGGCGTGCTCGTCGTCGGCCTTCATGAGAAGCCACGGCTGCTTCTTCTCGCCGCCGCGCCCCTTCATCCGCACGAGGTGCCAGCGGCCAGCGAGCCGCTCGCCGTGCAGGGCGAACTCGAGGTGGCCCTTCGCCAGCCCGGCGGCCGGATCGCCGACCGGCTCCCAGGAACCGGTGTCCCAGACGATCATGGTCCCGCCGCCGTACTGGCCCTTCGGGATCGATCCTTCCCAGGCCAGGTAATCGACCGGGTGATCCTCGGTCATGACGGCGAGCCGCTTCTCGGCGGGCGACAGGCTCGGTCCGCGCGTCACGGCCCAGCTCTTCAGCACGCCGTCCATCTCCAGACGCAGGTCGTAGTGCAGGCGCCGCGCGTCGTGCTTCTGGACGACGAACCGCGCGCGCGCCGCCTTGCGGCCGCGCTTCCCCTGGGGCTCGGGCGACGCCTCGAAGTCCCGCTTGGCCCGATACGGTTTGAGGAGCTCGGTCATCGCTTCCAGGAAACGGGACCAGTCGGATCGGGTTCCTGGGGGGCCGGGACGGCGGAGCGAACGACAATAATGGGCCCGTTATCCACAGGTGCGCCTGTGGAGGAACGAGTCGAGTTGGACTCTCGTTGAACCGCCAAGCTCCCGATCGCCGCATTACGGATGCATCGACGGGTGGAGATACTTCGACGGACACAGGAGAGCGACGTGGCAGCCCGCGCCAACTGGAAAGGTCATCTTCGACTGTCCCTCGTCTCCTGTGCGGTCGGACTGTATCCGGCGGTCAGCTCTTCGAGAGAGCTGAAGTGCCATACGATCAACCGCGAGACCGGAAACCGCCTCAAGCAGCTTATGGTCGACTCCGTGACCGGCGACACCGTCGAGCGCGACGATCAGGTGAAGGGCTGCGAGATCGCCAAGGACGAACTCGTCCCCGTCGAGGATGACGAGCTCAGCGAGATCGCCCTGGAGAGCACGCACACCATCAACATCGAGACCTTCTGCCGGCGCGCGGAGGTCGACGAGCGCTACCTCGACAAGCCGTATTACCTCGCGGCCGAGGACAAGGTCTCGCGGGAGGCTTTCGCCGTGATCCGGGATGCGATGAAGAAGAAGGGCATGGCCGGGCTCGGCCGCATCGTCATCTACAAGCGCGAGCGGATCGTCCTGCTCGAACCGTACGGCAAGGGCCTGCTGGCCACGCTGCTGCGCTATCAGGACGAGGTTCGATCGCCGACGGCCTACTTCGAGGACATGCCCGACGGTGATCCAACAGCCGAGATGCGAGCGCTCGCCGAGGAGCTGATCACGCGCGCGACGCGGACGTTCGATCCGTCGAAGTTCGAGGACCGCTACGAGGAGGCGCTGATCGCATTGGTCAAGGGCAAGGCGCCCAAGGCACCGAAGGGCAGGGGGCGGGCAAAGGCCGGGGCCGCGAGTTCCGGCAACGTCGTGAACCTGATGGAAGCCCTCAAGCGCAGCATCGACGCCGAGAAGAGCGGCAAGCCGGCGAAACCGTCGCGTCGGAAAACATCGAGTTCCGAGCGCTCGAACTCAGCCCCGAAACGCGCGCCGGCCAAGACCGCTACGGAGAAGGCGCGGAAAGCGGCGTGACCGACACGCACGCCCGACGTCCAGTGGGCCTGGTGCGCGCGGCACGCAAGGAACGGCGCGCGCGGCTACCGTGCGCGATGCCGAAATCGCCGCCAATCCGGGGAACATCGTCGAGACGCTCAAGGGCAGAGGCATCCGCGTCGTTCGGCTCGTGCACGCCGCGGAGCACCCCCGGGGCGTGGAAGCGGGACCAACTCACAATCTCGACCGTGGCCCGTAGCGATCCCACCCGGCGCCCACTGCGCCCGTCGCCACGGTCTTCAAGCGGCAAGGACACCTGCCGCGTCGTCGGAACTCGGCTGTCCCGTCGGATGCGTTAACACCGATCCGAGACCGGGGGCCACGTTCTGGACGTCGCTCGCTTCTCGGGCCATCGCCGTGGCGAGGAGCTGCGCACGCCCAGCCCAACGATCCCGTTCGATCCGCAGGGCATCGCACTGATCCTCGCTCGATGCCAACGCGACTTGCAACGCGTCGATCTCAGTCCGAAGATCGCTCGTGCGCTGCCGCTCACTGGCCAGAGCGGCCTTGAGTATATTCAATGCCGCGGCGGTTGCTCCCTTCGACGAGCGTCTCACGTCGCCAGCGGGACGGGATTGCGGCCCCGCGTTCGTGAAGGCACCGCTTTGCTTTTCGTCCGCCAGCGTCGACACCCGAGTCGCTGCGGCATCCGGCCGAAGCTGCGCGATTTCCGCTTTCAGTTGCTCGACATCGAGTCCTGCCGGGGGGCCGGCATCGGTTGGCCCGACCAAAGGAGCGGTGGCGAGGGAGGTCGGCAGCCCCTCCTCCTCCAAGACCAACTCGTGCAGCATGGCGAACACGGCATCGCCGTCCAGCCTGGACAGGTCAAAACCGCTCTCAGCCGCAAGTTGGTTGAACTGCGCCTGCCCTCCGGCCGACTGCCCGACGAAGGCCATCGACCAATTGGCAAAGCCGCGGGACTCCGTCGGGCCGCACTGAAGAACCGTCACGTCCCCATGACGATCATCGCACTGGATCCGCTCGAAGGTCTCTTCGACCCCCCGGCGCGGGCCTTCGAGGACTTGAGCGAAGGCGCCGGCGTTGAACATCAGCGCGCCGGTCACCTCGGATCGATCGTTGTTTCGCTGCGACGCGGCCAGGATCTGACTGACGGTGGCTGTCAGCTCGGCCTCGGTTCCTTGGAACAGGTTCTTGCTGGCATAGACCAAGCGGTAGAGTTCGCTCATGGGATTGTCCGACGGATAGGGTGGATCAACGGTGTGGACGGTAGTTCGCAAGGAACTGCAGCAGATCGTCAGCGGGTATCGGCCTGCTGATGAGGTAGCCTTGAACGTCGGTGCAGCCTTCGTCGCGGATGCGCTGCATCTGCTCCGGCGTCTCGACGCCTTCGGCGACCGTGGTCATGCCCAGGCTCTTGCCGAGGCCGGCGATCGCGCGAATGATCGCGTCACCGTCGGGCTTGCTCGACAGATCTTTCACGAACGACCTGTCGATCTTGATCTTATCGAACGGGAAACTGCGCAGGTAACTCAGGGACGAGTAGCCGGTGCCGAAATCGTCCATGGAGACACGGACCCCGAGTTCGCGCAGACGATGCAGCGTTTGCAAGGTCTTCTCGCTCTCCTGCAGAAGCACCCCCTCGGTGATCTCCACCTCCAGCCGCTTCGCTGACAAACCTGAACTGGCAAGGGCCGAGATGATCGTCTCGACCAACCGGTCACTCTTGAACTGAGCCGGCGACACGTTCACCGCGACGGACATCCCGGCGGGCCAAGTCGTCGCATCGCGGCAGGCCTGACGAATGACCCACTCGCCGATCGGTACGATCAGGCCGATCTCTTCGGCGAGCGGAATGAAATCGAGCGGCGACACCGAGCCACGCTCGGGATGCTTCCAGCGGATCAGAGCTTCGCAGCCGATCAGCCTGTCATCGTCCAGCTGTAACTGTGGTTGGTAGTGCAGCTGAAACTCGCGACGGGCCAGCGCCTGACGCATGTCGAGTTCGAGCCGACGGCGCGCTTGCATGCGCGCATCCATTTCAGGTTCGAAGAAGCGGTATGTCCCGCGCCCGTCAAGCTTGGCCCTGTACAAAGCGAGGTCGGCGTTCTTCAAAAGCTTGTCGGCACTTTCCCCGTCTGCGGGCGCGAGGGCTACGCCAACACTGGCCCCGATCGTCAGGAGGTGGCCATCGACCATGTAGGTGCGGCCGATCAGATCGACGATGCGCCGGGCCAGCGCTTGTGTATTCCCGGCCTCACGGATGTCGGTTTGCAGGATGACGAACTCGTCGCCCCCGATGCGGGCCACGGTGTCTGTGGGCCTGACGGTGGAGCGCAGGCGATCGGCAACCTTCGCGAGCAGTGCGTCGCCGACCGGGTGGCCGAGCGTGTCGTTGACCGGCTTGAACCGATCGAGGTCGATGAGAAGCAGTGCGCACGCCTCGCCGCTGCGCTGCAAGCGCGCCAGAGCCTCGGCCAGACGTTCACGCAAGAGGAGGCGGTTCGGCAAGCCAGTGAGGGGATCGAGGCGCGCCATCTCGTCGGCTCGCGCCTCGCTCGCCTTGCGTGCGCTGACATCCTCCAGCGTTGCGATCCAGCCTCCATCAGCGATAGGACAGAGTTCGATCTGAAGCGTACGATCCTGGCCCGTCACCTCGAAAGACACCGCCGTCTGAAGATCCAGCGCATGCCGCAGCGACTGAAATATTGCGCGACGCGTCAACGCGGTCCCGCGAGATAAAGCGCGGAACAACGAAATCGCAGACAGCTCGATTGTCAGTTCGACGCTCAGGCTTGTCAGGAGAAGCTTGGCTGGGACGTTGAAGCCGATGACATATCCGGACCGGCCGATCATGAGCAGGCCGTGTCGAATGACGTCGAGGTAGTGGTTGGGCGTCATGCGGGAAGCCGCACCTGAGTCCGGTCGCGTCGCCGGCACCGGTATTTTGGGTTGCACTGCGCCGAGGTGGTGCAGGTCAGCATTCATCACGCAATGGCCCTGTCAAAAACGCCTTGAAAGTACAGGTCGTCTAAAATCAGGACGGATATAAGCAGTGAATCTTTAATTCGAGGTTTATGCCCTTCGAAATATATCGAAGCATTCCAGATCGAGTCCAAGACCAGCTACTGATCTAAGTTAATCCGCGACAATGTGTAACCGCGCCCCGGAATAGGCGACCTGTCCTAAACGTGTGACGGTCGCTGATCCCATCGGCTTTTTATCGATCCGCGGACGTATAGTGTGAGTCGTCAAAAGCAGCTTCTTACTCATGTCGAATATGTGAGGGCCTACAAATCAATCAAACTTCCTATTCGTGCCATGGATAGTTCGAGCGAAGTTGTGACCGCGGCGACGCCGTCGGAGGCCGGCACCGGACCCGACGCATCGGTGAAGGAGGCATCCGCTTGTCTGGTCGACGATCGCCGGATCGGGCCAGCGACTTTCGCCCAAGTTCGGTCTGCGGTCAGGCGGATTTTGGCAGCTCGCCGACTTCGATGGAGGCGTTCTCGTGAGCGGCTTCGGAAATGGCATCCCGGGCGATCTTTACGGTCACACCCATCACGTGCCGTCGCAGAAGACGGGACAAGCGAGCGGCTTTGCGAACCTTCAAAGCGTCCATGATCGCGTGGTGATCGCTCACCGCGGCGAGCCAGTTCTCCGGGCTCTTGCGAGCCACAAATCGGAACGCCCGCGTCCGCGTCAGGATCTGCATGTAGCTGGCTGTCAGCGTGGCGTTTCCGGCCGCGGACACGAGGGTCTCGTGGAAGCTGCGGTTCGCCTGCAGGTATGTCGGCTCGTCCTCGGCGGCGTGAGCGCGCATCATATGATCGTGGATGGCGCCCAAACGCGCCAGGTCCTCATCGCTGGCATGTTTGCAGACCAATTCACCCGCGAGCGCCTCAAGCGCCGCCATCACGGGGAACAGCTCGTCGATCTCCTCCGGGCTGACGTTCGCCACGATGGCGCCGCGCCGGGGCAGCAGCTGGAGCATGCCTTCCGAGGCCAGGACCTTCAGCGCTTCTCGCAACGGCGTACGCGAGACCCCGAACCGTTGGCAGAGCGCTTGTTCCGGGACCTTGTCGCCGGGCCGCAGCACGCCAGCGATCACCATCTCGCGAATGCCGGCAACGAGCATGTCGTGGAGGTTGGTCCGGATGAGGTTCGTCGGCTGCATCATCGCGATCGTCAGATGGTCTCTATGCCCTACCGTTTCATATCGGACCTGCGCCCCCGGCAACATTTTTCGGTGACCGCATCGAGCTAAACCGCGTTCCCGGGCGCCACCGTCGGCGACAGACTGGACGTCGCCTCGCTCCCTGTGACCTCATCCCGCGGCAGGCCCCGCCAAGCCAGGACCGCGCCGACCAGCAGCAAGGCGATCGAGCCGACGAACGGCAGGGCATAGCTTCCCGAGAGCTGGGCGATCACGCCGAACGCCAGCGGCGAGACGATGCCGGCGATTGCCGACCCGGTGTTCATGATGCCGCTGGCGGTGCCGGCATGCTTCGGCGCCACGTCCATCGGGATTGCCCAGATCGGGCCGACCGTCAATTCAAGGAAGAAGAACGCGCCGCTCAGACAGAATGCGACGACCGCGAGTTCGTGGACGAAGAGCACCGGGAGCAAGCAGACCATCGAGCCGAGCAGGCTCACGACGATCACCGTGCGACGCGCCCGCGCGAGGTCGTTGGTACGGCGATAGATGCGGTCGGCCCAGATGCCGCCCATGGCGTCGCCGACGACACCGGCGCCGAACACACCGAAGGCGAAGAACGCAGACTCCTTGATGTTAAGGCCCTGCGCCTTGACGAAGTAACTGGGCAGCCATGTCACGTAGAGCCACAGCGTCCAATTATAGCAGAAGTACACCAGCGTCGTCGGCAGCATGCGGCGCAGGAGGGCCGCCCAAGGGGTGGGCTCCGACGATTCACCGGCCGAATTGCGCGGCGCCGGCAACTCCGCCAGCTCCTCCGGCGTGCAGCCCGGATGGTCACTCGGCTCATCTCGGAAGTACAGGGCCCAGACGACAATCCAGCACAGGCTCACCGCCGCGAGCGCGATGAAGGTGCCCCGCCAGCCAAAATAGGCAGCCATCAGGACGACCAGTGGCGGCGTCACGGTGTTGGCCAACCGCGAGCAGGAATGGACGACACCCTGCGCATAGCCGCGCTCAGCCGTCGGAACCCAGCGTGTCATCGCGGTGGTCGCGGCGGGGAAGGTCGCGCCCTCACCGACGCCCAGAAGCAGGCGGGCGAGGACGAGGGAGAGCAGGCCGCCGACGAACCCGGTCAGCAGCGTTCCGACGGTCCACACGATCCCGCACAGGACCAGGGTCCGACGCGCGCCGAGCCGGTCGGCGGTCATTCCGCCCAGGATCTGGAACAGCGCGTAGGTGTAGCCGAACGAAGAGAGGGCAAAGCCCAGCTCCACGTTGTTCAGGTGTAGGTCGGCCGCCATCAGCGGCGCCAACGTCGAGAGGTTCACCCGATCGACGTAAGTGATGAAGTAGACCAGGCACAGCAGCGCGAAAACGCGCCCCCGGGTCGTCGTGAACGTGCGGCGCAAGGCGTGCGTGACGCCGCCGGATCCTAGGCTCATCGGCTGTTCCTCCCGTGAGCGCGGTTGGCTCCGCACCCATCGCATGTCGCTGCTTGTCTCGGCTCAGACTGCGCGCAGGCGTCAAACCCCGCAAGATGAATTCTGCACGCAAAATGCATTTTATGCGTGACGCCCGGAATATCGTTGCACGCGCCGAAAATCGCCTTATGCATGCAGAATTCAAAAGGCGACGCCTTGGATGCGTCGCGGGAGGAGAGCCCTGAATGGATGAGATCGGCCGTTCCGACGATCGCTCGGCTCAGGCGCTGGAGGATGAGGTTGCTACCGCACCCGTCCGGCCGCTGCCGCTCGCAGGCCTGCGCGTTCTCGACGTGACGCAGGTGATGGCGGGTCCGTTCTGCAGCATGCTGCTGGCGGATCTCGGCGCCGACGTCATCAAGATCGAACCACCCGGCACGGGCGACCAGACCCGCGGCGCGATGGGGTTCAAGATGAAGGGGCCCGACAGCATGGGCTTCCTCAACATGAACCGGAACAAGCGCAGCATCGCGATCAACCTGAAGAGCGAGGCCGGCCGCGCGTTATTCATGACGCTCGTGGCCACCGCCGATATTCTGGTCGAGAACTACCGTCCGGGCGTGATGAAGAAGCTCGGGCTCGGTTACGACGTGCTGCGCGCGCACAATCCGCGTCTGATCTATGCCAGCATCTCGGGCTTCGGTCAGTCCGGTCCCTGGGCGATGCGGCCGGGCTACGATCTGATGGCTCAGGCGATGTCCGGGGTGATGAGCGTGACCGGCCATCCCGGCGGGCCGCCGGTCAAGGCGGGCGTGCCGGTAGCCGATATCGGCTGCGCATTGTTCTGCGTCTACGGGATCCTGAGCGCGTATATCGGCCGGCAGACGAGCGGCGAAGGCCAGTACATCGACGCGTCGCTGTTCGACTCCGCCCTGGCGTTCTCGATCTGGGACATCTCGGAATACTGGGGTACCGGCCGCATCCCGAAGCCGCTCGGCACCGCGAACCTGATGAGCGCCCCCTATCAGGCCGTGCGCGCTTCGGACGGCTACTTCGTCATGGGCGCGACCAACCAGAAGCTCTGGCGGCTGCTATGCGAGGTGCTTGCGCGGGCCGACCTCGTCGATGACCCGCGCTTCGTCGACATCCCGGCCCGACTCGCCAACCGCGACGTGCTGATTGGCGAGTTGGAGAAGAGCTTTGCCGAACGGACCGCCGAGGAATGGGTGACCCACCTGCTCGCGGTCGGCATTCCGGCCGGCCGGATGAACACCTATCCGGAAGCGTTCGAAAGCGAGCACGGCCGCCATCGTGAGATGCGGATCGAGGTCCCGCATCCCAATGAGGGTAGCGTCCCCAACATCGGTTTCCCTGTGAAGTTCTCGGGCACACCGCCGCGCACCCGGATGCATGCACCGCTTCTGGGCGAGCATACGGAGAGCCTGCTCCGGGAACTCGGTCTCGGCGAAGACGAAACCGAGGCGCTGCGCGCGGGAGGCGCGTTCGCACCGTGAGCGCGTGCGAGCGGGAGGGCGCAGTCCGCTATCGCGCCGAGGACGGCATCGCCCACCTGACCTTCGACCGGCCCGCCGCGCGCAACGCGATGACGTGGCGGATGTACGAAGACCTGGCCGACGGCCTCGCCCGGATCGAGGCTGACCCGGCGATCCGCATTGCGGTCCTGCGCGGGACTGGCGGCAAAGCTTTTGTTGCCGGCACGGACATCGAACAGTTCGTGGGGTTCACCGGGGAGGACGGGGTGGCCTACGAGGCGCGGATCGACGCGTATGTCACTGGACTGGAACGCGTGCGCGTCCCGACAATCGCCGTCATTGAGGGTCTGGCAGTCGGCGGTGGCCTCGCGATCGCCAATGCGTGCGACCTGCGCGTGGCCACACCGGGTGCGCGGTTCGGCGTTCCGATCGCCCGCACCCTCGGCAATTGTCTGTCGCCCGCGAACTTGCGTCGCCTGACGGCGACGCTGGGTCTGAGCACCGTCAAGCGCATGCTTCTGCTCGCCGACATGCCGACGGCCGAGAGCCTGGAGCCGCTCGGCTACCTCGCCGCGATCGAGAGTCCCGAGACCCTCGACGCTCGTGTGGTGGAGCTCTGCCGGCGCCTGCTCGGTCATGCCCCGGTGACCATGCGCGTCACCCGGGAGATGCTGACTGCGCTCGCCCTCGATCTCGATGCCGACGGCAGCGCCGGTATCCGAACCTGCTACGGCAGCCGGGATTTCGCCGAGGGCGTTCGAGCCTTCCTCGACAAGAAGCCAGCGGTTTGGTCGGGCGCCTGACGTCGGGTCTCTCATCCAACAGTCAGCACGGCTCGTCCGCGACGGCACTGGAAGAGGACACGACATGCGCCTTCGGCAGGGACGGCATTTTCTCAACATCCCCGGCCCAAACCGGTGCCCGAGCGTGTTCTCCAGGCGATGGACCGACAGGCGATCGATCACCGGGGGCCGGAATTCGGCCGGCTGGATCGGGAGATGCGGGAAGGTTGCAGGGCGGTCTTCCGGACCGATGGACCGGTCGTTCCGTTTTTGGCTCCGACACGGGGGCGTGGGACGCGACGATCGTCAACACGCTCTCGCCGGGCGCCCGAGTGTTGATGTCCGAGATCGGGCATCTCGCCACGCTGTGGAGCAAAATGGCCGCCCAATGAGGGATCGCAGTTGAGTTGGTACCGGGCGACTGGCGCCACGGTGCGGACCCGGCCAACGTCGAGGCCACGCGCGCCGAGGACACGCTCGCCGAGGACACGGCGCACGCGATCAAGGCGGTTATCGTCGCCGGTCATTCGGCTTTTCGCCCTTGTCGGACGCCGAACGAGCCAGAGCGCTCGGTTGGAAGCAGACGCTCGCGGGCAGGATGGTCAGTCTCAGCACGCTGGCGCTATCCTTGCGTCGGGCCAGCTTGCCCCCAGACGCGAGAGCTGACCAATCATGGCTGTCACAGACCAAGCGCTCGCCTGGACGCAGCTGTTCGGAGACCTCGACCGCAGCGGCTTGGCGCTGCACTTTCAGATCCGCCGGGCAATCGTCACCGCCATCGAACGGGGCCTGTTCACCGCGCAGGCCCGACTACCGTCAACACGCCAGTTGGCGACGCTGCTCGGGGTTGCCCGGAACACGGTGGTGAACGCCTACCAGCAATTGATCGACGAGGGATTTCTGGTCGCCCACGAACGCAGCGGCATCTTCCTGGCACCGGACTTGGCCGTCTCCCAGGCGCCCGCGGCCGCCGGCGGCCGGACCATCGATTGGTCGGAGCGCCTCGCGCTTCGGCCTGCGCGGCTACGACAGATCACCAAGCCCCGGGACTGGCTCGACTACCCCTATCCCTTCCTGTTCGGCCAGTTCGATCCGTCCCTGTTCCCGGCCAATGATTGGCGCGAGAGCGTGCGGGCCGCCTCCGGCGTGTCCGAGATCAACGCCTGGGCGGGCGACTTGATCGACGAGGACGACCCCGACCTGGTCGATCAGCTGCGCCTGCAGGTACTGCCCCGGCGGGGCATCTTCGCGAGCGCGGACGAGGTGATGGTCACGATCGGCTCGCAACAGGCGCTTTCGCTGCTGATCCAGCTGCTGGTCGGCCGCAACACCCCGGCGGGCGTCGAGGACCCCTGTTATCCCGATACCCGCAACATGCTGACGCTGGCCACCGACGACCTGGCGACACTCGCCATCGACCGGCAGGGGGTCGTGCCGGATGCGACCTTCGCCAGCCGGCGCGTCGCCTTCGTCACCGTGGGCCATCAGTGCCCGACGACGGCGGTCATGCCGCTGGAGCGACGCCGCGCCCTCCTGGAGGCCGCGCGGCGCCACGACGTCGTCCTGGTGGAGGACGATTACGAGGCCGACCTCGCGCTGGCGGACGAGATCCCCGCGCTCAAGAGCCTCGATGCAGACGGGCGCGTTGTCTATGTCGGCAGCTTCTCGAAGGTGTTGGCCCCGGGCCTGCGCGTTGGCTACGTGGTGGCACCCCGGGCCGTGATCGCCGAGTTGCGCGTGCTGCGGCGGCTGATGCTGCGCCACCCGCCGTCGAACAATCAGCGCGCCACCGCGATGTTCGTGGCGCTCGGGCATTACCGCACGCACCTCCGCCGGACAGCCAGCGTGCTGGAGGAGCGCGCGTCGCGCATTGCCGGTTTGCTGCCCCGCCTCATGCCCCGGTTCAGCTGGCGGCGCGATCCGGGAGCCACAAGCTTCTGGATGAAGGGACCGGCAGGCCTCGATGCCCGGGATCTCAGTCTGCGCGCCCGCGCCCGCGGCGTCCTGATCGAGCCGGGCGACATCTTCTTCGCCGATCCGGATGCCGGCCGGGCTTGTTTCCGGCTGGGCTTCGCCTCGATCCGCACCGATCGGATCGAGGCGGGGCTCACCCACCTGTCGGAGCTGATCGGCCCGGCGGGCGCTCCGCTGTCACAGAGGATGGCCGAGCAGGTCTGAGACCGCCTGCACCACGCTCGTGATCGCCACGGTACAGAGGAGCAGGATCGACAACGCCCGATGGCCGCGGCCGTCGCCGCGCTGGAGGAGCGCCTCGCCGACCCGGCTTCCGGCGACGATGAGCGGGATGCCGATCGCCACCGGGATCGCCAGGGATACCCCGAGGAGGCCCGCGGTCGCGAGGCTGACGGCGCTGGCGATCGACGTGGCGAGGAAGAACACCAGCAACGAGGCGCGCCCCTGCTGAGGCGAGAGCGGCGTCGCGAGATAATAGGCGACCACGGGCGGGCCGGGCATCGCCGCGAGCCCGTTGCACAGGCCGGCCGCCAGCCCGACCACCAGCGTCGCGCCGCCCCGCGGCACCACCACGAAACGGAAGCCCCGCACCAGCGCGACGGTTCCCCCACCGCAGATCAGCGCGATGCCGAGCCGCGCGACGTCGGGGCTCGCCGCTGCGAGCGCGGCCACGCCCAGCGGCGATCCGACCACCGCACCGGCGACGAGCCAGCCGAGCGAGGGCCAGTGGCAGGTCCGGCGCGCCCGCGGCAGGTCGGACAGGCTTGCGCAGAACTGAAGGGCGACGGCGAGCGGGACGCATTGGCTCGGCGGCAGCGAGAAGCCCAGCAGCGGCACGGCCGCCAGGGCGAATCCGAAGCCCGTGAAGCCGCGGATCAACGCCGCCGCGAAGACCGCCGCCGCGATGGCGACCAGGGTCCCCGGCTGGGGCGCGGCCGCCAGCAGGGCGGGAACGGCTTCCATCGCCTCAGCGCATGTCGACCACGATTGTCTTCTTGCGGGTGAAATGCTCCAGCATCGACTCGAGGGAGGCTTCCTTGCCGAGGCCGGACTTCTTGAACCCGCCGTAACTCAGGTTCGGCTGGATCGTCAGGTTCTGATTGACCTGGACATAGCCGGCATCGAGCGCGTGCGACACCCGCAGCGCACGACGCAGGTCGGTGGTCCACACTGTCGCGGCGAGGCCGAAATCCCCGGCATTCGCCGCCTCCAGAACGGCCTCCTCGTCGGAGAACGGCACGATGCAGGCGACCGGCCCGAAGATCTCGTCGCGCATGAGCGGGCTGTCCTCGGTAAGACCGGTGAACAGGACCGGCTCGACGAAGAGGCCTCCGGCGAGCTCCGCCGCTTCGGGGAGGGTTCCGCAACGCACGGCCTGCGCGCCCGGGGTCGCCTCGCCCTGCGCGATGTAGTCCATGATCTTGGCACGCTGCCGGGCGTTGATGACGGTGCCGATATCGGTCGCCTCGTCGAGCGGGTCGCCCATCCGGAGGTTCGAGACGGCAGCGGCCAGCCGCTCCACGAACGGGTCGTGCAGGTCCGCATCGACGTAGATCCGGCTCGACGCGGTGCAGCTCTGACCCTGGCGGGTAAAGCGCATGCCGGCCACTGCGCCCGCGACGGCCCGGTCGAGATCGGCGTCGGCGAAGACCAGCATCGGGCTCTTGCCGCCGAGCTCCAAGCTCACCGGGATCAGCTTGTCGGCGGCCTCCCGGTAGATCGCCTCACCCACCGCCTGCGAGCCCGTAAAGGTGACCTTGGCGACGTCGGGGTGGCGGACCAGCGGCGCCCCGCATCCGGCTCCGGTGCCACAGATCACGTTGAGGACGCCGGACGGCAGGAGCTCCGCCAGCAGGCGCGCGGCCTCGATCGTCGCGAAGGGGGCCTCCTCGGAGGCCTTCACCACCACGGTGTTGCCCGCCACCAGGGCCGGGCCGATCTTGAGCGCCATCAGCACGAGGGGCACATTCCAGGGCAGGATCGCCGCCACCACGCCCAGGGGCTCCCGGGTGGTCAGCGCCAGCATGTCCGGGCTGAACGGCAGCGTCTCGCCTTTGAGTTCCGTGGCGAGGCCGCCGAACATCGCGAGGATGTCGGCGGCGGTGGCGATCTCGGGTCGGCATTCGGTGCGGATCGCCTTGCCGGTCTCGGCGGCGAGGAGCGGGGCGAGGTCCGGGGACGCCGCCGCGATCCGGCGCCCGCCCTCGGCGACCAGCCGCCCGCGCTCGCGCGCCGGCACCCGCGCCCAGGCCTTTCCGGCGGCGCGGGCGGCCGCGACCGCCGCCTGGACATCCGCCGGGCCGGCCGCCGGCGCCTGCCCCAGTGCGTCGCCGGTCGCCGGATCGAGAACAGTCAGGCATGTGCCGTCCACCGGGCCCACCAGCGCGTTCCCGATCAGGTGGCGTCCCGCAAGCGAGGCCAGGAGGTCGCGCGCGTTCCCAGGAAGGCGCGCCGGGCCGCGCGTCAGGCTCTCGGGTTCGTTCGACATGGGCGGGTCACTCGCGATCGGACTCGGGCGTCCCGCCGTCGATAAAACCGGTGCGGGCGCCGCGACAGGTCCAGGCGGCGGCGAGTGAGCGGACCAGGGCACTGTCCGGGCGCCGTCAGGCCTTGCCCTTCCAGGGCACCAGCGCGCGTTCGAGCCGCCGCAGGCCGAATTCGAAAAGGGCTGCGAACAGGCCGATCAGCAGGATCCCCATCACCACCACGTCGGTGCGCAGGAAGTTCGAGGCGTTGAGGACGAGCTGGCCGAGCCCGGCCTGGGCCGCCACCATCTCGGCGGCGACCAGGGTGGTCCAGCCGACGCCCATGCCGATCCGCAGGCCGATCAGGATCTCCGGCATCGCGGCCGGGAACACCACGTAGCGCAGCACTTGCCAGCGGCTCGCGCCGAGTGCACGCGCCGCGTTGATCTGGTCGACAGAGGCCGAGAGCACGCCCGATCGGGTCGCCAGGGCCACCGGGGCGAAGCAGGCCAGGACGATCAGCAGCACCTTCGACAACTCGCCGATCCCCAACCAGATGATCATCAGCGGCAGGTAGGCCAACGGCGGCAGCGGCCGGTAGAACTCGATCAGCGGGTCGAGGATGCCGCGGGCGATCCGGCTCATGCCCATGGCCAAACCGGCCGGGACACCCAGCAGCGTGGCGAGCCCGAAGGCGCCGAGGACGCGCAAGAGGCTGTCGCGCACGTGAAGGCCGAGGGGGGCGCCGTCGAGTTCGCCGTTCCAGGCCTGCCCGAGGGCCGTCAGGACCGCCTCCGGCGGCGGCAGGAACAGCGGTTTGATCCAGCCGACATGGGTCGCGACCGCCCAGAGACCGAGGCAGGCCAGCACGGTGGCCAGACTGATGATCGGCACCAGCGACTCGTTGCGGCGGCCACGGCGCCCGGGGCGAGAGCGCGACGCCTCGGGAACCGCCGCGTCGAGGGGAAGGCCGCTCATCGGGAGCCTCCGAACGCCGGTTCGATCCGGTGATGGATGCGCCCGAGCACGCGCTCGCGCACGGCGATGAAGTCGGGATCCGACTTGACCGCCCGCGCCGCCCGCCCGGCCACGACCGCGCGCGAAAAGGGCAGGTCGATCGTCTCGACGATGCGGCCCGGCCGCGGGCTCATGATCAGGAGCTTGGTGGCCAGGAACACCGCCTCCTCGACGTCGTGCGTGATGAAGAAGGCCATCTTGCCGGTCCGGTGCCAGACTTGGAGGATCAGCTCCTGGACCTGCTCGCGCGTGAATGCATCCAGGGCGCCCAGCGGCTCGTCCATCAGCAGGGCGCGCGGGTCACTGGCCAGCGCCCGGGCGATGCCGACCCGCTGCTGCATGCCGCCCGAGAGCTCGTAGGTCTTCCGGTCCGCGAACTCGGCGAGACCGACCAGCTCAAGCATGGCGAGGGCGATCCGGTGCCGCTCCGGGCGCGCAACGCCGCGCATCTTGGGACCGAAGGCCACGTTCTCGGCCACGCTCAGCCAGGGCATCAGCGCGTGGCGCTGGAACACCACCCCCCGGTCGGCCCCCGGACCCCGGACCGGCACCCCGTCCAGCAGGATGCTACCCTCGGTCGGTTCAAGGAAGCCGGCCATCGCCGAGAGCAGGGTGGTCTTGCCGCAGCCTGAGGCGCCGAGCGCCACCACGAACTCCCCCGGCCGGATCGTGAGGTTCACCTGCGAGAGGGCGACGATGCCGGTCTCGCCCTCCCCGTAATGGACGCTGAGGTTGCGGATCTCGATCATGGATCTCTCCGGCTTCGCCGCGGGCTATTGTCCGGCCGCCGCCACGTAATCGCCGGTGACGAACCGGCCGTAATCGGGTGCCAGCGCCTGCACGCGCCCCTGCGCCTTCAGGAACTCCGCGGTCTCCGTCAGGGCCCTGGCGGCCCCGCCGCCAAGCCAGGCCGGGGAGGCCTGCGCGTCGAGGGCCGGGAAGCGGTAGCTCGCGAGGCTCGCCGGCACCTCTGCGGGGGTCGCACCGGTGATCTTGGCCACCGCCTTCACCTCGCTTGAATCGGCAGCCCACGGCCGAGCCCTGTAGGCCGCGTCCTCGGCCGCGATCAGCTTCACCAGCGTGACGAGGAAGTCCCGGTTCTGTGCCGCCCAGGCCCGGTCGACCACGAGGCCGTCGAAGGTCGCCTTGCCCTTGCGGGCGATGTCGCCCGCCGAAATCAGCACCGTGCCGGACTTCTTCACGCGGGCCAGCACAGGGTCCCAGATGAAGGTCGCATCGATGTCGCCGCGCTCCCAGGCGGCGGCGATCTCGGGCGGCCGCATGTTGAGGATCGTCACGTCCTTCTGGCTCAACCCGGCCTCCGCCAGCGCGGCGATCAGCTGATAGTGGGATGTCGAGACGAACGGCACCGCGACGGTCTTGCCACGCAGGTCGGCCACGGTTTTGACGCTGCTGCCGTTACGCGCGACAAGCTGCTCGGCGTCGGCGATCTCGTCGAGAATCCAGAAGAGCTGGATGTCGAGTCCCTGCGAGGCCGCCGCAGCGATCGGGCTCGACCCCGCCTCTCCGATCTGGACGTTGCCCGACGCCATGGCGCGAATCACGTCGCCGCCGCCGCCGAACTTACGCCACGTCACGGTGTAGCCGGTGACCTTCTCGATGGCGCCCGAGGCCATCAGGGCCCGGAACGGGACCACCATGTCCTGGTGCGCGAAGGTGACCGATTTCTCGGCGGCCAGGGCGGGGTCAGGCGAGAGGATGCCGAGGAACAGCGGTGCCAGGGCCGCCAGAGCGGCTAAGATTGCTCGCGCGGCGGGGCGGGCTTTTGGTCGCGATCGTACGCTGTCCATGAGCATTCATCCCCTCCGGGACCCCGAATCGCTCCCGATGAGCGGTCCGACCGGAGGGTCCGACAAGGCAAGCTCCGTGCACAAGGGGCCAGACCATGCCTAAATCTCCCCCCGCATGGCTCCCCCGCGCCAGTCGCTCCCCAGGGCCGGCCAACTGGATGCGTCGTTGACACCGCTCTGGACCTCGCGAGGCTGACGGCGCCGGCGCTAGGTCGTGGCGACGACAGCCGCCCGCGGGCGAGCCAGGGGAGTGCGGTTCCATGAATGAAACGACGACCGAAGCGGAGCGCCACGCGGTGCTCGACAGCCTGTTCGAAGCCTTCAACCGCCACGATGCGGACGGGGTGATGGCCTGCTTCACGCCGGACGTGGTGTTCGACACCGCCGCCGGCCCGGAGGCGCACGGGCGCCGGCTGACCAGCCAGGACGCGGTGCGGGCGGCCTTCGTGGCCGTCTGGACCGACA
Organism: Methylobacterium sp. AC315; assembly: GCF_979253755.1. Taxonomy (NCBI): domain Bacteria; kingdom Pseudomonadati; phylum Pseudomonadota; class Alphaproteobacteria; order Hyphomicrobiales; family Methylobacteriaceae; genus Methylobacterium; species Methylobacterium sp. AC315. Next base: position 22,832 of record NZ_CEEDEA010000019.1, read on the forward strand.
TGCCGGACGTGGCCTGGACGGTCACCCGCCACACCCTGGCGGGGGAGCGCGCCACGTCGGAATGGCTGTTCACCGGCACCCGGGCCGATGGCGGCCGGGTCGCCGTGGAGGGGGTCGACCTGTTCGTGTTCGAGGGAAGGCTGATCGCCCGCAAGAGCGCCTTCCGCAAGGACCGCCCGGTCCAGGCGGCCTGAGGGAGGCGGACCGTGAGCCTGACCCCCGATCCCGTGCCACGCCCGACCGGCGCGCCCTACGATCCGACCTACGATCCCCTGACCAGCGCGACCCCTGGCACGAACCGCGCCTACGCGCCGACCTACTGGGTGGCCACCGCCGGCCCTCCGCCGGAGGATGACGGCCCGATCACGGGCGACGTCGATGCCGACGTGGTGATCGTCGGCTCGGGCTTCACCGGCCTGTCCTGCGCCCTCAGCCTCGCCCGCGATCACGGCATCAAAGCCACCGTGCTGGAGGCCAACCGGGTTGCGTGGGGCTGCAGCACCCGCAACGGGGGCCAGGGCCAGAACGCGTCGGGCCGGCTCAGCCGCTCGCAATGGATCGCCCGCTACGGTCGGGAGACCGCGCTCCGGCTCCACGCCGAGATCCAGGACGGGTTCTCATACTTCTCCGACCTCGTCCGCGAATTCGACCCCGATCCGCAGCCTGGCGGCCACATCTACGTCGCCCATCGGGCGCGCACCTTCGCCAAGCTGGCAGCCGAATGCGAGGTCGCCAACGCGGTGTTCGGGTATCGCACCCGGATGCTCGGCCCGGACGAGTTGCGGCGCGACTGGCTCGACGAGGCCGGGGCGGTCGGTGCACTCCATGAGCCGTTGGGTATCGGCATCCACCCGGCGAAGTTCGCCTTCGGGTATCTCCGGGCCGCGCGGGCGGCTGGCGCGCGGATCCACCCCGCCAGCCCGGTGCTCGGGATCGACCGCGACGGCGCCGGATTCCGGGTGCGCACCCCCCACGGAACCGTTCGGGCCCGTGCAGTCGCGATCGCCACGGGGGGCTACACCAGCCAGGGACTGCACCCGCGCCTGCGCAGCCGGATCATGCCGATCCTGTCCAATTCCCTGGTCACCCGCCCGCTGACGCAGGACGAGATCGCCGCGACGTTGCGGACCACCACCTTCGTCACGGACACCCGCACCCTGCGCTTCTACTACCGCCGGCTACCCGACAACCGGGTCCAGATCGGCAGCCGCAGCGCCATCACCGGGGCGGACGCGACCAACCCGCGCCACCTCCGCCTCCTGGTCGATGGCCTGCACCAGAAATTCCCGGCGCTCGAAGGCATTGCGATCGACTATTCCTGGTGGGGCTGGGTCGATGTCAGCCACGACATGATGCCCCGGATCGTTCGGCCGGAGCCGGACCAGCCGCTGTTCTACGCCCTGGGCTATGGCGGCAACGGCGTCTCGTTCTCCGCTCAGGCTGGCCGCCGGCTCGCCGGGCTGGTGGCAGGTCGCAAGCTCGCGGGTCTGCCGATCTTCGAGGGATCCTTGCCGAGCCACCCCTTCGCGCCGTTCCGGCGTATCGGGCAGCGGATGTTGTATCGCTGGTACCACCACCGCGACGAGGCGGCCTGACCCGGCTGTCTGCGGGAACGAATAACCCAGCCCTCTTCGGATGGGCCGCCCGGTCGGTTCGGGGCGGCCCTTGCCATGTCGGGAGGTACCGCCGGATGGTCAGGCAGCCTGTGCCTGATCGAAGTTCGGCGCCTCGATCTCGCCGACACGGTGACAGGCGACGTAGTGACCCTGGCCCGTCGCGAGCAGGGCCGGATCCTCGGCCCTGCACCGCTCGACCGCGAACGGACAGCGCCCGGCGAACCGGCAGCCCGCGGGCGGATCGATCGGGCTCGGCGGCTCGCCGCGCACGAGGTAGCGGGCCTTCAGGGCCTCCCGTGCCGGACCGGCCGGCACCGCCGCCGAGATCAGCGACCAGCTATAGGGATGGCGCGGGGCGGAGAAGAACGTCCGCGTCGGCGCCTGCTCGACGATCCGGCCGAGATACATCACCGCGACCTCGTCGCAGAGGTGCTGCACCACGCCGAGATCGTGCGAGATGAAGATGTAGGCGAGCCCTCGCTCGGCCTGGAGCCTGGCCAGGAGGTTGAGGATCTGCGCCTGGATGGCGACGTCGAGGGCCGAGACCGCCTCGTCGCAGACGATGATGTCGGGCTCGGTCGCCAGGGCCCGGGCGATGCACAGGCGCTGGCGTTGCCCGCCCGAGAACTGATGCGGGAACAGGCTTTTGGCCTCCGGTGGCAGGCCCACCGCGGCGAACAGCGCGTCGAGCCGCGCCGCGGCCTGCTTGCGCGACAGCCCCTCCAGCAGCCGGAGCGGCTCGGCCACGAGGTCGCCGGCACAGCGGCGGGGATCGAGCGACGCGAACGGGTCCTGGAACACCATCTGGATGTGGCGGCGCGCCTGCCGCAACCGGGCGCCCCGGAGGCCGAGGATGTCCTCGCCGTCGAGGACGACGTGGCCGGCGGTCGCCGGAACGAGGCGCATGATGCCCTGCGCTGTGGTGGATTTGCCTGATCCGGACTCTCCGACGATGCCGAAGCTCGCGCCGCGACGCACGACGAAGCTTACGCCATCGACCGCGTGTACCCGCGAGCCGCCGCGACCCGGGACCGGAAAATGAACCCTGAGGTCGTTGACCTGCAGGATGGCGGCGCCCGTCGGGGCCGGGATGGGTCTCACGTTCATGCCGCTCTGGCTGCTCTTGCCGCTCATGCCGCTCGTGCCTCCGGGTGCCAGCAGGCCACCGCCCGGGCGGACCCGGTTTCGGCCAGGGCCGGCTGGGGACTGTCCAGACAGGTGGCGTCGACCCGCGCGCAGCGGTCGGCGAAGGCGCAGATCGCGGGTCGACGGCCGAGCGGAGGGACGAGGCCTGGGATCTCGCGCAACGCGCCCGTCCCGGCGTCCGCCGCTGCGCCGAGGCGCAGGTGCGGCGTGCAGCCCATCAGCCCGCGGGTATAGGGATGCTGCGCCGCGCGCATCACGGCGCGGGTCTCGCCCTGCTCGATGCACCGCCCGGCGTAGAGTACCGCCACCGTGTCGGCGATGTCGGCCACCGCCCCGAGATCGTGGGTGATCAGCACGATGGCGGTGCCCATCTCGTCCTGGAGGGCCTTCAGCAGATCGAACACCTGCGCCTGCACGGTCACGTCCAGCGCCGTCGTCGGCTCGTCGGCGATCAGCAGCTTCGGCCGGCAGGCCAGCGCCATGGCGATCATCACGCGCTGGCGCATGCCGCCGGAGAGCTCGTGCGGGTAGGCGTGAAGGCGCCGATCGGCGGCCGGGATTTGGACCGCCCTGAGCATCGCCAAGGCCCGGTCCAGGGCGTCGCGGCGCCCGAGCCGCTGATGCAGCCGCAGCGCCTCGGCAATCTGGTCGCCCACCGTGTAGACCGGGTTCAGGGCCGTCATCGGTTCCTGGAAGATCATCGACATGGCGCTGCCGCGCAACGCCCGCAGCCGGGCCGGCTTAGCCGCCGCGAGATCCTCCCCGGCGAGGCGAATGCGACCGGCGGCACGGGCGAATTCCTCCGGCAGCAGGCCCATGATCGCCAGCGCGGTCATGCTCTTGCCGCAGCCGGATTCGCCGACCAGCGCGATGGTGCGGCCGGCCTCGACGGAGAAGCTCAGGTGCTCCAGCACCGGCACGCTGGCTCCGGCCTGCCGCAAGGTGACGGTGAGGTCTTCGACTGCGAGGACGGGGGGCATCGCTCAGCTCCGCTTGCGCAGGCGCGGGTTGACCGCGTCGTTGACGGCGTCGCCCACGAGGCTGACGCCGAGGACCGCGAGGAAGATCGCCGCCCCGGGCAGCAGCACCGTCCACCACGCCTCCAGGGCGTAGGCGCGGTTCTGGCCGATCATCAGCCCCCAGCTCATCACGTTGGGGTCGCCCAGCCCGAGGAAGCTCAGAGCCCCCTCGAACAGCACGGCGGTGCCGATCGCCAGCGTCGCCGAGACCACGATCGGCGGTGCGGCGTTCGGCAGGATCACCCGGCCGATCAGGTAGAGCGGTCCGGCCCCGGCCGCCCGCGCGGCTTTGACGAAGTCGAGGCCGCGCAGGCGCAGGAACTCCGCCCGGGTCAGCCGCGCCGTGGGCGGCCAGGAGACGATCCCGATCGCGATCGTGGTGATGGCGATCCTCTGGCCGAACAGGGTGACCAGAACCATCGCGAACAGCAGGGTCGGCAGCACCTGGAAGAATTCGGTGACCTTCATCAGCAGCGTGTCGGTCCGGCCTCCGAAGAAGCCCGCCAGCGCCCCGAAGGTCACGCCGATCACCACGGTGATCAGGGCCGCGGAGAAACCGACCAGCAGGGTCGCGCGACCGCCCTGCAGCAGGGCCGCCAGGATGTCCTGGCCGAGGTAGTCCGTGCCGAGCAGCGGATCGCCGCCGGGCGGCTGGAACGGGGCGCCGACGATGTCGAACGGATCGACCCCGTAGAGGTGCGGTCCGACCAGCGCGGCGAACAGGAGGCCGAGCAGGATGGCGAGACCGAGGAGGCCGCTGGGGTTGCGCAGGAACAGGTAAAGCGTGGCGAGCCCGGGCGTGACGGCCGGGCGCGGCATCGGCGGGGCCGCCTCGGGGCGCGTCGCCTCCGATGGCAGGGTCGAGCCGGTCGCGGCGGCGACGTTCATGCGGGCCTCCCGGCACGGATGCGCGGATCGATCAGGCGATAGAGGAGGTCGGTGACAAGGTTCGCGGCGACGACCAACAGCGCCGAGCAGAACAGGATGCCGAGCAGCGTCGGGTAGTCGCGCCGCAGGATCGAGTCGAAGGTCAGGCGGCCGAGTCCCGGCCAAGCGAACACGGTCTCGACCAGGATGGCGCCCGCGAAGAGCTGTCCGAACTGGAGTCCGACCATGGTGACGAGCGGGATCAGCGCGTTGCGCAGGGCGTGCTTGCCGACCACGATCCACTCCGGCAGGCCCTTGGCACGGGCGGTGCGGACGTAGTCGGCATTGAGCGCATCGATCATGCTGGCCCGCATCAGACGGCTGTATTGGGCGACGTAGACGATGCCGAGGGTGAGCATCGGCAGGACCAGATGTTCGGCCACGTCGAGGGCGTGGGCGAGGCCGCGCCGCGGCGTCGCCACATCCTCCATCCCGGCGACCGGCAGAACCGGCCACAGGGAGGCGAACACCACCAGCAGCATCAGGCCGGTCCAGAAGACCGGTGCGGCATTGCCGGCGATCGCCACCAGCGAGACGACGTGACTGAGGAGGCCGTTCGGTTTGCGCGCGCTCAGGATCCCGAGGCCGGCGCCGATCAGCACCGCGAGGGCGAGGGAACTCAGAACGAGCAGGGCGGTGGCTGGCAGCCTGCCGAGGATGAGGCGCGAAACCGGCTCGTTGAAGTAGAACGAGTAGCCGAGGTCGCCCTTCGCCACCTTGCCGACATAGGTCGCGAGCTGTTCGGGGATGCTGCGATCGAGGCCGTAGCGCGTGCGGATCTCGGCCATGATCTCCGGCGAAGCACCACCCATCTCTCCGGCGATCACCTGCGCCGGGTCACCGGGTGCCGCCTGGATCAGCAGGAAGTTCAGCACCACGACGGCGAGCAGCAATCCGACCGCGTTCAGCGCGGTCGAACCGAGGCTGCGCAGAGCCGTCATCTCTCGGCTCCCGCGGCGCCTTGCGCCCAGGCGACCTCGTCGAGGGGTGAGAGCGGGCCCCAGATCGACAGCGGCAGATTGGTCAGGCGCTTGTCGTAGACCGCCTTGTAGGGCGTGAGGTTGAGGTAGGCGATCGGCACATCGGACACGACGATCTTCTGGAAGTCATCGTAGAGCGTCTTGCGCTTGGCGACGTCGGTCTCGATTGCGGCCGCGTTAAGCAATTCGTCGACTTTTGGATTCTGGTATTGCTGGGTGTTCGACCAGATTACGCCTTTGCGAATGTTGGTCGACAGGTAGGTTCGCGCCACGCCGATCACGGGGTCGCCCCAATTGAAGACGTTGTCCATGGTCAGGTCGAAATCGAAGTTCGAGACGCGCTGCGCCCAGGTCGGGAAGTCCGGCGCAGCCCGGACCTGAAGGGCGATGCCGATCCGCTTGAGGCCGGCCCGCAGGTATTCGGCGACGTTGCGCTGCTGGTCGTTGTCGTTGGGGATGTAATCGATGGTGAGCTGAAGCCGCGTGCCGTCGGCCCCTTTCTTCAGCCCGGCCTCGTCGAGCAGGCTCTCCGCCTTGGCGATGTCGAGCTTGTACGGGTCGACGGCCGGCTCGTAGAACGGCGAGCCCGGCACGATCGGGCCGGTGGCGGGCTTCGCCACGCCGCCGAGCAGCTTGCCCGTGATGAAGTCGCGGTTGGCGGCAAGAGCGATGGCCCGGCGCACCCGCACGTCGTCGAGCGGCTTCTTCCCGCAATTGAAGGCCAGCCAGTTGATCGGGCCGATCCCCTCGAAGCCGCGATCGGTCACCGTGAGGGTCTGCGCCTTGCTCAGGCGCTCGATGTCCCGCACCGAGGACAGGAACGGCAGCATCCCGATCTCGCGCCGTTCGGTGGCGATGACGAGGCTGTTCTGGTCCGGCAAGATTCGGTAGACAAGCCGCGCGAGCTTGGGCCGCCCGGCGATGAAGAACTTGTCGAACCGCTCGAGCTGGATCGACTCGCCCTGCTTGTACGCGACGAACTTGAACGGGCCCGATCCGACCGGCTTCAGGTTGGCCGGATGGGTCTTGATGTCCTGCCCGTCGCCGTAGACGTGCTTGGGCAGGATCGGCATCAGGCCGGGTGACATGGCCAGCAGCAGCGCAGGATGCGGCCGCGAAAGCCGGATCACGACGGTATGGGCGTCGGGGGTCTCCACGGTCGAGACCGGCTCCAGCATGGTCTGGAACGGGTGGTTCGCCTTGATCACCCCGATCGAGAAGGCGACATCCTCCGAGGTCAGCGGATGGCCGTCGTGGAACACGGCATCGCTCACGAGGTGGAGCGTCACGCTGAGGTTGTCGGGGGCGACCTCCCAGGACTTCGCCAGATAGGGAAGCGGGTTCCACGCGTCGTCGTAACGCAGCGGGCTCGCGAAGATCTGCGTCGAGACCATCCCGGTGGCGATACCGGACTGCACCGCGCCGTTGAAATGGCGGGGCACCTGGTTGGTGCCGATCACCAACGGCGCGTTCGCGTCGTCGGCCAAAGCCGCGGGCAAACCGAGGATCGGGGAGGCCAAGGGGGCGGTCAACACCGCGAGGCCGGCGCCGAGGAGCGTGCGTTTGGTCAGTCGCATCCGAGTCGGTCTCCGTGGGGGATCTGCGGCGGGAGCAGCGCGGCGTCGAGGCGATCGCTCAGCGTCGGACCGGCCTCCGTGTCGGCCGCTGCGATGCCGACGAGTTCGATGCCGCCCTGTGCAGCCTCCGGCAGCGGCGAGAGGCTCCACCGGCGCCCGACCATCTGAAGCAGGTGCATCCCGGAGGCGTCGCCCAGTCGGACCCGGCCCTTCAGGCGCAAGAGCGGGGTCGGCATGCCGGCGAGTGCGCGTCCGAGACCGGCGCGGTCGAACGTCCCCGTGCGCCGGTAGAGCAGGCGCTGGAACGTGTCCTCGTGCGTGACCGCTTCGGCACGCAGCCGGGAAGAGCCCCGCCCCACCAGTTCCGGAGCCTCGCCGCCGAGGGCGAAGAGCGCCTCCGGCAGCACGGCCGCCACGGTGTCGACCACCGGGACAGCGGGCGCGAGGGCGGCGAGCGTGGCGTGCGACGCCGCGAGGCCGATTGCGTCCACGAGATCGCGCTTGTTCAGCACCAGGATGTCGGCTGCGCGGATCTGGCGGGCGATCGTGTCGCCCATCCGCGGATCGGCGGCGAGGGCGGGCAGGCGCTCGGCATCCACCAGCACGACGACGCCGCGCAGGACGAGGCCAGGCTCCACCAGGGCGATCTCCGCGATGGCGCCGGGATCGCCGACACCGCTGGCCTCGATGACGATGTGATCGAAGGGTTCGGGCTCGGCGAGCACGCGCATCAGCGTGTCGAGGAAGCCGTCGGCCAGACTGCAGCAGACGCAGCCATTGGTCAGCCGCAAAGTCTGCCCGTCATGGTCGCGGATCAGGCCGGCATCGACGTTCACCGCGCCGAAATCGTTGACCAGCACTGCGTAGCGGCCCTGCGCGCCGGCGAGCAACCGGTTCAGCAGCGTCGTCTTGCCGGCGCCGAGGAAGCCGCCGACCACCGTGAGCGGGCAGCGCGTCGCGGGGGCGGGACGCTCCTGCCTCATACCGACGGCACCGCGAAGACGCGGCCGCCCAGTACCGTGGCGTGGATGGGAATGTCCTTCAAGGTCTCTGGCGGCGTCTCGAACGGATCCGCGTCGAGGACGGCGAAGTCGGCGAACTTCCCGGCTTCGATGGAGCCGACGCAATGGTCCATCCGGAGGGTGTAGGCGGCCCCCAGCGTCACAGCGTGCAGAGCCTCGGCGACGCTCAGCCGTTCGTCGGGGCCGAGCACACGCCCCGACGACGTGGTCCGGTTGACGGCGCACCAGGCCGTGAAAAGCGGCCCCAGTGGCGTCACAGGCGCGTCCGAGTGGATCGCGAGCGGGATGCCGAGGCGCGCCGCGCTCCCGGCGGCGTCGATCCGGGCCGCGCGTTCCGGCCCCATGGTCAGATCGTGGTGGGCATCGCCCCAGTAATAAAGATGGTTCGAGAACAGGTTGAGGCACAAACCCAGCGCCTTGATCCGGCGCAGCTGTGCCTCGGTCGCCATCTGGCAGTGCTGGAGCGTGTGCCGGTGGTCGGGACGCGGATGGGCGATCTGCGCCTTCTCGACCGCGTCGAGGGCCGCCTCGGTGGCCTCGTTGCCGTTGGTGTGGATGTGGAGCTGGATGCCGGCGGCGTGGTAGACACCCACGATCCGGTCGAGGTCGTCCGGGGCGACGTACCAGAGGCCATTTGGTGCGCCGTTATGGTAGCCGGGCGGCAGGAGCCGGGCGGTGAATCCCTGGATCGAACCGTCGACGACGATCTTCACGATGCCGAAGCGCAGGCGGTCGGTGTTGGCGGCATTGAGGCGGCCGATCTTGGCGACGCCCTCTTCCGGCGCACAGGAGACCGAGGCCAGCGCCGGCACGATCCGCACCGGCAGGCCGTCGACGCAGGCGGCCCGATAGACCGCCACGGACGCCTCCGTAAGGTCGTTGTGCAGGTCCGCGATGGTGGTGATGCCCTGGAGCTGCGCGGCGGAGCCGAACCGGGCGACATCGGCCGCATCGAGATGCCCGCTCATCGGGTTGTAGCCGAGCGCTCGGAATAGGCGCAGCCGGGCGGCGATGCCCTGCAACTCGCCCGACGGGGTGCCATCCGCCAGCTTCGGCACACCATCGATCGCGGTGGTGGCGTCGAAGCCCGCCATCTCCAAGAGGAGGCTGTTGACGTTGGTGATGTGCAGGCTGGCATGGTGGACCATGACCGGCCGGGTTGTGGAGACCCGATCGAGATCGTGCCGGGTCAGGCGTGCGCCGCCGAGATGCAGCGGATCGAAGCCCCACCCGTAGAGCAGCTGGTCCGGGTCGGCGATGGACCGGTCCGCGTCCGAAAGCCGGGCGACGACGGCCCCGATATCGCGCAGGCCCGGCACGCGGCGTCCGTCCGGACTGCGGCGGTCGCCGGCCCCGACATAGGTCTGGCGCCAGAGGGTGCCCTCCATGACGTGGGCGTGTCCCTCGACGAAGCCGGGAAGGATGACCTTGTCGGCAAAACGCCGATCGGGAACTGCATCGAGCCCGTCGAACTCGTCTTCCGTCCCGACCATCAGCACGCATCCGTCACGCACGGCGACGTGCGTCGCGTACGGCCGCGATGGGTTCATCGTGATGACCCGCCGGGCCTCGAAGAGGGTGATCTCGCTCGGCATGGCTGTCCTCGGCACGGCGGCCAAGATGTCGGCCGTTCTCCGGGGCCGCTAGCGCCAGACGCCGGGTATGAAGGGGGCCAGGGTGCCGCAATTCGAAGATCGGAATCCCCGCATCGAGCGGCGATGGGGACGCCGCCGTTGAAGTCCTCGCTCATGCCGCGGCGCCCGATTTCTCGGGCTCGTTCGCCTCAAGGGGATCCAGTCCGCCCGGAAGGCTGCGTGACACCCGTCGGGGGGCGGGTGGCTCCGGCCGGCGGGCAGCCCCCCGCGGCCAACGGTGAAGCGACTGTGCGAAGCCTCGCCCGGCGCTTTCGGCTCCCACACGGGGAGGAATAGCGCACCGGCGTGAACACCATCCCGGTCTTTCCGGTGCGCACGCCCGAGGAGGCGGGCAACTGCCGGGACATCGATTTCGATCCGCTCGTCCTGCCAGACGGAATCGGGCCATCCGACGACCCGCTGTTGCGCGCCCGCCCAGCTGCCTATTCCCGATCCTTCACGCGCCGGGCAGGCGAGGCGAAGACCCCCGAGTGCTGCAGTTGCGGCGACGGCCCAAGGAGCTGGCCTATGACCGCTCCACCCGCTTCAACCTGCCGGCTCGCCTGCTCCACTGGAGCATGGCGGTCCTGAACCTGGCGATGCTGTTGATCGGCGTAGCGATGGTGACCGCGCTCGCCGACTACCACGTGCTGGCCGCGCTGCACCGCCGCTCGGCTCACCGCGCGATGCCGGAACATCTGACGCGCGCGTCCGGTGCGCGCCGGACGTGTCCTTCGGCACGCAGCCGACGCCCCGGCGGACCGCGTGTTATAACGGTAACCATCGGCTCCACGTCCGACATGATCGTGTAGCTTCGGCATCCGAGGGTCCTCGCGCCGACATCCTCGGTCCGCCGCATGGGGGCATCCCCCGCTTCACGCACCTCGCCTACGAAGGCTCCCGACTGCCGAGCTTCACCTTCGGACCGGAAGACATCCCGAACCTCGAAGCGGCGGCGGCTGCACCAACAGGATTTCATGCGCGCGATCGTCGAGGCGCGCCGGTCTGCGACATCCGGCGCGGCGCGGATCGGCGCGGTTCAGCCCGTGCGCGGCGCGCGCGTCGTCCTGCGCCTGTTCGCCATCGCCCTGGCCCCAGAGCGGCCGGGCGCAATCTCAAAGGGATCGGGATTCCTCCGCATGGTTGCCGAACAGGTTCGTCGAGACCGGGTCTGGAAGCGCCGTGTGGCCGCATTCCTCGGATCGGCCGTTCTCCTGGCCGGCGCGGCCAGCGTCGGCCCGCGCCTCCTCAGGCCGAACGCCTACGCGTCCGTCACGTCGATCGCGACGCGGCCGGACTTTCATGATCCTGCGCTGCTGGCGCGGGCCTGGGCCTTACCGGTGGCGGCGGCTTACCGGAGACGGCCTTACGAGTACCAGAGCAATCCGAGCTTCTGCGGTCCTGCCACGGTGGCGAACCTGCTCCGCTCCCTCGGCGTCGACTTCTCGCAAGCCGACGTGCTCCGGGGGACGGCGTTCCAGCCCTGGTTCGGCGTGCTCGTGAATGGGCTGACGCTGGACGAGCTGGCCGACCTGATGCGAAGGCGGCTCGACCGCCCGGTCCATGTCGTGCGCGATCTCACGTTGCCGGCGTTCCGCGATCTGATGAAGGGCGGCAACGACCCCGACAAGCGGCTGGTCGTCAACTTCCATCGCGGCCCCTTGTTCGGACGCGGCGCCGGGCATTTCTCGCCGATCCTCGGATATCTGCCGGACGCGGACCTCGTCTTTGTCGGCGATGTCAACGGCGACTACCGGCCGTTCCTGGTCGACAGCGAGCGCCTGTGGCGCGCCGTCGCGACGCGCGACAGCACCTCGGGCAAGACGCGCGGGTTGCTGATCGTCGATACGACCGGGCATTGAGGCAGAGACGCGCCGATCGAGGGCCGGCGTCAAAACCGTCGCTGCGAGCGTGCGGGAGGACGGTCGACGGGGGAATGCCGGCGGATGCCGCGCGATCGCCTCTGGGCGCTTCCGGTCAGCATTCGGGGAAACGGGGCGGCCCGTCGCCAACCCTGCAAGCGCAGCACCACCGGTTTGTGGGGAAGGCCACGCGCCGGGACGCCGGGTCCCGAACGGGCGGCCGTCCCGCCCTGACGGGCTCACGGCCCTTCGATGGCCGCTCCGGCGTCGCCGGCGTGCCTCCGTCAGGGCAGAGACGATGTCTCGTGGTGCCGGGAATCTCGGACCGGATCAGGTCGCCTTGGATTCGGCGACGAGGCGGTCCAGCGTTCCAAGGATCACTGCCGACGTATCGATCGCCGCCATATCCGCCGCGATCGACCGCGCGCGCTCGACGAAGGAGGGCACGGTCAGGACCCGCTCGACCGCCACGCGCAGGTCTCGAGCCTCCGGCCGCTGCGACGGGATCTCGAGGCCTACGCCCGACCACGCCACCCGGGCGCCGACCTCGGCCTTGTCCTCGGTGCGCCCCGCTGCCACGATCGGTACGCCGGCTTGAAGAGCCAGCTGCACAGTCCCGTAACCGCCATTGGTGACCAGCACGTCGACCTTCGGCAGGAGCGCCGCGAAATCGAGGAACTCGGCAAGACGAGCGTTCTTCGGGATCGGTCCGCGCACGTTCCCGATCGGTCGGAGGCCGGTGGTGACGAGCACCAGCAGGTCGTCGCGCGTGCCGAGCGCCGATAGGGTCGGCTCGATCAGCTCGCCGAGATCGGCGTTGGCGACTGTCCCCTGGGTTACGAGCACGACCTGCTTGGACCCGTCGAGTTCGCCCCACCAGTCCGGCAGGGCAGCGTCCCGCTGAGGCGGAGGGGGCAGGGCGCCTACGAACCGGACGTGGTCGGGCAGCCCCCCGAAATCGTACTCGAACGCCGGTACGGTCGTCTGAAGGACGGCGTCGGCCATGAGATGGCGCGAATGCAGCACCGAGCACGGCAACGGCGGCAGGCCCATCTCGGCGAGTTTGGCATCCGCGTAAGCGCGGACCGGCGCACCGAATAGACGTTCGGCTTCGATGGCGATGGCCGCGTATGCCGCGCGCGCGGCCTCGTCGCGTGCCGGCGGCAACCCGATCATGGTCGGAGCTCCATCCGGCCTGTCGGCCACCATGATCGTGATGCTGCAGGCGACGATCGGTGGCCGGGGTGTCCCCTCGTCCAGGAACAGGGCCGTCGCGCCGAAGAACAGATCGTCCACGACGATGATGTCGGGGCGTTCGGACGCGATGATCCTGCGCAGCGTCTCGGCCTGAGCCCGCATCGGGTCGAGGAAGATACGCTCGAAATTGTAGCGGAGCTGCTCCGGGCCCGGGGGTAGATTTGCGCGCTCGGGCAACACGTCCTCGATCCGCGTGAGGTCGATGTCAGCGCCGGCGGCGAGCGGCAGGAAGCGGGCACCGGACTTTTCGACGGACGGGCGGAGGTACCCGGCCGTGGCCACCAGCGCCTCGTCGCCGCGCGCCAAGGCCATGCGCGCGATGGCCAGCAGCGGATTCAGGTGGCCGGCGGCCGGCGTAGCGGCAAAGAGGATTTTCATGGAGGACCCGTGACGGCGACAAAGCAGGTTCTGGTCGGTCGCACGCGCTGCACTGTTCCGTGCTCGGTGGTGAACGACGGTCCCTGCTCCTGACCGGGTGTCTGCGCCTTGCGCATGACCGCAGCGTTTCGCCCGTCGGCGATAAGGTTACAGGCGTAACGTCGGACGGTCGGGCATTCGCCGCTGCCTTGCGTCGGCTATGGCGTTCCTCTGAGCAATCGTCCGCCTTCCAAATCGCACGCAACGCCATGTCCTGATCGCATCATGGCGAGGATGAGCCGTCCGCGTTTCTGCTTCGAAGCGGACAGGCCACTTCCGGCCAGACTACGCGATGCTGGATCGCCAATCGGCGTATCACCGGCCCTTCGGTTTCGCGCCCGATGTCGCCGTCCATCCAAGCCAGGCAGCATCGCGAAGGCGGACGCTGAGACAAACGTCGTGGGCCGGATCACGGGAACGCTGGTTTTCGGCTCGGGACGGACATGGGAACGTGCCACTTCGCAAGCCTGCGAAGGTCCGGCGCTTATATGTCTTCGGATGATTCGAGGAACGCCCGTACCGTGTCGCGGAGAAAAGCCGCATCGGCCGGGTTGGTGGAGGGATTGCCGGCGCGGTGGCCCCAAATGCTGGGGATCGGCCGCAGGATGGCGTCGCGCAGGGCGGGCAGTTCGGCCGCATTGTCGGCGACGCGGAAGTAGAGGTCGGTCTCCGCGGGCATCAGCAGTAGCCTGGCCGTGATCGCGCCGAGCGCCCGCGTCAGGTCGCCGTCGAAGCGTGGATCGCGGCTGATGTCGCCCGCGTCCCAGGTGCAGAGCTGCGCGTAGAGGTCGGCCGCCGGGCGCCGGGCGAAGCGTTCCTCCCAGTCGGTGCGCAGGAAGGTGTCGAGGTCCGGCGCGCCGAGCGCGGTCCGGTGCAGGTCCGCCCGGTAGAAGTCCTGGCTGAGCGCCCAGCCGGCGTAGATGCGCCCGAAGGCCCGGAGGGACGCGGCGGGCTCGGCCGAGAAGCGGCCCGCGCCGCGATACGCGGGCGCGGCCTCCAGCACCGCCATGAGGCCCTTCAGGAACACGCGGTTATGGGTGGCGGTGCGGGCGCTGCCGCAAATGATCACCGCCCGGGCGACCTGCTCGGGGAACAGGGCCGCCCAATGGTAGGCTTGCTGCGCGCCCATCGACCAGCCGTAGACGGCGTGCAGCCGCGCGATCCCCCAGGTCTCGGCGAGGAGGCGGCGCTGGGCGTGGACGTTGTCCCAGGCGGTGACGAGGCCGGGCCAGTCCGGCGTGTTGGATGGGCTCGATGACAGGCCGTTGCCGAACATGTCCGGGATGACGATGAACCACCGCTCCGGATCGAGCACGCCCTCCGGGCCGATCAGCCATTCGAGGTCGGGATGCTGGGCCGCGTAGCTCGTCGGGTAGAGCACGACGTTGTCGCGCCCGGGGGCGAGGGTCCCGTGCGTCTTCCAGCGCAGCTGCGCCCCCTCCAGCACGCCGCCCGATTGGAGGGGCAGATCGCCGAGGGCGAAGGTTCCGGCGGCGCTGGCCCAGCCGGTCACGGACGCAACGTCCGGACGAAGCCGACATGCCACTTGGCGTAGCCGCGCTGCAGCACGACGAGCCGCTCGCGCATCGCCGCGTGGGCGTCCGGCAGGCGGTGGAACGGGATCGACGGGTAGAGGTGATGCTCGGTGTGGAACGGCATGTTCCACATGAGCAGACGCATCAGGCCGTTGGTCAAGGTCGTGCGGGTGTTGGTCAGGCCGTTGTTGTCCATGGTGCAGAGCGTGTGCTCGGTGAGCAGGTAGAGCCGCAGGAATGGCTGCCCGAGGAGCTGCGGACCGATCCAGAACACCAGGGGCGCCCACCATCCGACCAGCACCATGGCCAGAACCGAGACGCCGAGCAGGACGGCGCACATCAGCCGGAGCGACCGGATGATGCGCGGCGCGGCGCGCTCCGTGATGAAAGGGTAGGCCGAAAGATCGCCGCGCAGGCCGGCCGCAGCCACTTGGAGGCGGGTGCGCCAGTAGGGCAGCGCCATCACGCGCCAGACATAGGCGTCGAGGGTGGAGGGGGGCAGCAACGCGAGTTCCGGATCGTGCTCGGGATCCTGGGTATGGCGGTGATGGGCCAAGTGGAAGGCCGTGTAGAAGTGCCAGTTCAGGAGCGACGGGCAGGCCACCAGCCAGCCGACGACGGCGTTGGCCCGGCGCGAGCGGAACGCGGTCAGGTGGATGGTCTCGTGGATCGGCGCGAACAACGCCGATTGCACGATGCCGAGCAGCAGCATGGCGGGCAGCAGCGTCCACGGCCCGGAGCGCCAGACCAGCCAGCCGGAGCCGGCCAACATCAGGACATGCGCGCCGAGGCGCATCGCACCGCGCAGGTCCGAGCGCTGCGACAGCGCCTTCACCTCCGCGCCCGTCAGAATTCGTCCGCTCGCCGAAGCCATGGATCTCCCCGAGAGTTGCAGGCGCCTCGAAAAACACACGCCTGGTGCATCATCCGTGCCGGTGCCGCGGGCCTTCGTCGCCGAACCGGCGGACGCGCTCAAGCGGTCCGCGCCTCGGGCGCCGACGCGTCGAGGCCGCCGAACAGGCGGCGGCCGGGCATCGCGGCCACGAGGCCGCGCGTGTAGGGGTGCTCGGGCGCGGCGAAGATCGCAGCGGCCGGTCCCGCCTCGACGATCCGGCCCTGCTGCATCACCGCGACCCGGTCGGCGATCCGGGCCGCGATGCGCAGGTCGTGGGTTATGAACAGCATCGCGAGGTTGTACTCGGCGCGGAGTTCCGCCAGCAGGTCGAGCACGCGGGCCTGTACGGAAACGTCGAGCGCCGAAACCGCCTCGTCCGCTACGAGGACGCGCGGCTTGAGCGCCAGCGCCCGGGCGATGCAGATGCGCTGGCGCTGGCCGCCGGAGAACTCGTGCGGGAAGCGGTCGGCCGCGCCGGCCTTCAGGCCGACCCGGTCGAGCAGCGCCCGTGCCTCGGCGACGGCCTCGGCCTTCGGCACGCCGTAGGCCATCGGGCCGCGGGCGATCGCCTCGCCGACCCTCTGGCGCGGGTTCAGCGCCGCGAACGGGTCCTGGAACACGATCTGGAGGCGGCGGCGTGCGACCCGGAGGGCTTCGCCCCGCAGGGCCAGGAGATCCTGGCCCTCGAAGCGGACACGGCCCGAATCCGGCTCGGCCAGACGCAGGATCATCTGCCCCAGGGTCGACTTGCCCGACCCCGACTCGCCCACCACCGCCACCGTCTCGCCGGCCGACAGCGTGAGGGAGATCCCGTCCGCGGCGACCACGCGCCGGGCTGGACGGAACCAGCCCTGCCGGGTGATGAAGGTCTTGGAGAGTGCTTCGATCTCGAGCAGCGGCGGCGACGCCGCCGTCGTCCTGCGGGGCGTGCGGCCGCCGCCATGCGGCACCGCGGCGATCAATGCCCGGGTGTAGGGGTCGCGCGGCGCGGTCAGGACCGCCTCGGCGCTGCCCTGCTCGACGACCCGGCCGTCGCGCATCACCACGACGCGGTCGGCCATCTCGGCGACCACGCCGAAGTCGTGCGTGATCAGCAGGACGCCCATCTGCCGCTCGCTCTGGAGGCGGCGGATTAGCGCCAGGATCTGCGCCTGCGTGGTCACGTCGAGGGCGGTGGTCGGCTCGTCGGCCACCAGCAGCGCCGGATTGTTGGCCATGGCGATGGCGATCATCACCCGCTGGCGCTGGCCGCCCGACAGCGCGAACGGGAAGCTGGCCCGGATCCGCGCCGGGTCGGGCAGGCCGACATCCTGGATCAGCGCGCCGACCCGTGCTCCGACCGCGGAGCGCGGCGTTTCCGGCGCATGGGCCCGTATGGCCTCGGCGATCTGCTCGCCGATCCGTTTCAGCGGGTTCAGTGCGCTGAGCGGCTCCTGGAAGATCATCGCGGCCTCGCGTCCGCGGACGGTGCGCATCTCCGCCTCGGAGGCGGTGGCGATGTCGCGCCCGCGCAGCGCGACCGCGCCGCCGGCCACCGTCACCCCCGACGGCAGCAGGCCCAGGATCGCGTGGGCGATCATCGACTTGCCCGACGCCGACTCGCCCACGAGGCAGACGATCTCGTTTGCGCCCACCGTGATCGAGACGTCGCTCACCGCCTGGGCCCGGTCGGCGCCCCGCGGCAGGCTTACGGAGAGGTCCGAGATCGTGAGGACCGGCGGGCTCATGCGCCGCTCCGCCGGGCAAGCCGCGGGTTGAGCGCGTCGTTGAGCGCCTCGCCGACGAGGTTGATGGCGAGCACCGTCACGAGGATCGCGGCGCCGGGGAAGACGCTCGTCCACCAGGCCTGCCGGATGACCGTGCGGGCGGCGCCGACCATGTAGCCCCAGGACATCAGGTTCGGATCGCCCAGACCGAGGAAACTCAGCGCGCTCTCGATCAGGATCGCGGTGGCCACCGTGAGCGAGCCGGTGACGATGATCGGCGCCAGGGCGTTCGGCAGGATGTGGCGCAGGACCAGGGCCGCGGGGCGCTCGCCCTGGCAGGCGGCGGCCCGCACGAAGTCCCGGTTCTTCAGCCGCAGGAACTCGCCGCGGGTCAGGCGTGCCAGCGGCGGCCAGCTGATCGCCGCGATCGCCAGGATCTCGTGGGCGAGCGACGGCCCGAGGGTCGCGACCAGCAGTACCGCCAGGATGAAGCCGGGAATCGTCTGGAACAGCTCGGCGATCCGCATCAGCACGGCGTCGACGACGCCGCCGAACCATCCGGCCGTCGCCCCGATCGCCACGCCGATCAGCAGCGCTGCGAGCGTCGAGGCGAGGCCGATCGCCAGCGAGACCCGGGCGCCATGGGCGAGGCCGGCGGCGATGTCCCGGCCCATCGTGTCGGAGCCCAAGGGCAGATCGGGGCTGAGCGGCGGCTCGAAGGGCGCGCCGACCATCTCCCAGGGATCGACCGGGACGAGGAGCGGCGCGAAGATCGCCACCACGACCACCGCCACGAGCAGCACGAGGCCGATCACCCCGCCGGGATTGCGCAGGAACGCCCGGACGAACCCCATCACGCGGCCTTCGCGGAGGCGTCAATCCGCGGATCGATGAGCCGCGAGAGCAGGTCGGTCAGCATGTTGATGACGATCACGAGCACGGACATGACGAGGAAGATCCCAAGCAGGACCGGGTAGTCGCACTGGCTGAGGGCCTCGAACACCAGCCGGCCGAGCCCCGGCCAGGCGAAGACGGTCTCGACCACCACCGAGCCGCCCACGAGCGCCCCGGCCTGCATGCCGGCGACGGTGACCACCGGCAGGATCGCGTTGCGGATCATGTGGTCGCGGATCACGCGTCCGCGGGTAAGCCCCTTGGCCCGGGCGGTCTTCACGAAATCCTGGGCGGCCACCTCGACGATCGAGCTCCGCATCAGGCGGGCGTAGACCGCCAGATAGACCGCGGCGAGCGACAGGACGGGCAGGATCAGATGGGCCAGCACGTCGCCGACCTGCCCCAGCGGCGAGAGGGTCGCGCCGACGCTGCGGTAGCCGAAGGCCGGCAGCCATTCGAGCTGGACCGAGAAGACCAGCACCAGCATCAGGCCGAGCCAGAAGACCGGCATGGCGTAGAGCACCAGCGCCACGAGGCCGATCAGCGTGTCGGACCACCGGCCCGCCCGGACGCCCGACAGGGTACCGAGCAGGATCCCGGACCCGAGCGCCAGGGCGAAGGCCGTGCCGGTGAGCAGCAGGGTCGCGGGCAGGCGCTCCAGCACGAGGCCGAGCACCGGCCGCTGCTGCCGGTAGGAATAGCCGAGGTCGAGCCGCAGGACCCGGCCGAGATAGGTCGCGAGTTGCACCGGGTAGGGCTTGTCGAGGCCGTATTCCGCCCGGAGCTGCCGGAGAAGCGTCTCGTCCGAGGCGCCGGACTGGCCCGCGATGACCTGGGCCGGATCGCCGGGCGCCGCGTGGACGAGGGCGAAGTTCACACTGGCGATGACCAGGATCACCGCCAGCGTCCGCGCGATCCAGGCGGCCAGGGCGGCCATCGTCCTCATGCGCGATAGGCCCGGGCGAAGGTGTCGTTCACGCCGCTGCCCGTGACGACGAGATCCTTGATGCGCTTGTCGGTGAAGGTCGGGAAATCGAGTTCGGTGAGCCAGGCCACCGCGGCGTCCTCGACCAGGATCTTCTGGACCCGGCTGTAGAGCGCCTGCCGGGTCGCGTCGTCCCGCGCCACGGCAGCCTCCTCGAACAACCTGTCGACTTCCGGATTGCTGTATCCGGAGGTGTTCGAGAACAGGATGCCCTTGCGGATGTTCGTGGAGATGTAGGAGCGCGAGACGCCGAGAGCGGGATCCCCGTATTGGTAGGTCCAGGGCGCGGAGATCTCGAACTCCCAGTTGCCGCATCGCGCCGCCCAGCCGCCGACGTCGATGCCTTCCAGCACGATGTCGATCCCGACCTTGCCGAGGGACTGGCGCACGTACTCGGCCACCCGCTGCCACAGCTCGCCGTAGGGCGGCACCAGGTATTTCAGGCTTACCCGCTTGCCGCCCGCGCCGGGCTTCAGCCCCATCTCGTCCAGGAGCGCCGCTGCCTTGGCCGGGGCATACTCGTAGGTCTTCACGTCCGGCTCGTAGAACCGCGTCTTCGAGGAGACCGGGCCGGTGGCGACCTTGCCGAGGCCGAAGAAGACGCGCTTGCGCAGGGCCTCCCGGTCGATGGCGTAGAGCACCGCCTGCCGGAATCGCCGGTCGTTCATCGGCGCGATGCGCGTGTTCATCTCCAGCCAGAGATGGGGGGCGTAGAACTCGTAGCCCTTCGTGGTCATGTCGAGGTTCGGCAGCGCCTTGAGGCGCGGCACGTCGAAGGCCTCGACGTCGTTCCACTGGGTCAGCTGGATCGTGCCGCTCTCCAGGGCGACGGCCCGGGAGGCCGCGTCCGGAATGACGCGGTAGTAGATCTCGTCGAGATAGGGTTCACCGTTGCGGTAATAGCCTTCGTGGCGCACGAGGTGGATGTGGGATCCCTTGACCCATTCCTTGAGCTGGAACGGGCCGGTGCCGATCGCCCGGGCGTTGTTCGGGTTCTGCCGCAGATCGGTGTTCTCGTAGAGCGCTTTGGAGATGATCGGCGCGGTGGTGGCGTCGAAAGCGTGCAGGAACGGCGCGAACGGCTCCTTCAGCTTGAACACCACGGTGAGCGGGTCCGGCGCTTCGGCGGACGCAAGGCGCGAGAACGTGCCGCGCGCCCTCGCATGAGCCTCCATCAGCGCCTTCGTGACGGAGAACACCACATCCTCCGAGGTCATCGGCGACCCGTCGTGGAAGGTGATCCCGGGAAACAGCTTGAACGTGTAGGTCAGGCCATCCGGGCTGCGCTCCCAGCTCTGGGCCATGCCGGGCTTCGGCGTCAGATCGAAATCGTAGGTGAGCAGGCTCTCGTAGATCTTGCCGCAGACCGTGAGCGTCGGGGCCTGCTGGTTGAGCGCCGAGACCAGGATCGGCGGCTCGGGCTGGATCACGGTGTTGAGGACGCCGCCGCGGGTCTGGCCTGCGGCGCGCGTGACGCCGAAGGGGATCGGCCCCGCCGCACCTGCGGCGAGCACGAGCTTGGCGAAATCGCGTCGATTCATCCGGGACCTTTTCAAGCGGCTCGGAGCCCTCCGGGGCGATCCGGCAATCCCCACGGCGAGCTGGGGCCGTTCCAGCCGAATGCATCGAACAGGCCACTTCTGGTGGCGCTAACCCGGCAACCTTCCAATTCGTGGGTGAGGAGGCCCGCACGGTGCCCTCGCGGATCGCGCCGAACGCCCCTGGATCGGCACGCCATCTTTTGCTGGTATCTGGCTTGCTTAGCCGGCTCGGACACAGGGTGAATACGCATGAGACGATTCTGGCTTCCCGGGCTGATTGCAGCCGCGGGTGCGCTCCTCGCGCCGGCACCGGCCGGTGCGGAGACGACGGTGCGGGCCGTGCTCGAGGCGGAGATCGTCACCCTCGATCCTTATTTCACCACGGCCTACATCACCCGAACCTTCGGCTTCATGGTCTACGACACGCTGTTCGCGCCGGACGCGCGGGGCCTGTTCCAGCCGCAAATGGTCGACACGTGGTCGGTGTCGGATGACCGCCTGACCTGGCGCTTCACCTTGCGCGACGGCCTGCGCTTCCATGACGGCACGCCCGTCCGGGCCGCCGACTGCGTCGCCTCGCTCAAGCGCTGGGCAGCCCGCAGCGCACTCGGCGGCCGGCTGATGGACGTGGCGGCCGCGCTCGAGCCCGTGGACGACAAAACCTTCGTGCTGACGCTGCGGGAGCCCTACGGCCTCGTGCTCGACACGCTCGGCACCACGTCGAGCCCGACGCCCTTCATCATGCCCGCCCGGCTCGCCGCGACGCCGGCCACGACGCAGCTCTCGGAGGTCATGGGATCGGGTCCCTTCGTCTACGACCGCGCCGCGCACATCACCGGCGACCACATGCTGTTGCGCAAGAACGCCGATTATCGGCCGCGTCCCGAGCCGGCGGACTTCCTGGCCGGCGGCAAGGTCGTGAAGGTCGACGCCCTCGACATTCGCGTCATTCCGGACGGGGCGACGGCCGTCGGCGCCCTCGGCGTGGGCGAGATCGATCTCATGCAGTACGCGCCCTTCGATCTGATCGAACAGATCGAGCGCAACAAGGGCCTGGCGGTGTTGAACTTCACCGGCCCGCACAGGTTCACGGGGCATTACCGCATCAACACGGCGGCCGCGCCCTTCGACGACCCGGCGATCCGGCGCGTGCTGCTGAGCCTCGTGGATCAGCGCGAGGTCCTGGACGGGTTCGGCCTGGATCCACGCTTCTCGCAGACCTGCGACGCCTTCTTCATCTGCGGCTCCCCCTACGAGACGCATGCCGGGACCGAACTCCTGCGCGATCCGTCGGTGGCGGCGGCCCGAGCCGCCCTGAAGGCGACCGCCTACAAGGGCGAGCCCGTGATCGTGATGGCGGCCAACGATCTCGAGGCGGCGCGCGTCTCCTCGACGATCCTGGCCGACCGGCTGAAACAGGCCGGCTTCACCGTGGATCTCCAGGTCATGGATTGGGCGGCCCTGCTCGCGCGTCGCACCAAGAAGGCCGGGTGGAACGTCTTCGGCATTCACGCCCTCGGCCTCGACCTCAGCTCCCCGCTCACGAACTCGGCGATCAACTTCAATTGCAAGGATGCAGCGAGTTCCGGGTTCATGTGCGACCCACGCATGGTCGGGCTGTTCGACCGGTTCTCCCGCGAGCCCGATCCGGACAAGCGGCGTGACATCGCGGGCGAGATTCAGTCCGTCATCTACGGCGAAGGCCTGGTCGTGCCCTTCGGCCAATTCGCGCAGCCCGCAGCCTACCGGACCACGCTCACCGGCCTGATCCCGTCCGCCATCCCGCTGTTCTGGAACGTTGAGAAGAAATGAGCGCAGCCCTGTACGATGTGGTCGTCGTCGGCGCCGGATCCGCGGGGGCCGCGCTCGCCGCACGCCTCTCGGAAGATCCGAAGCGACGTGTGCTCCTGCTGGAGGCGGGGCGCGACTGGCGCACCGGCGAGGCCCCGCCGGCCTTGCGCTCGGCCAACATCGTCCCGTTCATGTACGATCCGGACCACCAGGCGGATTGGCAATGGCCCGGGCTGATGAGCCGGCGGACGCGCGTGCAGGAGCCCCGCTTTTATTGGCGTGGGCGTGCGCTCGGCGGCAGCTCGACGGTCAACGCACAGATCGCGATCCGCGGTGTCCCGGCGGCCTTCGATGCCTGGGCGGAACAGGGCTGCACCGGCTGGTCGGCCCGTGACGTGCTGCCGCTCTTCGACCGGATCGAGGACGACGCCGAATTCGGCACGGAGGCCGGCATCCGTCGTGGCGGTCCGCTCCCGGTCTACCGTGCGCCGCCGGAGGCCTGGGGCGCGGTGGATCTCGGGCTGCGGGACGCAGCCCTCGCTGTCGGCCATCCCTGGAAGGCGAACCTCAACGCTCCGGAGGGCGAAGGCGTCTCGTGCAATCCTATCAACAGTCGCGATGGGCACCGTGTCACCACCAACGACGCCTACCTCGAGCCGGCACGCGGGCGGCCCAATCTCGAGATCCGCGGCGGCGCCCTCGTCGATCGCGTCCTGTTCGAGGGACGCCGCGCGGTCGGGATCCGCGTCCGCTTCGGGACGGGGCCCTGGACCGAAGTTCACGGCCACGAGATCGTCCTGTGCGCCGGCGCCATCCATAGCCCGGCCATCCTGATGCGCTCCGGGATCGGCCCGGCCGCGCAGCTCCACGCCCTCGGCATCCCCGTTCTTCAGGCCCGCGAGGCGGTCGGCTGCCATTTCATGGATCACCCGATCCTGCGGGCGACGATGGATCTGCGGCCCGACCACCGGGCGTTCGGTCCGGACGCGCGACACACCAACTGCTGCGTGACGTATTCCAGCGGTCTCGCGGGCGGCGGCGAGCGCGACATGATCCTCGTCGCCTACAATCACAGGGGCCTGACGGGTCCGGAGCCGACCCCGCAAGGGGCCGTCGGCGTCGGGCTGTACGATGCGTTCTCGCGCGGTTCGCTGCACCTCACGTCGGCCGATCCCGAGATCAATCCGGTCATCGAGGAGAACATGCTGGACGATCCGCGCGATCGCCTGCGCATGCGCGATGCGGTGCGACGCCTCGCGCACCTGATGGCGCAGCCGGCCCTGGCCGACCTCGCCACGGCGATCCGGTTCGGAGAAAGCCCGCTCGCGATCGGCGAGGCCGCGCGCCTCCCGGATACCGAACTCGATGCCCTGATGCTCGCCGAAGCCGGCGATATCCAGCACGCGGCCGGCACCTGCCGCATGAGCGGATGGCAGGACGCATCCGGCGTCGTCGACCCGGATCTCAAGGTTCGCGAGATTGGCGGACTGCGCGTCTGCGATGCGTCGATCATGCCCAGTGATTGCCGGGCCAACTTGCACTTCACCTGCGTGATGATCGGCGAACATCTCGCTCGGAGCATGGCCAAGCAATAAGCTGAAGCTCTTTCATGTGCCGAATTTTATGATTCACTGCCGTGCATCGCCCACTCGGACGAGCCTGCGAGGCTTGCGAATCGCGGAACGAGGGCTGCTTCCTCTCGACGGAACACCGAACGCAACCAGTTTCTTTTCGCCCAGATCCCGTCGTTCATGGCCGCTCAGACGGTGGTGACCGGACCCATCTTCAGCGGCCTGCGATGTGCCGCCTGCATCAAGAGGTCCGCGTTATGCGCGCTTCGATTATGCGGAGCGCCTCAAGCCGTTCATCGTCGTTCGGCAGTGCGCGGAAAGCCCGGATCAACCTGGCGAGCAGGTAGGTGCCGTGCAGATCACCGGCTTTGTCCAGTTCGACAGCACTTTCAGTCGCAAACACTTGCGCAGGCACGCTGAGGGCTGCCGCAATCAATCGCAGGAGATGATCGTCTCGCTCGTCGTGCGCCAAGGGCTATTCGAATCCTCTGTCGGCCGATGCGGGATGCCTCCTACCTAGACGATCAAACCGAGCCGGAAACCCTCGGCCACAGACTGAGCCCGATTGCGTGTTCGAAGTTTCGTGCGCACCCCGCGCAGGTGTGAGTCGACCCCGTGTTCCGAGATGCCCATGATCTCGCCGATTTCCCAGTCGGTTTTGCCCTCAGCGGTCCACTGAAGGGTCTCACGCTCGCGCGGTGAAAGGCCAGCGGATTGTTCGATTGGTTGGCCGCGCACAAGTAGGCCGTGACCGAAGGCGTAGCTGGCGACAAGCGTCAGCATTCCGCGATGCTCGGGGGCTATCTCGAGCCGGCGGCCGGCAAAGCTCATCCCGCCGATCTCACCCTCGACGGTCGTCAGGGGGACCGTGTAGCCGTCGCGAAGGCCGAACTCGGCCGCCTCGTTCATGATTTGAACAGCGGTCTCAGACGTCGGCGACGGAAGTGCGGGGTCGCGCCAGCCAAATCCCGTCTGCCTGTGCAGGGTTTGCACGACGATCGGATCGTGTGCGGCGTAGCGCCGATGCAGGTACCGTTGCCGCCACTCGTCGGGAACGCTTTCCATCACCAGGAACTGCCGATTGAAGCTGGTTAAGGCGGACGATGTAGGGAGAAGCCCGGCGATGATCGCGTCGATCCCAAAACCCGCGAGTTGGCGGTGTACCGTTGAAACCACCTCGGGAACGCTGCCGGCTCGGTCAAGCTCTTTAAGCAACTTGAGCGTGTGATCGAGTGATTTTCGGCTCACGACAGCCCCTATCGTCTGCTCTCGAAAGCTTCGAGCCGCGCTTCAACCGACGATAGCACCGAGACCTCATCTCCGGAAATAGCCCGCACCGCGCAACAAACAGGCGGACACCACGCGTTCGCGTGGTGTCGCGCGCCGCGTCGGGCGGGCACACCAAGCACGGAGGTGTTTCATGATTAAAGTCATCACTGCCGCGAATATCGATCATAACCGAGAGCTAATGGAGCAAGCGTGGCGCCTGCGGCATAGAATTTTCGTGGAGGAGATGGGCTGGGCGGCAATCGCGCGCGATGACGAGCGTGAGATCGACGAGTTCGACGATGAACATGCCGTCCATCTTCTCGCAGTCGACGACGATGAGGTTGTGGGATACTCCAGGCTCCTCCCAACTTTACGCCCCTACGTTCTGTCCACGCATTTGCCGCAGCTTTGCGAAGGCGTGCCACCCGCCTCGCCGCATATCGTCGAGTGGAGTCGGATCGGCGTCGCCGGCCCCGCCCGCACCTCGGGCCGTCGGCTCAATCCAACCGCTCTGGCCATTCTCACGGGCATCGTCGAGTGGGGGCTGCCTCGTGGCCTGAAAGGCTTCGTCTCCGAGATGCCAACGAGTTGGCTTCTACGGCTGCTTCAGCTGCACATCCATGCCCTGCCCCTTGGGCTTCCGCAGACGATCGATGACGTCGAGATCGTCGCGGTCAATGCCGGCTTCGACGGCCGCAGCCTCCGACAACTCCAGAAGATGCGCGGGAGCACGGACTCGGTCTTGGCGCCGGAGAGCCGGGTCGCCGCCCGGTTGGCAAGCTGAAGAAGGCCGCCTTGTCATGAGCAACGCGCTGGCCGATGGCAGCCATGTCGACAACGGGGGTGAGCTCATAAGGCGCGCCGCCGAGCAAGCCCTGGATCTGCGACAGACCGTCAACGAACTGGTCGATCCGCAGCTACGCGAACTTGTTGACGTTGTACTGATCGAACTTGGATTTCGCCTTTCCAAGCTAAAATGACGATCGTCCTGCACAACATATCCAGGTAGAAGAACCTAAAAATCGCGCCACCGGTCGTCTTACGTTGCCGACCAATAGCATCGTCCTGTCGCTGGAACCGGCCGAAAGTCCAGCGGCAGGCCCCTGATTCCTGCAAATACTTATTGGCAAGGCCACGATCCAGCAAGAGGAATCAGTCTCATGCTTTCGCCGACAGCAGAAGGCCATGCAAGGAAAAATCCAATGCCCAAAATGTCTTCTCAAGAATCACTGCCACATTCATGCCTTGAGCTGGCAGCTGAGATCACGGCCGCCTATGTCACCAACAATCACATCGCGGCGACCGATCTGCCAGGTTTGTTCGAGTCCATTCACTGGGCACTTTGCAAACTGGAGCAGCCATCCGACGAACTCCGTTCAGCCATCGCAACCACTGATGTCCCAAGTCCTGCACAGATCCGCAGGTCGGTCCAGCATGACCACATCATGAGCTTTATCGACGGACGTTTGTACAGAACCCTAAAGCGACATCTCACCGCCCACGGCCTTACGCCTGAGACGTACCGTGCCCGCTACCGCCTGCCTAACGACTACCCGACTGTGGCCCCCAGCTACGCCGAGCAACGCTCGGCGATCGCGAAGGCGATCGGTCTTGGGGTACCGGGGGCACAGAGTGTTCGGCGCCCGCAACAGGCCGCCGAGTGAGACCCGGAGGCTCACCTTTCGGCCGGACCAAGACCAGGGGACCCTCACCAGCCCGAGACCTTGCACAGGCCTTGGTTGGCAAACGGGGTCAACGCCAGCATGGCTCAAAGCCATACCTCAGGGAGGACGACTTTTGAGGGGTCAGGTCACGTCAACGGTGAGACGGGCGGCAAAAGCATGGCGTGGGTTTTTCCCCAGTTGGCGGGAAGCAGTCATGCCGCCAGCGATGAGATTGCAACGATCAGGTGCTTGATGCCGCAATTGAACGCATTCGGCACGAACCATCCGGTTCGGTCCTCTATCCCAAAGAGCGGCAGGCTCTTTACCAGGCCCCGCTCCTCGCGTGACCGGTGGTGAACGGCACCCTGCGGTCGGAGCGGGCGTCACCCGACAGGAACCGGGACCGATGAAGGAGCTTGGCTCACCAAGTCGGTACGGTCGCCGGCCGGGAGAAACGCATGTCTGCCGATACTGAGAAGCACCGCGCCCTGCTTGGCGCCCTCAAGGACGCCCACGGCAAGGGCGACGGGTCATTCGAGAAAGCTGTCACGGCGGCGTTCGAACACGTCTTCGAGCACCTGGGCCGCCTGAACGACCACGTCGCACGGGGCGGTCCCGATGGGGAGGAACGGCGCCTGGAGGACGGGGAATCTGCGACTTTACGATAATCGCGGCCCCTCGTTGCGGCGTTGACGCTCAGGTGCGCCAACGCCTTTCGGTGGATCAGGAATTCTGCGCGGCCGCGGACCGTACGGGAAGGGCCCAGTTCGGTCTGACGAAGTGGCAGGTGTACCCATCGGGCCGCCGCTCCAGGTAATCCTGGTGTTCGGGCTCGGCCTCCCAGAAGTCTTCGGCGGGCGCCACCTCGGTCACGACCTTCCCGGGCCACAGGCCGGACGCGTCGACGTCGGCGATGGTGTCCTCCGCCACCCGACGCTGGTCGTCGTCGGTGTAGTAGATCGCCGAACGGTAGCTCAGGCCGCGATCGTTGCCTTGGCGGTTCGGGGTGGTGGGGTCGTGGATCTGGAAAAAGAACTCCAGCACGCGCCGGAAGCTCGTCCGTGTCGGGTCGTAGACGATTTCGATGGCCTCAGCGTGGGTGCCGTGGTTGCGGTAAGTGGCGTTCGGCACGTCGCCGCCGGTGTAGCCGACCCGGGTCGACAGCACGCCTTCCTGACGCCGGATCAGGTCTTGCATACCCCAGAAGCATCCGCCTGCCAGCACCGCTCTCTCGCTACCCATGTTGTCCTCCGTAAGCTCCTGCACACTCCTAGATAGGGGCTCCGACTGCGCTTACCCCATGGCCCGGTCTACCTGCTGTCAAACAGCGTTGATCATTGACCCCTAGGATGGGTGTGGCGGGACGCCCCTGATCAGCCCGGCGAAGCGAGTCGAGGGGGCACAGCCGGTCAGATCGGGGGCCAGCGGACGCGATGCGTGTGCCGGCCTCAGGCGCGGTTCTTGAAGCGCCAGTTCTCCTTGCCTGTCTCGACGATCCCGCAATGGTGGGTGAGCCGGTCGAGCAGCGCCGGGTCATTTTGGCGTCGCCGGCGAAGATGCTGGGCCATTCCCCGAAGGCGAGGTTGGTGGTGACCACGATCGAGGTGGTCTCGGAGAGCTTGCCGATCGGGTGGAACAGGAGCTGGCCGCCCGACAGTGTGCACCTTCATAGGCGCACGGCTGCGAGGCAGCAGGGATGAAGGGGGGACGAGGCCGGTTAAACCGCAAGATCGGAACCGTGCCGCTGAGCATAGCTTGAACCCATCCCGAGCCAACGCCCACGGTTCAGGCAAGCGCGACGCTCCATCGGTCGGAATTGGCGACATGCTGATGGCCGACCGAAGCCACCATCGTCCAGGGTCGTCCATCCCGCTCGACTGGGCACAAACTGGACACCAGCCACAACAGTCTAAGCTGACTGCCTCGTATTTTTGGCGCTCCCAAGGGGAATCGAACCCCTGTTTTCGCCGTGAGAGGGCGACGTCCTAGACCGCTAGACGATGGGAGCTTTCCGGCGGCGTGCAGGTGCTATAGCCACGCCCCGCCGGGGGGGCAAGGGCCTTCTCTCGAGATTCCGCACGGTTCGGTGCGGTGGAGCGCAGATTGAGGTCGTGGTGAACGCAAACGACGAAGAACGGGTCGGGACCGTGGCCGAGGGGGGGATCCGGCTCGACCGGGCGCTGGTGGCGCTGTTTCCGGATCTGTCGCGGGCGCGGCTCCAAGATCTCGTGCGCACGGGCTGCGTGCGCCGGGATGGCACGCAGGTGCGCGACCCGTCTGCGAAGGTCGCCGTCGGAGCACAGATCAGCCTGGACGTGCCACCGGCCGCGGATGCCCAACCCGCGGCCGAGGCTGTGGACTTGGTGATCGCCTACGAGGACGACGACCTCGTCGTGATCGACAAGCCGGCCGGGCTGGTGGTGCATCCGGCGCCGGGTCACGAAAGCGGAACCCTGGTCAACGCGTTGCTCGGCCATTGCGGCGCGAGCCTGTCGGGGATCGGTGGCGTGCGCCGGCCCGGCATCGTGCATCGCCTCGACAAGGACACGAGCGGCCTGATCGTGGTCGCGAAAAACGATGCAGCCCATCAGGGACTGACGGCGCAGTTCGCGGACCATGGCCGGACGGGGCCGTTGGAGCGGGCCTACGCGGCTTTGGTCTGGGGCGTGCCGCATCCGCGAGCGGGAACGATCCAGGCGAGCCTGGCCCGGTCGCGCCACAACCGCGAGAAGATCGCCGTGGTCTCCGAGGAGGCCGGGCGGCACGCCGTTACGCATTACGCGGTCGCCGAGACCTACCCGGAGGTCGCCCTCGTGCGCTGCCGCCTCGAGACGGGCCGAACGCACCAGATCCGCGTCCACCTCGCCCATCGCGGCCACCCGCTTCTGGGCGATCCGGTCTATGGCGGCGCGTTCCGCACCAAGGCGGCCCGGCTGTCGCCGGATGCACGCGACGCGCTCGCCACGCTGGGACGTCAGGCGCTGCACGCGGAACTGCTGGGCTTCAGGCATCCGCGCACCGGCGAGACCCTCAGGTTCGAAAGCCCGATCCCGCCCGATATCGCCGCGCTGGTGAACGCCCTGGCGAAAGCTTGACGGCTTAGGATCGGGGATGAAACCGTAGCCGCGCGGCGTGCGAAAGGTCACGGCGAGCCGCGTCAGATCGTGACATGGTACGACCAATCGGCCGGTCGCGCGTTGATGGCAATATGGGGGTGCCCAACCGCGACCGGCCCGTCCGACGTACCCGTATGACATGGGTGGTCGGGAGGGTCGGCTCAAGAGCGGCCCGAGTGGACGGCACTGTTGCCCGTCGCGTCCGCCCGTC
Organism: Methylobacterium sp. AC315; assembly: GCF_979253755.1. Lineage (NCBI taxonomy): Bacteria > Pseudomonadati > Pseudomonadota > Alphaproteobacteria > Hyphomicrobiales > Methylobacteriaceae > Methylobacterium > Methylobacterium sp. AC315. The sequence continues at coordinate 53,467 of NZ_CEEDEA010000019.1, forward strand.
AGGGGGACAAGAGTCCAGGAGAATGCCATGGCCGGTACGCTGCCCGTGCTCGCCAATGAAGGTGGCCTCTCGCGCTACCTCGACGAGATCCGCAAGTTCCCTATGCTGGAGCCGACGGAAGAATTTACGCTGGCCAAGAGTTGGCGGGATGCCGGCGACCGTGAGGCCGCACATCGGCTGGTAACCTCGCACCTGCGTCTCGTGGCCAAGATCGCCATGGGCTATCGCGGCTATGGCCTGCCGATTGGCGAGGTCGTGTCCGAGGGCAATGTCGGCCTGATGCAGGCGGTCAAGCGCTTCGATCCCGACAAGGGTTTCCGGCTTGCGACCTACGCCATGTGGTGGATCAAGGCGGCGATCCAGGAATACATCCTGCGCTCCTGGTCGCTCGTGAAGATGGGGACTACCGCCAACCAGAAGAAGCTGTTCTTCAACCTCCGCAAGGCGAAGGGGAAGATCTCGGCGCTGGACGAGGGCGACCTGCGGCCGGATCAGGTCAAGCAGATCGCGACTCGCCTGGGCGTGCCCGAGCAGGACGTGATCGACATGAACCGGCGCCTGTCCGGTGACACGTCGCTCAACGCTCCCCTGCGCGAGGAAGGCGAAGGTGAGTGGCAGGACTGGCTGGTCGACAACGCCCCGAGCCAGGAGACGGTGCTGGCCCGTGAACAGGAGGGGCAGAACCGCCTCTCGGCCCTGCGCGACGCCCTCGGCGTGCTGAACCCGCGGGAGCGGCGGATCTTCGAGGCCCGGCGCCTCGCGGACGATCCGATCACGCTGGAAGACCTATCCGGCGAGTTCGGCGTCTCACGTGAGCGTGTGCGCCAGATCGAGGTTCGGGCGTTCGAGAAGGTGCAGGAGGCGGTGAAGCGCAACATCGCCAACCGCGAATTGCCGCGCACCGGCATCGAGGCTCACTGACCGTGCAATCCGGCGCGCCGGAGCGCGCCGGCCACGATTACTGCCAGGCGTCGAAAGCGCTCTGCAACACCTGGGCGCCGGCGCTGCCCTTCTCGAAGGTCAGCACCGCGCGCTTGCCCGAGGTGTAGCGGACGGCCAGATCGAACCAGTTGCGGTGGAGCAGCAGGTCCGTGTTGCGATCGACGTCGTTCTGTAGCGACGACAGACCGATGAGGAACAGGTTGTCCCGGACCCGCACCGGCAGGCCGGAGACCGGCGAGCCGCGTCCGTTCTCGTCGTCCTTGGCCTGGAGCAGGCCGACATCCTGCACCGTCCGCCCCGTCCCACTCTGCTGGGTGAAGGCGAGGCTCACCGTATGTGAGGCCGGCAGCGTCGCGTCGAGATTGCGCTGGATCGTCATCACCAGCGTCAGCCCGGCATCCGGGATCGTCACGGTCGCGACCACGGCGTTCTGGAGCGGCTGACCCTGCTCGCCATTCACCGTGTCGAGCCGCCAAGTTACCCGGCCGGTCGTCCGCGTCGGCTGCGCATTGTCGGTGCCCGTCCCCTCCTCGATCAGTTCCGCACGCTGGGCGACGGCAAGGTTTGACTGGGCCGGCGCCGGCGCGACGCGAGGCGGCGTGCCGTTCTCCGCACGTGGGGGCGTCCGCGGTGCGGGTGCGGACTCGCCGCCGACCCGGTCGCCGAACTTCGTTTCGCTGTCCGTCTGCTGCGAATCTGCGGTCTCGGTCGAGCTGGACGGCAGATTCTGGGGCCGGTCGCGAAGCAGGAACGCCGCCACCGCGATCAATCCGATCACGATCGCCAGGACGCTTCCCACGAAGGCGTTGCGCAGGATGCGCGAGCGCCCCGACCGCGGCGGGACGACCTCGATCCGTGGACGCTGGCGACCGTTGCCGCCGTCGCCCGATGCCGCCGCGGGATCCGCATCATCCCCGGTGTCGGGAGCCGGATCGGCCTCGGACTGCGGCTCCTCAAAGGTCGCAGCGGCCGGCGACGGCCCCGGCCGCCGTGAGGAAATCGCGATCGGCGCGTCGCGTAGTTCCGGCTCCTGCGCAGCCGCTGGGGCGAAGGGCGGCGGCGCGGCGGGTAGAACCGGCTCCGGCGCCTGGACCGGGATGGGCTCGCGGTACGGGGTTGGCGGCGAAGGAATGGGCGGCGCCGGCTCTGGGATCTCCGCGGGCGGGGCCGGCCGGGGGCTTGTCTCCGGCGGAGCGACCGCGGCGTCGTTGGCCGGCGCCGGAAGCCCCCCGTGATCGACTTCGAGCCGTTCGATCGCAGTGTCGAGCGCCCGGCGTTCGAGATCGATATCCGCTTCCGAGAGCGGGGGATCCAGCGAGCGGAGCTGACTGATGAGGGCGTTGCGGGCGCGGTCGTAGACCGCCTTGCGCAGGGCGGGTGATCGGTCGGGCAGCGCATCGAGCGCGCGTGCCAGAAGCGGGTAATAATCGGCCATGTTGCCCAGGTCCGCGCCTTCGGCCGTCGCCCGGCAGGACCGGTCGATGGCCGAGGACCGACGTTCGTTCCCGAACGACGATCGGGATCGGCCGCCGGCCGGTGATGTCTGCCCGCCGCGCGGATCGGCACCCGCGAGTCGGTTCCTCCGATATCGTACCGGGCGGTCGATCCCTGAGACCGCCGCCCGCCATAGGCTGGTTCTAGATCAAGCGGACGCGGGCTGGATACATGCCGAACAGCAGAAAAGGTGCGTCATCAACGGGATAGGGCTTCAGCCCTCAATCCTCGAAGGGATTCTGCATCAGAATGGTATCGTCACGCTCGGGCGACGTCGACAGCAGCGCCACCGGCGCCCCGATCAGCTCTTCGATCCGGCGGACATACTTGATGGCCTGCGCCGGCAGATCTGCCCAGGATCTCGCGCCCGCAGTCGTCTCCGACCAGCCCGGAATGGTCTCGTAGACCGGCTCGACCCGGGCCTGCGCGGCTTGGCTCGCCGGCAGGTGGTCGATCGTCTGCCCGTCGAGCTTGTAGCTGGTGCAGACGCGGATCTCGTCGAACCCGTCGAGGATATCGAGCTTGGTGAGCGCGATGCCATGGATGCCGGAGGTCCGAACCGTCTGGCGCACCAGGACCGCGTCGAACCAGCCGCAGCGACGCTTGCGGCCGGTGTTGACGCCGAACTCGCGGCCACGGGCGCCGATGGTCTCGCCGATCTCGTCATGCAGCTCGGTGGGAAACGGCCCCTCGCCGACCCGGGTCGTGTAGGCCTTGGCGATGCCGAGCACGTAGCCGATCGCGCCCGGGCCGAGGCCGGACCCCGTCGCCGCCTGAGCGGCCACGATGTTCGAGGAGGTGACGAAGGGGTAGGTGCCGTGATCGACGTCGAGCAGCGCGCCCTGCGCGCCCTCGAACAGGATGCGCTTGCCGGCCCGACGCTGGTCGTCGAGGAGCGACCAGACGGTGTCTGCGAAGGGCAGGATTTTGGGCGCGATCGCGGTGAGTTCGGCGAGCAGCGCTTCGGCGTTCACCTCCTCGATGCCAAGGCCGCGCCGAAGCGCGTTGTGGTGGGTCAGAACCCGCTCGATCTTGGCCGGCAGCGCATCGATATCGGCCAGATCGACCACCCGGATCGCGCGGCGGCCGACCTTGTCCTCGTAAGCGGGCCCGATGCCGCGCTTCGTGGTTCCGATCTTCAGGCCGGCGTTGGCAGTCTCACGGAAATGATCAAGTTCGCGGTGGAGCGGCAGGATCAGCGTGGCGTTGTCGGCGATCCGCAGCGAAGCAGGCGAAACCTCGACGCCCTGCGCCTTGATGCGCTCGATTTCGTCCACGAGGTGCCAGGGATCGACCACGACCCCGTTGCCGATCACCGAGAGCTTACCGCCGCGCACGACCCCGGATGGCAGGAGCGCCAGCTTGTACGTCACCCCGTCGATGACGAGCGTGTGGCCGGCGTTGTGGCCGCCCTGGAACCGGACGACGATGTCGGCTTGCTCGGAGAGCCAGTCGACGATCTTGCCCTTGCCCTCGTCACCCCACTGGGCGCCTACAACGACGACGTTGGCCATGCCTGCCTGCTTACCCGCGACGGAAACCGGGACGGAGCAGCCCACGGGTGCGGGCTGCGTACGTCGTGAGCCGTTTCCGCGATCCGCGCGGCGAAATCAAGCAAGGCTGCCACATGGCAGCCCGCACGCTCCGCGGAACGCGCTTATTTCGCCTCGGTGCCGGAGTTCCGGCCGGGGAGTTCCTGCGGCTTGATCACCGGCATCGAACCGGTCTCGTCCGGCTTCACCACGGTGCCGGTGGTGCCGGACTCCGGCGGCTTGATCACACCGTCGTTCTTCTGGAGCTTGTCGCTGAGCGACTGATCCTTGGGTGGCGCGTCGGCGCTGGGGCGGACGCGATCCGGTGGCGTCTGGGTCGATGGCGGCAGGGCCGGATCGGTATCGCGGCCTTTCAGCGGCGCATCCGGGTTCTGGGCATAGGCAGGAACAGCAAACAGGGCCGCCGCAAAAGCGGCGAGCAGGATTTTCCGCGACAAGGTTGGTCTCCCCTCTTGGAACACGAGTTCCGAGAGCAACAGACTTGTGTCGGATCCGTTCCTGTTTGCTGCGTGGCCCGGGCCACTCAACCCTGACGCGCGGCTTCGATATAGAGTTCGCGCAGGCGCCGGGTCAGCGGACCGGGGCCGCTCTCGCCGATCGACCGGCCGTCGATCTCGACCACCGGCATCACGAAGGCTGAGGCGCTGGTGTAGAACGCCTCCTGGGCGTCGTAGGCCTCGGCGACCGAGAACAACCGCTCCTCGACCTTGAGGTCAGCCTCCCCGGCGAGCTTCAACACGCAGGCCCGGGTGATGCCCGGCAGCAGCGCCGTCGAGAGCGGCCGCGTGACGAGCACGCGCTCGCGGCTCACGATGAACGCTGTGGACGACGAGCCTTCGGTCACGGCGCCATCCTCGACCATCCAGGCCTCGGCGACACCGGCCTCGGCGGCCTGCTGCTTGGCGAGAACCTGCGCCAGCAGGGCGACCGACTTGATGTCCCGCCGCTTCCAACGCAGGTCCTCGACGGTGATGACCCGGGCGCCGGTCTCGGCGAGCGGGTTGGCCAGGACGGTCTTGGCCTGCGTGAACATCATCACGGTCGGCTCTGTCCCGGCCTTCGGGAAGGCGAAGTCGCGCTCGGCGACACCGCGGGTGACCTGCATGTAGACGAGCCCCTCGCGGACGCCGTTGCGCGCGACGAGCTCGGTCTGCAGCTTCTCCCATCCGGCCGCGTCGTGCGGGTTGCGGATGCCGATCTCGCCGAGCGAGCGATCCAGGCGGGCGAGATGCGCGGCGTTGTCGACGAGCTTGCCGTCGATAATCGCCGAGACCTCGTAGATTCCGTCCGCGAACAGGAAGCCACGGTCCATGATCGGTACGCGCGCCTCCTCGAAAGGAAGGAATACGCCGTTGAGGTAGACGATGCGGGGAGCGGTCACGGATTGCCTTCCTGTGTTCGTCACGGGCCCAAGCAGGATTCGTGCAGCGGTTTTCAGGCTGCGCCGAAGACGCGCGCGAAGATCGTGTCGACGTGCTTGAAGTGATAGCCGAGGTCGAAGCATTCCTCGATCTGCTCGGGCGTCAGCGCCGCCGTCACCTCGGCATCCGCCTTCAGCAGAGCCAGGAAGTCGCCCTCCCCGCGCCAGACTGGCATCGCGTTGCGCTGGACCAGCCGGTATGAATCTTCGCGGGACACGCCGGCCTGGGTGAGCGCCAGCAGCACCCGCTGCGAATGGACCAGGCCGCCAAGGCGGTCGAGGTTCTTCTGCATGTTGGCCGGGTAGATCAGCAGCTTCTCGATCACCCCGGTCATGCGGGCCAGCGCGAAATCGAGGGTCACCGTAGCATCCGGGCCGATCATCCGCTCTACGGAGGAATGCGAGATGTCGCGCTCGTGCCAGAGCGCCACGTTCTCCATGGCTGGGACGACGTAGCCCCGGACCATCCGGGCGAGGCCGGTGATATTCTCGGTGAGCACCGGGTTGCGCTTGTGCGGCATCGCCGAAGATCCCTTTTGACCTTCGGAGAAGAACTCCTCCGCCTCGAGCACCTCGGTGCGCTGCAGGTGGCGGATCTCGATGGCCAAGCGCTCGAGTGACGAGGCGACGACGCCCAGCGTCGCGAAGAACATCGCGTGGCGGTCGCGCGGGATGACCTGGGTCGAGACCGGCTCGGCGGTCAGGCCCATCTTCTCGGCGACGTATTGCTCAACCCGCGGATCGATGTTGGCGAAGGTGCCGACCGCGCCCGAGATCGCACAGGTGGCGACCTCCTCGCGGGCTGCGACCAGGCGATGGCGGTTGCGCTCGAACTCGGCATAGGCCTGTGCGAGCTTGAGGCCGAAGGTCACCGGCTCGGCATGGATGCCGTGTGAGCGGCCGATGGTAGGGGTGAGCTTGTGCTCCAGCGCCCGGCTTTTCAGGGCCGCCAGCAGCGCGTCGACATCGGCGATCAGGATGTCGGCGGCGCGCACGAGCTGGACGTTGAGACAGGTGTCGAGCACGTCCGACGAGGTCATGCCCTGGTGGACGAAGCGCGCCTCCGGGCCGACGATTTCGGCGAGGTGGGTGAGGAACGCGATGACGTCGTGCTTCGTCACCGCCTCGATCTCGTCGATGCGGGCCACGTCGAACGCCGCATCCTTGCCCTTGGCCCAGATCGTCTCCGCCGCCGCCTTCGGCACGACACCGATCTCGGCCAGCGCCGTGGTGGCATGGGCCTCGATCTCGAACCAGATCTTGAAGCGACTCTCGGGCGACCAGATCGCCGTCATCGTCGGGCGGCTGTAACGGGGGATCATGGGGGCCTCGGCACGGTCCGGAGTTCGTGCGTGGCCGGTAGCATGCGGCGGCCCGGCCGCTCAATGCGGTTCACGCAGGCCAGCGCCACGCGAGAGCATGCCGTTTGATGTCGATCCCGGTCAGGGCACGCGGACCCAGCCCTGTCCCATCAGGCGCTCCTGCGGGCGAAACCGGGATTTGTAATCCATCTTGCGCGAGCCCTCGACCCAATAGCCGAGGTAGAGATACGGCAGCCCGAGGCGACGGGCGCGCTGGATGTGGTCGAGGATCATGTAGGTGCCCGGCGAGCGCCCGGCCTCCTCCGGATCGTAGAACGAGTAGACCATCGACAGGCCGTCCGCGAGGACGTCAGTGAGGCAGTAGGCGAGCGGCGGGCCGAACCCGCGGCCGGTAATCGCCGTGTCCGGACCACGCCGCCGGTACGAAACCAGATGCGTGTCGACGTGGCTGTCCTCGATCATCATGGCGTAGTCGAGCACCGTCATGTCGACCATGCCGCCATCGCCGTGGCGGGCGTCGAGGTAACGGCGGAACAGAGCGTACTGCTCCGAGGCTGGGCGATTCGGTTCCGGCGCGCCGATCCAGTCGTCGTTGCGCGCCAGGATCCGCTTCTGGCTAGCGGTCGGCTGGAAGTCATCCACCACCACCCGCACCGAGATGCAGCCGCGGCAGGTCTCGCAGGCCGGGCGATACGCGATGGTCTGCGAGCGGCGGAAGCCACCCTGGGTCAGGATCTCGTTGAGGTCCCGGGCACGGCGCCCGACCAGATGCGTGAACACCTTTCGCTCCTCCTGGCCCGGAAGGTACGGGCACGGCGAAGGCGCGGTCAGGTAGAATTGCGGAGTGTCGCGCGGGTGACTCGTCACGCTTGGTCTTGGCCCTGCACCGGGTGGTCCTTGCGGCGCCGGCGTACCAATGTACAGGCGACGCGGCCGGGCTCAATGCCCCCGGCCGCTCGCCGCATGAGAATTTCGTCGCGCCTACGGGATCTCAGCGGTCGTGGACGACGGCCAGGCCGAGCAGCAGGTCGTGGCCCAGGCGTCGATCGGCGCGCATCAGGCCGAATGCGACATCGAGGCACCACAGAAGGAAGGTCGAGACCGCAACGTAGAACAGCAGCGCGTGGACAGCCGCGCTGATGAAGTCCACGGGGCCGCCGCGCTCGGGGGCGACAACCCGGAGGCCCATCAGGCGCTGCCCGATGGTGCTCTGCTTGGCTCCTCCCACCGTGATGGCGCTGTAGATCACGCCGCTCGCCGGAAGCACCGCAAACAAGGTCCAGCCGAGCCCGAAGGTCACCACGCCGACGACCGTGATCAACAGCGTCAACAGGGCGGTGAAGCCGAAGATGAACAGGATATCGAGGAGGTACGCGACGGTGCGGGCCCCGAGGCTGGCACGCACGAACGGGATGGGCAGCGAAGCCGCGTAGCCGGGGGCCTCGTAGCGCTGCTCGGCATAACCGGGTTGGGGATTCTGCATGGTGTCGCGTCCTGCAAGCGAGGCGGCCTATCGAAACGTGGGTGCGGAAAGCGACCGCCGCAAGAGTGGATGCGCGTGCGTTCAGCGCTGCGCCGGATCATCGGCCTCCGCGTCCGGCGTGTCGAGGTAGAACCGCTTCAGCAGGTAGAGCGAAGAACCGGACAGGCTGCTCCCCTCGGTGGCCAGCGCGATGAGCGTCGCGCCAGCATCGAAGCGGCAGGTCAGCCAGTGCTGACGGTTGCCCTCGGCATAATCGACACGGACGGTATCCGCGGCTGGCCCCGGCGCGGCGCGCAGCAACCGGATGCCGGGTTGCGGCGCCACAGCCGGGAGAGCACGCCGGCAGGTCGCGACGCGTTCCTGGCGGAGCGTGTCCTGGCAGGCCGCGAGCCCCCCTAGGAAACCCGCCACCACCGCCGCTCCGAGGAGCCAGCGGCGCCCATGCCTCACCGGATGGTGCGCAGGCGCTCTGCGACCCGGGGCGCGTGGTAGGTCAACACCCCGTCGGCACCGGCGCGCTTGAAAGCGAGGAGAGCCTCCACCATCGCGCGGTCACCATCGAGCCAGCCGTTGCGGGCCGCCGCCTCGATCATCGCGTACTCGCCGGACACCTGATACGCGAAGGTCGGAACCTGGAACTCGTCCCGTACCCGCCGGATGATGTCGAGATAGGGCAGCCCCGGCTTCACCATCACCGAGTCGGCTCCCTCTGCGAGATCGAGCCTGACCTCGTGAAGAGCCTCCGCAGAGTTGCCCGGGTCCATCTGATAGGTGCGCTTGTCGCCCACCAGCGCTGCCTGGGTGCCGATCGCATCGCGGAATGGCCCGTAGAATGCGCTCGCATACTTGGCCGCGTAGGCCATGATCTGCACGTCGAGGAAGCCGGCCTTGTCGAGCCCGGCCCGGATCGCGCCGACGCGCCCGTCCATCATGTCAGAAGGGGCGATGATGTCGGTGCCGGCCTCGGCCTGGATCAGGCTCTGCTCCACCAGGATCGCCACCGTTTCGTCGTTCAGGATCGCGCCGTCCTTCATCAGCCCGTCGTGGCCGTGGCTGGTATAGGGATCGAGCGCCACGTCGGTCATCACGCCGATTTCGGGCACCGCCCGCTTCACGGCCCGCACCGCGCGGCAGACCAAATTGTTGGCGTTGAGCGCCTCGGAGCCGGTCGGATCGCGCAGCGCGACCTCGGTGTAGGGGAAGAACGACACCGCCGGGATGCCGAGCCGCGCCGCACGTTCCGCGTCGCGTACGATCTCGTCCACGGAGAGCCGCTCGACCCCTGGCATCGAGGCGATCGGCTCTCGCCGGCCCTCGCCCTCGATCACGAACATCGGCCAGATCAGGTCGTCGACCGTGAGCGTATGCTCACGCACCAACCGCCGCGACCACTCCGCCTTTCGGTTGCGGCGCGGGCGCTGCGTGATCTTCAGCACGTCCGGACGCGCGCTCTCGCGAGCGGCCTCCAGGGCGATCGGGCGCGGCTCTGGCAAGGTATCTGACATGCGGCTTCGGTATCGTGCGCGCGGTGAAGCGTGGGTCGCGCGGCGCATCGGCGCTGGGGCTGTCGGACTAGCACACCCTCCGAGCACGGTGAAATCAGACCGTTGACGCAGGGCGCCGGAACCGATTCAACCCACCGCATCCCCCATCAATCGCGGCCCCCGACGATGCATTGGCTTTTCTCACCCACGGACACGCCTTAGTGCCCGCCTCCTTCCCGATCCGGCGCAAGGGTGTTCGGCCGGGCGATACGCCCACCGACCGGATCGAGCGCGCGCCAGGGCCGGCTCCCGGGACATGGGACACGGTCCTCGTCTGGTTCATGCGGATCACCGCGTTGTTCTGGCTGGCCAAGAGCATCGCGTCCTGGGCGACGATCCTCGACGTCATGCCAGAGTCGCGCCCCTTCGAAATCGAGCCGTTCGGCCGGCAGGCCGCGATCGTCTACTTCGCCGTGGTGGACGCGTCGGCCGCCATCGGCCTGTGGCTGACGAGCACGTGGGGCGGCGTGATCTGGTTGCTGGCCGTGACATCCGCGATGACGCTGGCGGTGTTGACCCCGCAACTTGTGCCGATGCCGGTGCCGTTGCTCGTATTCGGCCTCACCGTCGTGCTGATGTACTTCATGCTGTCCTGGCTGGCCGCCCAGGAAGCACGGTGAACGAAGCGTTCTGATCTTCGCTTCAGTTTGTCTTTACCCCGAAGAGTAAATCGGGAATTCATCCTGTCGCTTAAATCGCCTTTCATTCCCGGTACGTAGCTTAGCCATCATCAGCGGCACCGCATCGAACGGGCGCCGCGGCATCAGACGGTGAGGCAGACGATGAAGACCCAGAGCGCCCGTGTCGCGAAGAGCGAGGCCCCCGAGGAGACCCCGTCCGCCAAGGGCTCCTACTTGGAGGCGCTTCACTTGGTCGAGCGGCTGCACCGCCGGCTGCTGGACGTGATCAAGGACGAGTTCGAGCGCCGCGGCCGGGAAGACGTCAACAGCGTCCAGGCGCTGCTCCTGTACAACATCGGCGACAAGGAGTTGACCGCGAGCGAATTGCGGACGAAGGGCTACTATCTCGGCTCCAACGTCTCCTACAACGTCAAGAAGCTCGTCGAGGCCGGCTACCTGCACCACGCCCGCTCGAAGACCGACCGTCGTTCGGTCCGGATCAGCCTGACCGAGAAGGGCCAGCAGGTCCACGAGATCATCCAGGGGCTCTACGACAAGCATGCCCGCACGATCGCGCCGATCGGAGGCATTTCGGACGACGACTTCGGCCGGCTGAATACGGCTCTGGGCCGCCTGGAGCGTTTCTGGACCGACCAGATCCGTTACCGGCTCTGATCCGTGCGGCTTAAAGATTCAGGAGGCTGACGATCCCGGCGATGACCGCGTAGGCGAAGCCCGCATTGATGGCGACGCCGAAGAGGCCGATCACCAATCCGCCCATGACGACAAGGCCGTCGCGCTCGACGAGGCCGAGGCCCACGAGGCAGACGGCGAGCCCCAGAGGGATCTGCCCGACGATCGGTGCGGCCACGATCAGCGCCAGCGCCAGCGCCAACAGGGCGATCCCCATCCCGCGCATGCCCAGCGCGGTCTCGAACACGCTGACGCGGGGACGCGACCAGCGCTCCAGACGCCGTAGGATCGGCACCGCCCGGGTGACGGCGCGCCTTACATCGGTGAGCGCGATCGATCGGCCGAGCAGGATCCGGGGCAGCCACGGCGCCGACATGCCGGCCGCGATCTGAACCGCCACAAGCAGCAGCAGGAGCCCGCAGATCAGCGGGATCGGCGGCGGCATCGGCAAGCAGTTCGGCAAGCCGAGCAGCACCACGAGCAGCGCGAAGGCGCGATCCCGCAGGACCGCGACGATGTCGCCCACGGTAAGGCGCTCCCCCTCCTGGCTCGCCAGCACAGTGAGGACGTCCGACGTTCGTGAACCGGCAGTCAAGGATCCGCCAACCTTCGCTGTCCTGGCGCGGGCTCTAGCCGAGATCACCCGGCAGGCCAAGCGCGGGGCTGCCGCACGAATTTATCGTGGGCGCCCGGCCGGAGATCCCTACCTGAGGTCAGCCCGATTCACCCTGAAGCATATCTTAAGTCAATCAAAGCATATTTTCGAATCGGCGCAGATCTCGGACAGCACGTTGGCGCAGCTTCAGGTAATTTTCCAGTGAACCTACGATGAGTAGAGCGGCTTTCTACGTCGTTTGCCTGTAGGTATAAGGCTCGCCACACAGGACGGATCCGTGTGCAGGAGCAAAGCCTTCGTAATAAGCCGGAGCAGACGGCTCGGACCCGCCCTTGCGGCTTTTCTTTTCTTTGCGCAGGCTTCTCCGGCATGCGGCGGAGAGATCGATGCACTTCTGTTCGGCAGCCTCGACGCCGGCGCTGCGACGTTCCTGACCATCGGGGCGAAGCTCGGGCTCGGCCCCCTCGATCAGGACGGCTTCGTCATACTCGCGAGCGTCGGAAGCGGCCTGCAACGCGAACGCGGCGATTTCGGCCTTCCGCGCACGCGCTACGCGTTCAACGCGGCCGCGGTGCTCGGTTACCAATGGTTCTTCGATTGGGGAACGGCCGCAATCTTCGCGGGGCCTGAAGGCTCGATGGAGATGCTGGCCGACGGGCGCGCCGTGGCGGTCTCGCCAGCCGCGTATGGCTTGCGCCTACACGCCGAAATCTGGGCACGCCCGACGGACAATACGCTCCTGCAGGCGACCGCTGTCGCCGGCTCGACGCGCGACAGTTTATGGACACGGCTGGCCTGGGGCTATCGGATAGGCGGTGCTTATCTCGGCCCTGAAATCAGCGTCTACGGAGACGAGACGGGCTATCGGAAATGGAATCTCGGCTTGCACGCATCCGATTTCGCCATCGCCCGCTACAGCTTCCGTGTGTCGGCCGGTCTCCAAACCGAGACGGCCCGGCGAAGCGCCTCACCCTACGTGGCGTTGGCGGTCTGGTCGCCCTGGTGAGCGCGCTCGGATTCGAGGGCGCCGAGGAAACGGCCCGCATCCGCACGGATCTCGGCCCGGCGCTGGTCGCTCATGGCCCGGAGGGTCCGATACGGCATCGTCATGCGCGGGTTCCCGGACAGCGTATCCGCGTTCTCGATCAGGAAATTCCAGTACAGGTAGTTGAATGGGCAGGCGTCCGGCCCCGCCTTGACCTTCACGTCGTAGGCGCAACGCGTGCAGTAGTCCGACATCCGGTCGATATAGGCGCCTGAGGCGGCGTAAGGCTTCGAGCCCATCACGCCCCCATCGGCCCACAGCACCATGCCGTGCACGTTGGGCAGCTCGACCCATTCGTAGGCATCGGCGAACACGATCAGGTACCATTCCTCGACCTGTGCCGGATCCAGGCCTGCGATCAGGGCAAAGTTTCCGGTCACCATCAGGCGTTGGATGTGATGGGCGTATGCGTGGCGCCGGGTATCGGCGACCACATTGGCGATGCAATTCAGCTTCGTCTCACCCGACCAATAAAACCACGGGAGGTTCCTTCCAGCATCCAGTGCATTGGTCTCCCGATACTCGGGCATCCGCGCCCAGTAGACGCCGCGGACATATTCCCGCCACCCGAGGATCTGCCGGATGAACCCCTCGACGCAGTTGAGCGGCGCAGTGCCGTCCCGATAGGCGCGCTCGGCGGCCCAGCAGACTTCCTCCGGGGTCAACAGTCCAGCGTTGAGCGGCGGCGAGAGCAGCGCGTGGTAGAGGTACGGCGCACCGGCCTTCATGGCATCCTGGTAATCGCCGAAGGTGGGCAAGCATTGTTCGATGAAGTGCTTGAGGGCGGCCAGCGCGTCGGCCCGCGTTACCGGCCAGGAAAAGGCCGCGAGATCGCCGAAATGGCCGGCGAACTCACGCTCCACCAGCGCGATGGCATCCCGGGTGGTCGCATCGGGCTGGAACCCGATCCGGTCCGGCAGCTGGTGCCCATTCGGTAGGCGCTTACGGTTATCAGGATCAAAGTTCCAGCGACCACCGACTGGCTCGCCACCATCCATGAGGAGTCCGGTCCGACGCCGCATGCCGCGGTAGAAGGTCTCCATCCGCAGATGATGACGCCCCTCGGCCCAGCGGTCGAAATCCGCCCGCGGGCACAGGAAGCGGTTGTCGGATCGGATCTCCACCGGGACGGGCAGCGTCTCGCGCCAGTCCTGCATCATCTCCCAGACCCGCCACTCACCGGGTTCGGTGACGACGATGGTATCGGGTGCATGATGAGCGACAGCCCGCTCCAGCTCGCCCGTGAAGCTGCCGGTGTTGCCGGGATCGGTCAGGCGGACGTAATCGACCGCGATACCCTCGGCCTCCAGTTCGGCCGCGAAATGGCGCATGGCCGCGAACAGGAAGGCGATCTTCTGCTTATGGTGGCGGACATAGGTCGCCTCGTCCCGCACCTCGACGAGCAGGACGACGTCGAGCTCGGGATCAAGGTCGAGCAGGCTCGACACGCGCCGGTTCAGCTGATCGCCGAGGACGAACCTTAAGACCCCTCCGGTCCGCCGAGCGAGCTTCGCCGGCACCCCGTCAGCCCTTCGTGCGCAGGTTGGCGCGCCCACCATCGACCCCGATTACCTGCCCGGTGATCCAGCCGGCCTCGTCCGAGACCAGGAAGGTCGCGAGCGCCGCAATATCCTCCGGCCGCCCCAGACGCTGGAGTGCGTGCATGGCGGCGATTCCCTGGGCCAAAGTCTCGTTCCGGTGATGGCGGCGGCCAACGGCGTCCGGGCCAGTGAAGGCGCAACCACGTTGACCCGGATCTGCGGTGCCAGTTCGGCCGCAAGCGACAGGCCGAGCGCCTCGACGGCACCCTTGGCCATCGCCACCGAGGCGTGCGCCGGGACGCCCTGTGCCACGGCCACCGTCGAGAACAGCACGACACCAGAGCCCGAATCGCCGGCGCCGGACTTGAGTGCGGCTGCGGCGGATTGCACGGCCGATAAGGCGCCGAGCGCATTGAAGCGGAAGTCGGCCTCCACATCGGCCCGGGTCAGCCGTCCGAGTGGCCGCAGGTTGATGGTGCCGACCGCGTAGACCAGACCCGCGAGGCAAGGCCCGGCCGCCTCGATGGCAGCTGCGAAGAAGTCCGGATCGCCGACGTCCCCCGCCGTAGAGGTCGTATCGCCGAGTTCTTCGTCCGCTTGCGCCAGCCGGTCGCCGTCCCGGGCCGCGAGATGCAGGGCGTAGCCGCGCGCCCGCAGAACCCGGGCGGTCGCCAGGCCGATTCCCCCCGTGCCTCCGTAGATCAGAACCTGTCGCACGCACGGGCCTCTTGCTACCAAACCTGGCCCGGACAAAGTAAGGCCGGTGCTGTTGCTGGGCAGGCGGCCGGCCCACCCTCTCCACGTGCACAAGGTCGCAGGCTGCAAGCATGAAGTTCGCGTTCGCCGGCATCGATTTCCTCGGCGGCGTGTTCGAGGGCCTCGTCGAGGCCGGCTGGAAGCCGGTCAAGCTGTTCACTCGGCCCTGCGACGGCGTCTACGACCACAACGACGTGCTGGTCGCCCGCGCTCGTTCGATGCGCCTGCCGATCCAACTGTCGCGTATCCGCGAGCGCGACATCGAGGCCCTTCAGGCAGAGCATGGCAAGGATTGGGCCTTGGTTGTCGCCGGCTATCCCTGGCTTGTGAAGGGCTGGCGCGGACGGGTTGCCTACGGATTGAACATCCACCCCTCACCGCTACCGACCGGACGCGGCCCCTACCCGCTGTTTCGCGCGGTGCTGGACCGGTACGAGACCTGGGGTGTCACGGCTCACGTGCTCGCCGACGGGTTCGACACCGGCGATATCCTGGCCCAGGAGATCTTCGGCCTCGAATCGGCCGAGTCCCACGAGACCGTGCTCGCGAAGTGCCAGATGGCGGCCCGGCGTCTCGCGTCAGGACCGATCGGCAAGGACCTTGCCGCACGCTGGCGACGTGCCGAGCCTCAGGGCGACGGGTCGTACTGGCCCCGGGCCACCGACGGCGACCGGACCCTCGACTTCCGCCAGGATGTCGAGTCGATCCTGCGCCGGGTCCGGGCATTCGGTACCGTCGAAACCATCGCCCGGCTGGGCGACGCACGGGTCTACGTCGCTGCGGCGCAGGGCTGGCGCGAGCGCCACCCGCACACGCCCGGCACCGTCGTGCACCGCCATCGCCGGCACGTCGTGATCGCCGCGCTGGACGGTTACGTGCAGATCACCCGCTGGTCGCCGGTGCCGTTGGCCGAGGCCGCGCAGGTCGGGCGCTGACGCCGCGCGTTGTAGCGTGCGGGAACGCATTCGTGATGGGCGGTGTTTCCGCGGGTCCTGGACGTCACGGAGCCTCGCATGTCGACACGCGCAAGCCTCGCCGCAGCCCTCGGGCTTGCCGCGCTGTTAACCGGATCCGCTTTCGCGCAGGGCGTGATCGTGGATCAGGACGATTTCGGTCCCGACGATGAGGTTGTCGTGCGCGACTACATCGTGCGCCGTCCGGTCGGCCCGGGCCCGATCGTCGGATCGATCCCGCTTCGGCCGGGTACCATCGTGCCGGCTGATGTCGAACTTGCGCCGTTCACCGATACACAGAACCCGCGCCTGCGCCGCTACGGCTACTTCGTGGCCCCCGGCGACAAAGTCGTGGTTGTGGATCCGGCGACCCGCGCGGTGGTACGCATCTTCGACCGCTGAGCCCGAACCGGCGCTGGTTCGCCTTCCGGTCGCCGATCCGCTAACACCCTGGTGCGAACGATCAAGAAAAGCGCCAGGGGGGAATACATGAAGGCCAAGCCATACGTGGTTTCGGGCGAAGCGCTGCTCGTCTCGGTGCTGCTCCTCCTGTCGGGGGCGATGCTGTTCGAGTGGATGGTGATCTCGCCGGACAGTCCGGTCTCTGCGCTCCTGCGCGTGATCGGCGCCGCGGCTGCCGCCTTTGTGGCGATCCTGCCCTTCCGCCGAGCCTGAGCACCACACTCACCAGTCGCTGAGCGCAGCGCGCTTCCAGCGGTCGGGGGCGACGCAGCGATACTCGAAGGCTTCGTCCCAGGCATGATCGCCCGGCGAGCAGGTCTCACGGCTGCTCCGCGGCGGGTTCGATGGCGTCTCCCGGACGGAGGCGGCCTGAACCCGTCCCCCATCGCTCACCCGGAACACGGGACCGTTCCCGGTCCCGTAGACCAGATCCCGGCCATCGAAGCCGAAGGTGCGCACGAAGGCACCATCACGGTTGCCGTCGAGCGCGATCGACTGGCCCGCGCCCAGCAGGATCGGCACACCGGTGAAACGGCCGGCCGCGGTGTCGATCCCGATCCCGTAGGTGCCCTCCCCCTGGAACGAGAAACCGCGGTCGGTCACCGAGCCGGGGAGGTTGCCCAGCAGGACGCCGTAGCCGGTGTGGGCGCCCGGAACGCCGCCCGTGGAGATCTGAAGGCCGACCCGTTGGCGATTGCGATCCGTCGTCGGCGATTGCGCGGACACGTCGATCTCGGCTCCGATGCAGGAGGCGACCGGGTCGGCCTCCTGAGTCATGTCCACGCAGTTGAAGTTTCCGGCCCAGGACGGCCCCACCGGACCGATGCCGTTGGGCTCCTTGAAGATCGTGCCGTTGACGGCAACGTTCTGCGCTCCGGTGCTGGCCAAGCTCCGGTTGTGCAGTTCGCCCGTGATCGTCCATTCGTAGCCAGCATTCTGCGGGCCCGACGAGCCCAGCGCCCACAGCGCCTTGTAGGTGTGGCCCGGCTCTCCCGACCCCTCCGGGATGTGCCGGTCGACCCGCAGCGTCGAAGCAGGATCGAAACCCCCTGGACGGTTCCACAGGAATGCGTGGCCGCCGTCGAGGCCCGGCAGGCCGCTGCCCTGGACATCGTGGGAGAGCACCGTGGTCCAGGATGGGGGCGCTGCAGGGGTGGGCGCGACGCCGGGCGCCTCGGCGCGGATGGTGGCCGGCAAGGCGGCCGAGACGAGACATGACAAGACTGCGAGGCGGGGGCGGATGCGCATGGATCGTCTCCGGAGCCCCGTGGGTGCTGGGGGCGTCGAGGTTGTGCGCCGAGCCTGCCGGCTCGGCATCGGAAAAGCCATGATTCCGGCAACTGGCTCGAACGCGGTGGTCGGACCGTGCGTTTGGGTCCCACAGAGCGTCGTGATCTGATGCGCAACACATCGAGATGAGGAGAGCGACCTGTGTCGAAGTCGCTGCGATTCCTGCGGAACTGGTTCCTGCTGTCGATCCCGGTCGGGTTGTTCGTCGGCCGCTTCATCAAGGCGGGCAAAGGACCGCCAATGCCCAAGGATGAGCGTCGGTAGCAGCCGCAGCGCATCGCCGGATGCACGCCGCTCGTGACAGAGGGCGGCGTGCGCCGATCCGCGCACAACGTCGGAGGTTCAATCCGGAACTTTAATTTCGTGAAGATACAACCATAGTCAATCGATCATTAGTGTTTTCGGCGCATTTTTACTGACATCGCGGCATATCGGCCGAGATTTCCAGGGTCATTCGCCCATGCCCCGCACCGCCAGGCCCCCGAGCGGCTTCGTCGAGCGACGCACCAGCGACCGCAAGGCAACGGCGCTCCTGGCCTTCGCACAGCACCCCGACGGATCGCGCTTTCCCTGCCGGATCCAGAACCTTTCCGACGGCGGCGCTATGCTGGAATTCCTCGGCTCCCAGGCTGTCACGTTGGAGACGGCGTTCGACCTCGTGCTGGCGAATACCGAAATACGCTACGCCGTGAAACTAATCTGGCGGAAAGAGCGGACGGCCGGGGTTCTGTTCTGCGTGTGAGGACCGATTGGCCCGAAACTGCGAATCGCAATCTTCACGGCACACAAGATAAGCACACACAAGGACAACGTAGAATTTTTCTGATTTTCTAACTATTTACTTCTCGTCTGCCGGCTTTGGTCATCCGTACGCGATCGGATCAAGCCGGAGCCCGATCTCATTCGGGTCTTCATCATCGTGAATTGCATGGTGAGCGCGCTGGGACTCGAACCCAGGACCTACAGATTAAAAGTCCGTTGCTCTACCAGCTGAGCTACGCGCTCGCGTCCGGGGACCGCCCTGCGGCGGCCGCGCGGGGACGGCGCGTTCGCAATAGGTGAGCGGGGCCGGGGGGTCAACACGTGGTTGTGGGTGGTGCCTATTCGCCGTCCCCGCGAGCGCGCTCGACAATGCTCCGGGCCTCGGCGAAGGCTGCGTCCGGGTCGAGGGTGGTGGTGTCCAAGCGGACCGCGTCGTCGGCCATGCGCAGCGGCGCTGCGGCCCGGGAGGCGTCGCGGGCGTCGCGGGCCTCGATGTCGGACAGGATCGCCGAGAAGGTCGCGGCTTCGCCGCGTCCGCTGAGTTCGAGGTGGCGACGGCGGGCGCGCTCCTGGGACGAGGCGGTGATGAACAGCTTCACGCTGGCCATCGGGCAAACCACCGTGCCGATGTCGCGACCGTCCAGCACGGCGCCCTGAGGATCGGCCGCGAAGCGGCGTTGCCAAGCCAGCAGGGCGGCGCGCACCTCTGGGACTGCCGAGATCCGCGAGGCCGCCTCGCCCATGGCGCGGTCGCGAAGGCGCGGATCATCCAACCTGTCGGCGTCGAGGGCCTGGGCCGCCCGGGACGCGGCCTCCGAATCGTCCAGGGACAGGCCGGAATCGATCATGGACAGCGCAACGGCACGGTAGAGGAGCCCGGTGTCGAGATGCGGCAGCCGGTAATGGTCGGCCAGTCGCTTAGCCAGCGTTCCCTTGCCGGAGGCGGCCGGTCCATCGATCGCGATGACGAGCGGCATGATGTCAGGCCCCGATCTGGCCGCCGAGGGCCTGCATGGACGGCAGGAAGCTCGGGAAGCTGGTGGCGATCATTGCCCCGTCATCCACCGTGACCGGAGCCTTCGCTGCGAGCCCCATCACCAGGAACGCCATGGCGATCCGGTGATCGAGATGCGTCGCAACCGTGCCGCCTCCGGGCGCTGCCGTGCCGTCGCCTTCGACGACAAGGTCGTCCCCCTCCACGCTATGCCGGACGCCGGTAGCGGCAAGGCCCGCCGCGACGGCAGCGAGCCGGTCGGATTCCTTCACCCGCAATTCGTGCAAGCCATTCATCCGGGTCCGGCCTTCGGCGAAGCTCGCGGCCACCGCCAGCACCGGGTACTCGTCGATCATCGCGGGCGCCCGCTCGGCCGGGACATCGACCCCAGAGAGGCGGCTCGCGCGCACACGCAGGTCCGCGACGGTCTCGCCGCCCTCCTCCCGCTCGGCCACGCGCTCGATCTGCGCGCCCATCTCCAGCAGGGTGGTGATCAGCCCGGTCCGCAGCGGATTCATCATCACGCCCTCGATCGTCACGTCGGATCCGGGCACGATCAGCGCCGCCACGAGGGGGAACGCCGCCGAGGACGGATCAGCCGGGACCACGACGTCGGTCCCGCGCAGGGTGGGCTGCCCGGTGAGCGACACCTTGCGGCCATGGCCGCCCGGGCCGTGCGGCTCGACGCGGACCTCGGCGCCGAACAGGCGCAGCATCCGCTCGGTGTGGTCGCGGGTGGCGGCCGCCTCGATCACCGTGGTGATGCCGGGGGCGTTGAGGCCGGCAAGCAGCACTGCGGACTTGATCTGCGCGGAGGCTGCCGGGGTCTCGTAGGTGATCGGAATCGCCTCGTTGAGGCCGCGCAGGGTCAGCGGCACGCGCCCGCCCTCGGCCTCGGACAGGACCTGCGCGCCCATGCGGGTCAGGGGATCGAGGATGCGGCGCATCGGGCGCGAGCGGAGCGACGCGTCGCCGTCGAAGGTCGCGGTGACCGGCTGGCCGCCGACCACACCCATCATCAGCCGCGAGCCGGTGCCGGCATTGCCGAAGTCGAGCACGTCGGCCGGGTCGGTGAGGCCGCCGATGCCGACGCCGCGCACGAGCCAGCGCCCCTCGCCGAGTCGATCGATCCCGGCGCCCAGCGCCTTCGCGGCGGCGGCGGTGCGCAGCACGTCGTCACCTTCGAGCAAGCCCTCGACCCGGGTTTCGCCCTGGCTCAGCAGCCCGAGGATCATGGCCCGGTGGGAGATCGACTTGTCGCCCGGGGGACGCAGGCGCCCCTTGAGCGGACTGCCCGGTGCGGCGGAGAGGGGCTGTGGAGGCGAGTCGTGCGACACGGGATGTCCGTTCGGGAATCTCAGGTGGGACGGGATCCGGCGCGTCGTGCGGGTGCGCCGCGGCGCTGCAATCGGACCGTGAGCTGGCGGCGCGGTTAACACGCGCACCGGCCCGCGTCATCCGTCGCGCTCCCCCGACGTCCCGCCGGAAACGGGGTCTGCAGCGCGATGGACAGGTGCGGGAGCCGCGACTACCGGGAGCGACTTCTAAAGGCAGCGGAGGCGACGAGGTATCAGTGCGTGGCCCGCCACGAACTTGGCATGACGCGCCAATGCCCGCGTGGCGGCGCGACGTTCGACGACGGCGCCCGCAGGCCTGTCGCCTGCCCGAGATGCGGTGCGGTATACCTCGCGGCGAGCAGGCGTGTCGCGGCGCCACCCCTGAGGCGCGGCCAGCCGACGCCGAGGACGGGGATTCGGCCGGGGGTGACACCGTCGTGGGGGAGGAGGCTTCCGGCGACGACGCTTGCGGTCTGATCGGCAGCGATCTCGAGACTGACGAAGAAACTCGACCCGTTCCGGCGCCCAGACTTCGAAGAGTTCACGAAGCGTCCGTGGAGAGTCCAAGACGGTCGGCGTTTCGACGAAGAATCCCGAAAAAGGGGGTTGAGTCCGCGGAAAGAGCCGCCTATAGAACCGGCCTCGCCGGACGCCAGCCGGTCGGCGAGACCCTGCGGGACCCAAACCGCGGCGGACAAGTGGGGCCTTAGCTCAGCTGGGAGAGCGCTTCCATGGCATGGAAGAGGTCATCGGTTCGATCCCGTTAGGCTCCACCATTTTCCTTTCAGCGTGACGCCGCCGGTTCAGGCCGGCTCCGCTGGCCGATCTGACAATACTTTATTCCGCGAACGGCCGGCTCACCGCGTCAGGTGCCCGAGCGGCAGCGCCGTGGTGTACTTCACCTGACCCAGCGCGAAGCTGGAGCGGATGTTGGCGACGCCCGGAATGCGCGTGAGGTGGTCGAGCACCAGGCGCTGGTACTGGCCGAGATCCTCCACCACCACCCGCAGCATGTAGTCGGCCTCGCCGCTCATCAGGTAGCATTCCATCACCTCGGGGCGGCTGCGGACCGCCTCGTCGAAGGCCTGGAGGGCCGCCTGGGTCTGCTTCTCCAGCGAGACGTGGACGAAGACGTTCACCGCGAGCCCGAGGCTCATCGGATCGACCACCGCGACGCAGCCCCGGATGATTCCGGCCTCCTTCAGGTCGTTGACCCGGCGCCAGCACGGCGAGGTCGAGAGCCCGACCTGCTCGGCGAGGTCGGCGATGCTGATCTCGCTGTCCTGCTGCAGGCGTTCGAGGATGCGCAGGCTGGCGGGGTCGAGATGGGCCGGTCGGGAGGCCATTGTTTCGCTCTCCGGTTTGCCACGGGCATAGCATGCCGCTGAGCACGTGACGGCAGGAAAGTTTTTTGGCGGCACCGCTGCGCGCCGGGCAAGCGCCTTCGATTCTCTGTTCGTCCGACCGCCCTGGGTCTTGCACCCAAACCCAAACGCCGCCCCGTCATGCCGGAGCCGCCGAGGGTGCAGGATCTCGCTCTGCCAGTGTTCCTGTTTGCCTGCGGCGCCGCGAAATGACCGGGTCGCTCATCTTGAAGCCACTTCAGCGGCTCACAATCGGTACGATTGACCGTCGTAACGCAAATATCGAGCAAAACATTCCAATCATCGGCCCTCGATGACAAAAATTCGGCACATCCCGCCGCCGGGAAGCTCGTATGCTCCGATCAAAATCGGGAGCCGCACCCATGAACGCCATACCGCCGAGGACGACGATCGCGCGGTCCGCCGAGGTCGATCACGATCCGGCTGAGACCCAGGATTGGCTGGCCGCCCTCGAATCGCTGTTTCGCACTGAGGGCGCGGCCCGGGCGCGGTTCATCCTCGACCGGCTGGAGCGGCGCTCGAAGGAGATCGGCATCCTCGACGAGGCCCTGCCCTACTCGCCCTACCGCAACACCATCGCCTTGGAGAAGCAGCCGCGCTACCCGGGCGACCTCGACATCGAGGAACGGCTCACCTCGATCATGCGCTGGAACGCGCTGGCCATGGTGGTGCGGGCCAACATGGCCTACGGCGAGCTCGGCGGGCACGTGGCGAGCTACGCCTCGGCGGCGGAGCTGTTCGAGGTCGGGTTCAACCACTTCTTCAAGGGCGGTCCGGACGGCGACCTCGTCTATTTCCAGCCGCACTCGGCGCCGGGCGTCTACGCCCGCGCCTTCCTGGAAGGCCGGCTCTCCGAGGAGCAGCTGAAGCACTACCGCCAGGAGATCGCCGGCGACGGCCTGTGCTCCTATCCGCATCCCTGGTTGATGCCGGATTTCTGGCAGGTCCCGACGGGCTCGATGGGCATCGGCCCGATCCACGCCGTCTACCAAGCGCGGTTCATGCGCTATCTCGGCCACCGGGGGCTGGCCGACACCTCCGCCCGGCACGTCTGGGGTGTGTTCGGCGACGGCGAGATGGACGAGCCGGAATCGATCGGCGGCCTCGCGCTCGCCGCCCGGGAGAAGCTCGACAACCTCACCTTCGTGATCAACTGCAACCTGCAGCGGCTGGACGGCCCGGTGCGCGGCAACGGCCAGATCATCCAGGAGCTCGAGAGCCTGTTCCGCGGGGCGGGCTGGAACGTCATCAAGGTGCTGTGGGGCTCCGAGTGGGACGGGATCTTCGCCCGCGATACCAACCACGCCCTTCTGCGCCGCTTCGCCGACACCGTGGACGGCAAGTACCAGACGCTCGGTGCCAAGGACGGCGCCTACAACCTCGCCCACTTCTTCGGGGAGGACGAGGAGGTCCGCGAACTCGTCGCGCACATGTCGGATGCCGACGTCGACCGGCTGAAGCGTGGCGGCCACGATTTCCGCAAGCTCTACGCGGCCTTCGCCGCCGCCAAGGCCACCAAGGGCCGCCCGACCGTGATCCTGGCCAAGACCAAGAAGGGCTACGGCATGGGCGGCGCGGGCGAGTCTCGCATGACCGCACACCAAGCCAAGAAGCTCGACGTGGATGCGCTCCGCGCCTTCCGCGACCGCTTCGCCCTGCCGCTCACCGACGCGCAGGTGGAGAGCCTGTCCTTCTACAAGCCGGCCGAGGACGGCGCCGAGATGCGGTACCTGCGCGAACGCCGCGAAATGCTGGGCGGCGTGCTGCCGGCCCGCCGCCGCACGGCGCCGACCGTTACCGTACCGCCGCTCTCGACCTATGCTGGGTTCGCCCTCGAGGCGGCCGGCAAGGAGATGTCGACCACCACCGCGGTGGTCCGCCTGTTCGGCAACCTGCTGAAGCACAAGGATCTCGGGCCGCGCATCGTCCCGATCGTCGCCGACGAGGCGCGCACCTTCGGCATGGCCAACCTGTTCCGGCAGGTGGGGATCTACGCCCCCGAGGGGCAGCTCTACGAGCCGGAGGATGCCGGCTCGATGCTGTATTACCGCGAGGCGCGGGACGGTCAGTTGCTGGAGGAAGGCATCACCGAGGCCGGGGCGATCTCGTCCTGGACCGCGGCGGCTACGGCCTACAGCGTCCACGGCCTGTCGATGCTGCCGTTCTACATCTACTACTCGATGTTCGGGTTCCAGCGCGTCGGCGACCTGATCTGGGCGGCGGCCGACCAGCGGGCGCGCGGCTTCCTGATCGGCGCCACGGCCGGCCGCACGACGCTTGGCGGCGAGGGCCTGCAGCACCAGGACGGGTCGAGCCACCTCGCCGCCGCCGGTATCCCGAACTGCCGGGCCTACGATCCGGCCTTCGCGTACGAGATGGCGGTGATCGTCGATCGCGGCGCCCGGGCGATGATGGAAGAGGGTGAGGACGCCTTCTATTACCTCACCGCCATGAACGAGAACTACGCCCAGCCGTCGATGCCGGCGGGCGCGGAAGAGGGCATCCTGAAGGGGATGTACCGCCTGGCGGGCCCGGACACCGGCCCTGCGGCGGTGCGGCTCCTCGGCTCGGGCGCGATCCTGCCCGAGGTGATCGCAGCCGCAGCCCTGCTGGCGCAGGATTGGGGGATCGCGGCCGAGCTGTTCAGCGTCACCAGCTTCAGCGAGCTCGCACGCGACGCGAGAGAGGCCGAGCGCCGGGCGATGCTCCACCCGGAGGCCGAAGCGCCCAAGAGCCACGTGGCTGCCCTGCTGCCGGGCGCGACGCCGATCGTGGCGGCGACCGACTACGTCCGGGCCTACCCGCAACTGATCGCCTCCTATCTCGGCGCCCGGTTCGTGACGCTCGGCACCGACGGATTCGGCCGCAGCGACACCCGCAACGCGCTCCGCCGCTTCTTCGAGGTGGACCGGCAGCACGTGGTGGTGGCCGCCCTGCACGCGCTGGCCGAGGCCGGCACGGTGCCGCGCGCCACGGTCGCCGAGGCGATCCGGCGCTACGGGATCGACGCGGAAACGCCGGCGCCCTGGACGATCTGACGGCCAGTGCGACCTGACGAACTCCCACCCGCGACCTCATCCTGAGGTGCGTCCGCGTAGCGGATGCCTCGAAGGAGCCCTCCAGCCGGCCGCGCGATCCCTGGAGATCTCCTTCGAGGCTGCTGCGCAGCACCTCAGGATGAGGTCGCAGGTGGGAAGCCACCGGACGTCGCAGACGCTTCGCGAGGCCCCCCGGGCCCCGCCCGCACCAAACGACAATCCGCTCCAGACAAGCCACGGAAACCCGCCCGCATGAGCGCCGCGCTGCAGATCGCCCTCCCGGATATCGGCGATTACCGGGACGTGCCTGTGATCGAACTCCTGGTGAAGCCGGGCGACCGCCTCGCCGTGGACGACCTGATCCTCAGCATCGAATCCGACAAGGCGACCATGGAAGTCCCCTCCCCGGTGGCCGGCACCGTGCGGGAATTGCTGGTCGGGATCGGATCGAAGGTCTCGGAGGGGACGCCGATTCTTATGGTCGAGCCTGCGGAGGGCGGTGAGGCGGCCGACGCGCCTCTCCCTCCCACGCGCAGAGCGCCTCGAAGGGTTGGCGCAGGGAATGGCCAAGCGGGGTGATCGCATACTCGACGCC
>NZ_CEEDEA010000020.1:0-78124 GCF_979253755.1 Methylobacterium sp. AC315
TGCATCCTGCATGAGCCGGGATCGGCAAAGCTTGATCGGATGCCAAACCTTCAGCACCGAAAGTGCGGAAGAACCAATGTTCAACGCTGTTTGACACGCTCGGGCCAAGGAAGTGCTGGGTGAGCAGGGCGTAGTGGACCTGACGACACTCACCGGCACCTACGTGACGGTGGCCATGCTACTGAGCATGGCCGAGGAAGGCGTGCCGCTAGGCAAGGAACCCCCGTTTAAGCCGGGCGAACGGTAGCGAGCGGCAGGCGGTCTTGGCGGATTGTTGTCGGGACCCGCTGGATCCTCGGCGCGGCGGACATCCGCCCGCGCACGCTGCAACGCATGTCGGAGCGCTCGGTTCGTAGTCGAACGCCAGGTTTGCCCGCACGTCCTCCACGGTCGCGGGGCGACATCGTTCCAAGATCGACGCTCGGCGCGGTTGACGGTTCACGGATCGCCGCCCAAGCAGACGAGAATACAATCCTCTATCGGGCCTTCCGCGTGCTCAGGGCGACGCCAAGCAAAACGGCGGCGCCGACACCGGCCCAAACGATCCCGGCGCTTATCGTCCCCGCCGACGGTACACCCTTGCGCGCCCGCCAGCCGCCGTCAGCGCTCGTTCCTTGTGAGATCGGTTTCCGCAGCGCCCCATGGGTCCGTGGTCCTGGATCGGCCCGGTCCAGTGCGAAGCGAAATCCTGCGCCCATCACACGCTCGGTCAGCGAGGGCGCGAGCGCGTAGCCAGCTTGGGCGAGGCGGGCCGGCCAGCCGACCGCCGTCTCGTGTCGGGGATGCCGAACCAAGCGCAGGTAGGCCTCGGCCACATTCTCGGGCGCGTAGTAGAGGTGACCTGGGTTAAGCGTCTTGCCCGTGACGTTGGCCCCGTGCTCCAGACCGGGGGTGTCGACAATTGCCGGGAACACGCCACAGACGTGGATGTGCTTATGCCGGGCAAGCTCCTGGCGCAGGCTGGCTGAGAAGCCACGCAAGCCGAACTTGCTCGCGGTGTACGCTGCCGCGAACGGCGTCGGGGCCCAGCCGCCCATCGAGACCGTGTTGATCAGCGTGCCGTGCCCCTGGCGAAGGAAGTGTGGCAGCACGGCATAGGCACCGTGAATCGCACCCATCAGGTTGATCTCGATCGTCTGCCTGTGCAGGTCGAGCGGAGCGTCGAGGAGCGGCCCAAATACCCCCGCACCTGCATTGTTGATCCAGACATCGATGCCACCGAACGCCCTCGCCGCGCCTTCCGCCAGCGCGAAGACAGCGTCGGTGTCGGTCACGTCGGTTGGGATCGCGATCGCCGCGCCACCACCGTCCCGGATCTCGCGTACGACATCGTCGAGAACATCGGCACGACGGGCAGCGAGAACGACGCGGGCACCCCTGGCAGCAAAGGCATAAGCCGCAGCACGGCCGATGCCGCTCGACGCGCCGGTGATCACGACCGTAGATCCGCGCACCTGCGCCATGTATCGCCCTCCCGTTCATCGCATTCGATCAGCGAACCAAAACGGGATGGTCGTGTTCCTGCGGCAGAGAGGCCGCCGGCCCTCAGGAGCAGCGGATAACCTGGCGACGCGGTGCAGCGACTGGGGGCGATCGCGCCGTGCCGGGCCCATACAAACTGTGCGGGCAAACGCTTTTGCCCCAATGAGCCCTCAAGCTCGCCCATCGGTGACACCGCCGACGAGATTGAGGCCGAGCAGGAGTTCGGACGGAAAGTCGGTACGAAGCATGGGATCGCGCGGCACCGGCTCGCGCAGGGCGTCGCGCTCGGCCCGGCGGGCCGCCACCGCCTCCGCCACGGTGACGCTGCGGAACGCCAGGCACCTCCCGCCCTGCGCCTGGGCGAGGCGCCCGAGATCCGGCCCGATCACGGTGGCGATCTTCGGATAGCCGCCGGTGGATTGCCGGTCCGCCATCAGAATGATCGGCAGGCCGTTGCCCGGCACCTGGATCGCGCCCATCGCCACCCCGTCGGAGACGATGTCATGGCCCTTGGCGTGCTTCAGCGGCACCCCGTCCAGGAAGCAGGCCATGCGGTCGCCGCGCGGCGAGACGGTCCAGGGACCGGCCAGGAAGGCGTCGATCTGGTCGGCGGCGAAATAATCGTCCTGCGGACCGAGCACGACCCGGATTGTTTCGGGACTCCTGTCGAGCCAGGGAGCGATCAGCTGGTGCGGCGCGACTTCGCCGGGGCGGGCTTCGGCCACCGGCAGGCGGTCGCCGACCGCGAGCCCGCGCCCGTTCAGGCCACCGAGGCCGGAGCGGGTATGGGTCGCTCTCGATCCGAGCACCGGTGCCACGTCGATGCGCCCCTGCACGGCCAGGTAGCCCCAGGCACCAGAGGCGCCGGCGCGGACCGTCAGCGTCCGGCCCGGCTCCAGGGTCATCGCAACCGCGTCGGGCAAAGCCGCGCCGTCGAGGGCGATCCGGAAGCTGCGCGAGACCAACGCGATCCCGAGCGTTCCACCCTCGGCCGTCACCGTCAGGCCGCCGGTGGAGACCTCGATGGCTGTGGCGTCGAGGGCATTGCCCGCGGCCCGGTTAGCGGTGGCGTGCATCAGCGGGTCCATCGGGCCCGCGGCGGTGATGCCGTAGCGCAGGTAGCCGTGCCGGCCGCCATCCTGGAGGGTGATGCCGGGGCCGGCGGCTTGCACGACTAGGGCGGTCATCGGCCGGCTTCCTCGCGGCGGGCCACGCGCTCGCCGGCCGCTTCACGGGCGTCGAGGGCGTCGAAGGTCGCGGCGTCCACCGGCTCGAAGCGGATCAGGTCGCCGGCGCCGATGAAGAAGCTCTCGTCGCGCTCCGGGGCGTAGAGCCGGGCCGGCGTCGCGCCGATCACGTACCAGCCGGTCGGCATCGGCACCGTCGCCACCGCCGCGAGGCCGCCGCCGATCACCACGGCGTTGCGCGGATGCGGCGGCCGCGGGCTCGTGCGTCGCGGCACCGCCAGGGTCCTGGGCAGGCCGCCGAGATAGGCGAAGCCCGGCGCGAACCCGTACATGTAGACCCGGTAGATCGCCCCGGCATGGGTCGCCACCACGGCGTCGGGCGACAGGCCGGTGCGCTCGGCGACTTGGGCTATGTCTTCGCCGTGGGGCTGGTCGTAGCAGCAGGGCAGCGTCCATAGGGTCGGCGTGCCGGCGCGCGCCACGGCCCCGGCGACCAGCGCCCGGACCCGCTCGGCCAGTGCCTTCCGGTCGAGCACCAGCGGATCGTAGTGGAGCATCAGCGAGCGGTAGGTCGGCACGCGCTCGCGCAGGCCGTCCAGCGGATCGAGGCCGAGGGCGTCGTCGAGCGCCAGAACCCGGTCGCTGATCGCCGGATCGACGGTGCTGCCGAACTCCACCACCAGGGCCGCCTCGCCGGAATCGAGCAGCCGGAGCTCGTTCTCACTCATGGCCGGAACGGCGCCAGCGTCACGCCGGCACCCTCCAGGCGGGCCCGCACCGCCCGGGCCGTGGCGACGGCGTGGGCGGAATCCCCATGGACGCAGATCGAGCGGATCGGCGTCGGCAGCGCCTTGCCCGAGGCGGTGAGGATCGCCCCGCCCTCGACCATGCGCAGCACCCGTTCGGCGGCGGCATCGGCCTCGGTGATCAGGGCGCCGGGCTGGCTGCGCGGGATCAGCAGACCAGCTTCAGTATATCCGCGATCGGCGAAGATCTCCTGGTGGACCTCAAGGCCCGCAGTCTCCCCCGCCGCTACCTGCGCGCTTAGAGCGATGGCGAGCAGCGCGAGGTTCGGATCGACCGCCCTGACTGCGCGAGCGACGGCGTCGGCGACCGGACGCTCCTCCGCCGCGATATTGCCCAAGGCTCCGTGCGTCTTGACGTAGGTCAGGCGGTGTCCGGCATAGGTTGCCAGCGCCTGAGCGGCGCCGACCTGATACGCCACCAGCCGCTCAATTTCGCCGGGGCTAAACGGAATGTGGCGGCGGCCGAAGCCCCAGACGTCGGGGAAGCCCGGATGGGCGCCGACCGCAACGCCCTTATCCTTCGCGAGTTGGAAAGTACGGGACATGATTTCTGGATCACCTGCATGCAGGCCGCAGGCGACGTTGGCCGAGGTGACCACGTCGAGCATCGCCGCGTCGTCACCGCAAGCATAAGTGCCGTAGCCTTCTGCAAGGTCGGAGTTCAGATCCACACTGGTCATCGGACGTGCTCCCGTTATGCCGTGCGTCGGCGCTGCCGACACGGGAACGCTATCAAATCCCCAAATAGGCCCGCCGCACCTCCGGATCGTCACGCACCTGCTCTGCCGGCCCGGAGAGGATGACGCGGCCAGTCTGGAGAACGTAGGCGCGGTCGGCGATGGCGAGGCTTTCGGCGAGCCGCTGCTCGACGAGGAGTACGGTCACCCCGGTGTCGCGGATCGCCGTGATAGCCGAGAAGATTTCGTCAACGAGCTTGGGCATGATGCCCTGCGAGGGCTCGTCGAGCATCAGCAGCCGGGGGCGCGTCATCAGCGCCCGGCCGATGGCCAGCATCTGCTGCTCGCCACCGGACAGAGTCGCCGCTCGCTGCGGCAGCCGCTCCTTGAGCCGCGGGAACAGCGCGAAGACCTGCTCCAGTGGCGCGTCGCGGTCCGCCTTGCCCCGGTGCAGATAGCTGCCGAGTCGAAGGTTGTCAGCTACCGAGAGACGCGGAAACAGCCGCTTGTTCTCGGGCACGTAGGCGACGCCGCGGGCTGTAATTAGGTGCCCTGGAAGCCCATCGAGGCGGACACCATCGAAGCTCACGGTGCCGTCGCGCGGTCGCTCGAGCCCGGAGATCGACTTGAGCAAGGTCGACTTGCCCGCGCCGTTGGCGCCGGCCACGACGACAATCTCGCCTTCGGCCACGCTGAGCGAAACTCCCTGGATCGCCAGCAGGCCCTGGTAGGCCGTGGAGAGTTCATTGACCTCAAGCAGCACGGTGGCGCTCCCCAAGATAGGCGGTGATGACGCCGTCATCCCGGACCACATCGGCCGGCAGGCCCTGAGCCAGGACGCTGCCGAGGTGGAGCACTACGGCGCGGTCAACCAGCGGCATCACCACCTCCATGACATGCTCGACCATGATCACGGTGACGCCCGTAGCCGCCACGCGCCGGATCAGCGCGACGCCGGCCTTGGCCTCTGATGGGGTTAGGCCAGTCAGCACCTCGTCCAGCAGCAGCAGGCTTGGGCCGGTGGCGAGCGCGCGCGCCACCTCCAAGCGGCGCTTCTCAGGCGGCGTCAGTTCGCCCGCCACCGCCTCGGCCCGGTGGGTCAGTTCGATGCGCTCAAGGATGTCCAGGGCCGCACGCCGAGCCGAGGCGGCGGTCGGGTGTCGCGCGAGGGCGCCAACGGTGACGTTCTCCAGGACGTTCATCGAGTCGAACGAGCGCGGCACTTGGAAGGTGCGGGCGATCCCTCGGCGGCAGCGTTCGGCCGGCGGCAGCCGCGTGACGTCGGCCCCCTCGAACAGGATACGCCCCTTGTTGGGTCGGTAGACGCCTGAGATCAGGTTGAACAGGGTCGACTTGCCGGCTCCGTTCGGGCCTATCAGCCCCAGGATCTCGCCTCTACGCACGTCGAGGGTCACGTCGCGGTTGGCGACCAAGCCGCCGAATGCCAGCGTCACGTCGTCGATGCGGAGGATCGGGCCACTCGGGTCCTCGCTCACGGGATCACACCTCCTCGTTGCGCGCGGCGCGCGTCCGCTTGAACAGGCTGAGCACGCCCTCGGGCCGGGCAATCGCCACGACCATCACGAGGCCGCCATAGAAAATCAGGTCGATGCCGCTACCGGTGCCGCCGAGGTAGGAGCGGCTGATCTCGGTGATCGGGATGAGGATCGCCGCGCCGACCAGTGCCCCCCAGAGGGTCCCGACGCCTCCGAGCACAGCAGGCAGTGCGAACAGCAGCGAGAAGCGAAAGCTCATCACGCTCTCGGGATCGATGTAGGAGACGTAGGAGGCGTAGAGTCCCCCGCCGATCGCGGTGAAGAAAGCCGAGATCGCCGCCGCCGCCATCTTGGAGCGGAACACCTCTACGCCGAGGCTCTGGGCGGCGGCTGGGTCGTCCTTGACCGCGCGCCAACCATAGCCCCAGCGCGATTCAGCGACGCCGAAGGTGACGAGCCACGTCGCGACGAACAGGCCGAGAGCGAGATGGGCGTACGGGATCTTGTCCCGGGCGAACTGGAGCGTCGTCCAGGAATCTGGGTTGAACGGCCACTGCACGCCCATCGCCCCGCCGACAAAATCCCAGTTCTGCACGAGCAGCAGCCCGGCTTCGGCGATGACGATGGTGGCAATCGAGAAATAATGGCCGCCGAGGCGGAAGCAGGGCCAGCCGATGGCGAGTGCCACCAGGGCCGCGAGTAGTCCGCCGAGCCCGAGCCCCAGCCAAGGGGAGACTCCGTAGTTTACGAACAGGATGCTGGTGGCGTAGGCGCCAATGCCGAAATAGAGCGCGTGGCCGAGCGAGATCTGCCCACAATAGCCGCCGAGGATGTTCCAGCTCTGCGACAGGGCCGCGTAGAGCAAGGTCAGGACCAGCACGTTCTGGAGGTACACGTCCCGGATCGCGTAAGGCAGAGCTGCGAGCCCAGCGAACACGACCGCGCCGACATAGAGGCTGCGTCGGCGCTTGGCCGCGAAGCGTCGGGCAGCCTCGTCCAGGCCCGGGGAGGCCGCAGGCGCGGTGGTGAGCGTCATGCCGGTCATCTCAGAGCCTCCCGAACAGGCCCTGGGGCCGCACCAGAACGACGAGGAGGTAGAGGGCGTAGACGCCCACCGATTTCAGCGAAGGTGGCAGCACCAGTGCGGTGGCCGCCTCGACAAGCCCGACGATCAGGCCGGCGGCGAGCGCCCCAAACACGCTGCCGAAGCCGCCGAGCGCCACCGTGACGTAGGCGATCAGCGCGAAGGCGCCGCCTACTCCGGGATGGATGTAGTAGAACACGGTGAGCACGGCGCCCGCGAGCCCGACGAGCGCGGCTCCGAGCCCCCAACCGAGCGCGAAGACTCGGTTTCGGTCGATGCCGACCAGGGCAACGGCGCCTTGGTCCTCGCGGGTCGCCTCCAGCGCCCGGCCGAAATCGGTCCGCGTCATCAAGAGGAATAGGCCGCCGAAGGCCGCCAGCGAGACCAGGCCCCCAAAGATCTGCGGCCAGGGCAGGAAGACGCCGCCAAGGTCGAGGGTCTTCCCCCCGAGCCAGGAGACCTGAAGGCTGCGGTAATCCGGGGTGAACAGATACTGCGCCACGCCCTGGAGCAGGATCGCCAGACCGAAGGTCGCGAAGATCTGCACCATGCCCTGGTTGGCTTTGGCCCGCATCGCGAAGCGGACCACGCCGAGATACACGGTGCCGCCGAGCACGAACATGAGCGCGGCGACGAGCGGCATCAGGACGATCGGATCCAGCCCGGAGATGAAGACGAGCCCGAAGGTCGCGTACATCGCCAACATCAGGAATTCGCCGTGGGCGAAGTTGACCACGTCCATCAAACCGAAGATCAGCGACAGGCCGACTGCAACGAGGCCGTAGATCAGTCCGGTGAGCAATCCGCTCGCCAGCACCTGCACGAGGGCTTGCATCGTCATCGGTGTGATCCCGCGCAGGTCCGAGGATGTCGTGATCGAGAACCGACGGGCCTCACGCTTTCACCCTCGCCCCTGATCGCGGGACGACGGGAGTGCGATGAACACGACCAGTTCGTCAGCTCAGGCGTTCATCGGCCAGATTGCCGGGGCGACGGCGGCCGATTCTGGGAACACCGTCACGAACTTGGTGCCGACGTACTGGATCAGAACTGGCGTCGCGTCGGGGTTCTGGCCGCCGGAATCGAAGGCCACCTTCTTCCACGGCATGATCGTGCGCGTGCCGGGTATGTCCGTGGCGGCAAGCGCTGCACGCAGTTTCGCGCCCTCCGTGGAGCCTGCCCGGTTGAGGGCGTCGGCCAGGACGAGCATTGCTGTGAATTGGCGCGAGGTGTTGTCGTTGAGATCTCGGTCGGCCCTCTTACGGAACATGTCGTTGACGATGCCAACCGACGGGCGCTTGGCGGCCAGATCCAGGGAGAAGCTCGCCCGCGAGATCAGCCCCTGCAACCGCTCGCCCACCGCATCGAACACTGATTTCTCTGAGAAGCCCGCTGCTTGGGCGATGATCGCTTTCGGCTTGTAGCCCAGTTCGCTCATCGTCTTCGTGAGCAGGATGGCGTCGTTGGTGTAGCAGGTCGGCAGCAGCACGTCGGCGCCGGCGGACTTGAGCGCCTGCACTTCGGCGGTCAGCGAAGGCGAGTTGCTCTTGTACTTCACGTCCGCGGCGACCTTGTAGCCGCGCTCGCTCGCGAGCTTGCGCTGCACATTGGACGAGTCGATGCCGTAGATCGTGTCCTCGTAGAACAGCGCGACCGAGTCGATCGTCTTGCCCTGCTTACGCAGGCTGTCCATGAAATCGAACATCGCCGCGGAGAACATCTCGTCGTTGGCGGCCGGACGGAAGAAGTATTTGAGGTTCCGGCGACTCAAGCTCGGCGAGGACGAGTCGGCGCAGACGAAGGGTACGCCGTAGCGCTCGCATACGGCGCTCACCGTGGCCGAGACGCTGGACTGGTAGGCGCCGACGATCGCGATGACCTTGTCTTGTGTGATCAGGCGTTCCGCCTCGGCACGGCCCTTCTGGGGGTCGCCCTGGTGGTCGGCGATGACGAGGCGGATCTTGGCGCCGCCAAGACCTTCGAGGCCGATACCGCTGGCGGCCGGAAGGTCGAGGTCGTGACTCTCGTTGATCACGTCGAGCGCCGTCTCGAAGGCACGCCGAGCATCGACGCCGTTCTGTGCGCTGGCGCCGGATAGGGCGTAGAGCACACCTACGACAACTTCGTCGGCAGCCACCGCGCGGTGGGACCCGAGCCCCGCGAGTGCCAGGGCGCCACCAGCCAGAATTTCGCGACGACGCAGCATGGGGAGTTCTCCGAGGGGACGAGAGCCCGAATGCGGGATTCACGCCATCGCGAATTCAGCGTTGAGCCGGTCCGTAATGAGCATGCAGCCGGGCGCGTGGGTGATCGCAAAATTCGGGCGGGCCGCGGCGATCACCGACTGGGGGGTAACGCCGCAAGCCCAGAACACCGGGATCTCGTCCGCACCGATCTGCACCGGGTCACCGTAATCGGGAGCGCCGAGGTCACTGATGCCAATTAAGTCGGGCCGGGCGAGGTGGACAGGCGCGCCGTGCACCCGGGGATAGCGCGCGGTGATCTCGACTGCGCGGATCGCCTGTGCGGGGGTGAGCGGGCGCATGGACACGACCATCGGCCCGGCGAACGGCCCGGCCGGCGCACAAGGAATGCTTGTCCGGTACATGGGAACGCGCACGCCCATCTCGACATGGCGCAGGGGAAGTCCGCCCTCGACGAGGGCTGCTTCAAACGAAAACGAGCATCCGATGACGAAGGCCACGAGGTCGTCGCGCCAGAGATCGGCGACGTCTGTCCTTTCCTCGACCACCGCGCCGTCGCGCCAGACGCGGTAGCCGGGCACGTCGGTGGCAAGGTCGAGGTCGAGGCCGAGTTCTGGGATCGTGCGGTGACCCGGCCGCGACTCGCCGATCACAGGGCAGGATTTCGGGTTGCGCTCGGCGAAGAGGCGGAAATCATCGGCTAGCCTCTCGGGGAAGACTGCAAGATTTCCCTGGACGTAGCCGTCGGCAACGCCCGCAGTGCTACCGGGGATCGTCCCATCGCGGCAGGCGAGCCGGCCCTCGAGGCCGGTCCACATCGCCCGAACCGTCGGATCGTTTGCGGACTGAGTCACCGTGGAGGTCATCACCGACCTGCTCTGCCTTCGAATACGGCAAGCCTATCTGATGGGCATCGGGCGTCTAATTATCTTTTCTCATAGAAATCCATAAGGCTGGCTTATGCGCTGCGACACCATTCAACGGCGATGCTGCGGGCGATCTTGGCGGCCGCCGCAGCGAGCCGGTTATCCGGTACGTTCTCGTAGGTCGCGGTAAAATTGATGTCCGGAAGACACACTGTCGTCTCAACGACGCGCAGACGCCCGTCCGCCAACTCGGCGCGCACGGTCTCGGCAGGGATCACTCCGACGCCGATACCCTCCACCGCCATGCGTACGATCGTCGAGAGCGAGGCGCTACTGTAGAGCCGCGGCGGCGGCAGATTCGAGCGCGCCAGCAGTTCGCGTAGCTGGGCATAGGGATTGGTATTGCGTGGATAGGTGATTACGGGGTGCCTGACGAGTTCTGCCAAGCCGATCTCGCCATTACCGAAATCAAGGCCAGGCGCGGCGATCCAGGCTATCGAGAACCGGCAGAGAGGAAGGTTGATCAGGTCCGGCGCCGTGATGGGCCCTACGAGGAAGGCGAGATCGAGTTCGTGGCGCACGAGTGCATCACGCATGTTCGGCGAGACATCGACCGAGAGGTCCAAGGCCACTCCGGGATAGGTCCGGCTCATCGCCTCGATGAACCGCATGAGCCATGTGTGGACCAGGGTCTCCGACGCGCCGAGTCGCAGCACACCAGTCGTCGCCGCGGGATTGGCGACGGCTCCCATCATTTCGGTGCGCAGGCGCAGAAAGCGCTCGGCATAGCTCAGGAGTTCACGGCCCTTCGGCGTGAGAACGACGGCTCGGGCGCCGCGCTCGAACAACGGCAGGCCGAACTCCCGTTCCAGCGCGGCGATCCGCTGTGAGACCCCAGGCTGCGTCATGTTCAATCGCTCGGCCGCGCGGCTGAAGCTGCCGAGGGTGGCGGCCCAGTAATAGACATCGAGGCTTTTCAAGTCCGGCATGGCGCTTCGAATGCAGGGCGTGGGCCGTTAAAGACAGGTACACCTCTGACAGGCTCGATGAAATTCCCGCGTCGTCGGTGTACATGGACCCGACCCGCGGACACACTCGATGCGACCACCGGCTCGCGCGACGACGTGTGGCGGCGCGCACGCGCACAAAGTTGTGCGTCTAGCTCGCCCACCATCCGCACTTGACCTTCCACTTCACACTGACCTGCGCCTTCGGCCTGAATGCTGTCGGGAGCATCTTATCGGCGATCACCTCTCCGGTTGCGGCGCGGTTCACTTGCCAGCCTCGTCGACCTGCAGGCTGCGATTAAACCCTATATCGCCGAGCATAACCGGCGCGCCTGATTCATCGTCTGAACCGAGTGGGCCGCCGGCATCGTCGCCGCCGTGGCCAATCCCCTGAACCATTCGTCTGAGGCACGGCACCCAGCGTGTTCAGCCTGAGAGAAGACGTTACTTCATCGAGCGCAGCTGACAATTTCCGCTAAAAAAATACGTCAAGCTGCTTCTCGGTTGAGTCGAAGGACGAGCTGATCGGCGAACTTTGCCGCGGCTACGGAAAGTGATCGCCCGCGCAGTTGCGCAAGAATCAATGTCATCGGCGTCAAATCGCGTGTGTCGATAGGACGACTGTGCAGGCGCGGATCCTGGGGGATGCCACTGGGGATCTGCAGGCTGATCACGTTCTCTCGCAGCGTAAGATTGCGTAAGAATTCCAGCGACCCTGATTCGACAGCCGGCCGTAGCTCGACGCCGCGTCGGGCCAGCGCGTGCTCCATGTGGTGGCGGATGGCCAGCGAGTGGTCGGGCAGCGCCAGGGCATGGGTCAGGCAGTCGCGCAGCCGCACAGGCCCGGTCTCCGCCGCCAGCGCGTGGCCCTTGCGCATCAACGCGCAGAGCGTCTGCTGGCCGGAATAGAGTGGATGAAGCTCTGCCGAGGGCGGCGGCTGCAGGATCAGGGCAAGATCCGCCTCAAAGGCTGCCAGGGCGCTCACCCCCTGCGCGTGGTCGCGGACTTGCACCGTGAAGCCGACCTGCGGGAAGCGCGCACGATAGGCCTCCACTTCTTCCGGTACCACCTGCGTAACGAAGGCCTGGCTGCAGGCCAGGGCCACGTGCCCTCGCCGCACCCCCGACAGGTCGGCGATCTGTGAGCGCACCCGCTCAAGATCCGCGGCCTGGTCGCGGATGTGGCGGACGAAGAGCTCGCCGGCCGCGTTGAGCCGCATTCCCTGTGGCAGGCGCTCGAAGATCGGCGTGCCGAGCTCGTATTCCAGGTCCTGGATCTGCCGCGTCAGGGCCGAGGGCGTGAGATTCAGACGTTCCGCCGCGCGCCGGATCGAGCCGGCCCGGGCGACTTCGGCGACATAGGTGACCGTGCGCAGGTGCTTCATGCCTTCATCATGCGTGCCGTTGCCTGCGAAGCAACGGCACGATCATCAAATAGCACTTCCTTGCAACAGGTTAGACTCCTAGCGTTTGCACCATCGGGACTCTGAAGGAGCCATTCGATGATCCGCCGCCGCACCCTTCTGGCCGGTCTCGGGGCCGGCCTCGCCCTTGGCCCCCTGTCTGGCGCGCGCGCCCAGGGCACGCCCGTCACGATCCGAATGGGATCGCTGAAGCTGATCCACTCGATCGCGCCGAGTTTCTACGAGCGCTTCACTCCCGCGGGCGTGACGGTGGAGGTGGTGCCCTTCGAGAGCCCGACGGAATGCAAGAACGCCGTCGTCACCAAGTCGGTGGATTTCGGCACCTTCGGCATCGCAGCCGCGACGCTGGGGGCGGCCGCGGGCGAGCCGCTCGTGGTGATCGCCTCCACCTGCAATCGCGGGATGGCGGTGATCGCCAAGAAGGATTCGGACATCCGCGCCATCAAGGACCTGCGGGGCAAGCGGGTCGCGATCTGGCCCGGTAGCACCCAGGAGGTCTTCGTCCTCGAGCGGATGCGCATGGAGGGACTGTCCGTAAAGGACATCACGCCCGTCCGGATCTCCTTCTCGGAGATGCACATCGCGCTGGCCCGCGGCGATATCGACGCCTATGTCGGCGCAGAGCCAGGGCCGGGCGTCAGTCTCGCCTCGGGCATCGGCCAGCTCGTCGAGTATCCTTACGGCACCGAAATGGGGGCGCTGAACATGGTGTTCGGCGCACACCGAGACACGTTGGCCGAACGTCCGGACCTCGTCCGGACCATGCTGGAGATTCACCGCAAGGCCACGGATTTCGCCGCCGGCGACCGCAACGCGATGATCGCCATGGCGGTGGCCAAGCTCGGGCAAAAGCGCGAGGCGCTGGAACTCTCGGCCCCGAACGTGGAGCTGACTTGGCGCCTTGGGCCGGACGAGGTGAGACAGGCTGGGGCCTACGCCCAGCACATGTTGGCGCTCAAGCAGATCAAGCGCCTGCCGGAGCCCGGCTTCATCGACACCCGCTTCGTTGACGCGATGGGGCGAGCGTGAGCACCGGGATCGAGGCCGGCGCCCTGCCGGCGTCGCCGGTCGGATCGACATCCAGGCCCGCGGCTAGGACCGGGGCCGGGCTCGCACGCCTGCGCCGGTTGGGACTGGCCAGCGTGGTGCCGGCTTTGCTCGTCGCCGTCTGGCAGGTGGCCACCGCAGGCCGGCCCTATAGCCTTATCCCGCCGCCCGCCGATGTCTGGGCGGAGATGCAGGATCTCGCGATCGGCGGCGTCAACGACGACGCCTTCAGCGGCACACTGTGGACGCACCTCGCGGCGTCGCTCGGCCGCGTCTACGGCGGCTTCGCGCTGGCCGCCGCCGCAGCCCTACCGCTCGGCCTGCTGATCGGGCGCGTCCCGCTTGTCCGGGCGCTCCTCGATCCAGTCCTGCAGGTCCTGCGGCCCGTCCCGGTCACCGCGTGGCTGCCGCTGGCGATGATCCTGTTTGGCCTTGGTCCGCGCTCCGCCTTCTTTCTCGTCTTCCTCGGAGCGTTCTACCCGATCCTGGTCAACACTGTGTTCGGGGTGCGCTCGGTGGAGCCGCGCCTGTTCGAGGCGGCCGCAATGCTGGGCTGCACCGGGCCGGCGCAGTTCGCCCGGGTCGTTCTGCCGGCCGCCCTGCCGTCGATCTTCACCGGTC
Source organism: Methylobacterium sp. AC315 (assembly GCF_979253755.1). NCBI lineage: Bacteria > Pseudomonadati > Pseudomonadota > Alphaproteobacteria > Hyphomicrobiales > Methylobacteriaceae > Methylobacterium > Methylobacterium sp. AC315. The sequence continues at coordinate 13,902 of NZ_CEEDEA010000020.1, forward strand.
TCCGGCTGGGCCTGGGCTTCGCGTGGGTGGTAATCGTGGTCGGCGAGATGACCGGCGTTCAGACCGGCCTCGGCGCGATCATCATGGAGGCGCGCCAGCTGTCGCGCACCGAGATCGTAATCTGCGGCATGGCGGTGATCGGGGTCGCGGGGTTCGTCTCCGATTGGCTGGTCATGCAGCTCGGCCGTCGGCTGCTCGCCTGGAGCCCCAACCATGGCTGATCCCTCGATCCCGATCCTCGACCTGCGCGCGGTATCGAAGACTTACACGGCGGGCGGCCGCCGGACCGAGGCCCTTCGCGAGGCGAACCTCACCGTCGCTCGGGGCGAGTTCGTCTGCCTGCTCGGTGCCTCGGGCTGTGGGAAGTCGACGCTGCTGCGGGTCGCCGCCGGCTTCGAGGCGCCGAGTTCCGGGCATGCCCTAATGTGGAGCAAGCCGATCGCGGGGCCGGGGCCGAGCCGCGGCATGGTCTTCCAGGATTATGGCCTGTTTCCGTGGCTCACCGTGCGCGACAACATCGGCTTCGGCCCGAAGGCGCGCGGGCGGCCCGCAGCCGAGGTGCGCGACGCCGCTGAGCGGTACATCTCGCTCGTCGGTCTCCAGGCCTTCGCCGACGCCTATCCGCACCAGCTCTCGGGTGGGATGAAGCAGCGGGTCGCCATCGCCCGGGTGCTCGCCAACGAGGCCGAGGTCGTGCTGATGGACGAGCCCTTCGGGGCGCTGGATGCCATGACCCGCGAGCGGTTGCAGGACGAGCTGCTCGATCTCTGGTCTCGCACCGGGCTGACGATCCTGTTCGTCACTCATGCCATCGAGGAGGCCATCTTCCTGGCCGACCGCATCGTGATGATGTCGCCCGGTCCCGGCCGGATCGAGGCGGTGCACGCGATCGACCTGAAGCGGCGGCGCGATGTGTCGAGCCCGGCCTTCAACGACCTGCGCCGAATGCTGGCCGCGCAGCTTCATAGTCACCACGCGCCGCGGGCGGCTGCCTGATGGACATCACGTTCGACGACCTTCGCAGGCCCGAGAACCGCCTCGCCTACCGCGCCGCCGTCGACCGGCCGCGCCTGGCGCTGCCCGGGGGCCAACACGTCGCCGTCTGGCCGGTGGTCAATGTTGAGCACTGGCTGATCGACCACCCAATGCCGCGCCAGATCCTGGTGCCGCCGACCGCCGCGAGTCTGCTGCCCGATCTGCCGAACTGGGCGTGGCACGAGTACGGCATGCGGGTCGGCTTCTGGCGCTTCCTCGAGGCGTTCACCAGCCGGGGCATCTGCCCGACCTTGTCTATCAACGGCTCGGTCTGCGCCGCCTATCCACGCATCGCCGAGGCGGCCCACGCGGCCGGCTGGGAGTTCATGGCTCACGGCTTCCATCAGGTCCCGACCCACCGGGTCGAGGACCAGCCCAAGATGATCGCGCGCACGGTCGCGGCGATCGCAGAGGTCACCGGGCGTCCGCCGCGTGGCTGGCTCGGCCCGGGCCTCACCGAGACCCTCGACACGCCCGATCATCTGCACGAGGCAGGTATCGAATACGTCGGCGATTTCGTGGTCGACGATCGCCCCTGCCGGGTGGCGACACGCACCGGGTCTCTCGTAGCGCTGCCGTACTCCGTCGAGTTGAACGACATTCCGCTGCTGGCCATCCAGCACCACCGGGCCGACGAGTTCGTCGAGCGGGCGGTCGCCAATTTCGACCGCCTCGCAGCCGAGGCCGCAGGTCCCGGTCCGCTCGGCGGCGCCAAGGTGATGAGCTTCGCGATCCATCCCTACATCACCGGCGTTCCACACCGCATCGGCCTGCTGGAACGGCTGCTGGACGCCCTGGTCGCGCGCAGCGACGCGGTCTTCATGCAGGGGACCGAGATCCTCGACTGGTATCTCGGATCTGGTGACGAATCCTGAACCTGCGAGCCGGCCAAAGACGAGGAGAGCCTCAGTGCCCCCCTTCCCGATGATTCCGCTTCTGCACGCAGCTTATGCGGCGGGCCTCGACCCGCGCGAAGTCGTAGCCGAGTGCTACCGGCGATTCGTGACAGTCGATGATCCCGGTATCTTCCTCGCGCTGGTACCAGAGGCGGAGGCTCAAGCCGAAGCGGCCGCGCTCCCACCCTTCGACCTCGCGGTAATGCCGCTCTGGGGCGTGCCCTTCGCCGTGAAGGACAACATCGACGTGGCTGGCCTGCCGACCACCGCGGCCTGCCCGGATTTCGCCTACACCCCCACCGAGACCGCGCACGCTGTTGTACGGCTCCGCGCTGCCGGGGCGATCCTGATCGGCAAGACTAACCTCGACCAGTTCGCCACCGGGCTCGTCGGCCTGCGCACGCCCCATCCTGCCCCGCGCAATGCCATCGACCCAGCCTATGTGCCCGGAGGCTCCAGCAGTGGCTCGGCGGTGGCGGTCGCCCATGGGATCGTGTCGTTCGCCCTTGGGACCGACACGGCGGGTTCTGGTCGGGTGCCGGCTGCGCTCAACAACGTCGTAGGGCTGAAGCCGTCCCTCGGCGCGATCTCGAGCCGCGGGATGCTCCCAGCCTGCCGCAGCCTCGACACGCTCTCGGTCTTCGCTGGTACCGTCGCCGACGCCGATACGGCCTTCCGCGTCATGTTGGGTCCCGACGGGCTTGATCCCTGGTCGCGGGCGCTGCCCGTAGCTCCCGTCCCCGTGGGGCTCCCGCCGGGCCTGCGCCTCGGGCTCCCGGACGCGGCAAGCCTGCGCTTCGGTGGCGACGGCCTATCGGAGGCGGCCTTCGCTGCTTCCGTCGCCGACCTTGAAACACTTGCCGGTGCGGCGGCGCCGGTCGACCTGAGCCCGATGTTCGCCGTGGCGGCGCTGCTCTACGACGGACCGTGGGTCGCAGAGCGTTACGCGGCGATCCGCCCGGTGATGGAGACGCGCCCTGGGATCCTGCACCCGACCACGCGGGCGGTGATCGGCGCCGCCGAACGCTACAGCGCCGCGGACGCTTTCGCGGGCCTCTACCGCCTGGCAGATCTGCGCCGGGATGCGGATGCCGTCTGGGAGCACGTCGACGTGCTGGCGGTGCCGACCTATCCGCGCCCACAGACCTGCGCGGCCTTGGTGGCCGACCCGATCGGCCCGAACAGCGAGCTCGGGACCTACACCAACTTCGTCAATCTGCTCGACTGGTGCGCCCTTGCGGTCCCGGGGCGGAAACGGGAAGACGGCTTTCCTGCAGGGATCACTCTGCTCGCGCCGCGCGGGTCGGACGGCCTCCTCGCCGCTCTCGGCGCGCGCCTGCATGCGGCCTCCGCTGAGCGGATCGGCGCCAGCACGATGGCTGTTCCAGCGGTGGAGCCGGGCCCGGTCCGGGCCGGCCCGCGCGAGATCGAGCTGGCGGTCGTCGGCGCGCATCTCTCCGGCCTGCCCCTGAACCGCGAGCTGACTGAGCGCGGCGCCCGCTACCTGCGCGCGGTGACGACCCGGCCGGATTACCGCCTCTACGCCCTGCCGGGCGGGCCGCCGCAGCGCCCGGGTCTACTCCGGGTGGCCGCGGGCGAAGGCAGCCACATCGAGACGGAGGTCTGGGCGCTGCCGCCCGCCGCCTTCGGCGACTTCGTGGCTGCCATCCCGACGCCCCTTGGCATCGGCACCCTGCGGCTCGCCGACGGGACGGCGCCAAAGGGCTTTCTCGTCGAGGCGGCTGGCGTCGCAGGTGCGGACGACATCACCCAGTTCGGCGGCTGGCGCAGCTACGTGGCCGGTGGTGCCGCCGCCTAATAAACCTGCCGCTTCTAAGAAGTCCCTGGACTCAAAGGAGCGGCCACGCACCTTGCTATGCCAAGGCCGACGATCTCAATTGATCTGAATAGCCTGTGTTGGCTACCTCACGCGATCAGATCGCGGTGCGCGTGGTGCCTGTGCAGCCAAGTCCTGGCGTAGCCGCACAGAGGTACAATCCGCTCGCCGCTTGCCCGGGCCTGTGCCACCACGCCTTCCATGAGCCGTCCAGCAGCTCCGGTGCCTCGCAAGGCAGGTGGTGAGTAGACGTAGCTGATGATGAGGCAGCCTGCTTCGCGCCGATAATCTGCGAACACAACTGCATCGCCGGCCCCCAGCTCGAAACGGCTTTGGTCGACGTTGTTGCGCACCGAGTCCGTCATGTTCATCCCTTGCCTAACATCAATCGTAGAGCATTTTGCCGCCTTCAGCCGGATTGAAACGTCTAAACGTCGTCGGTGTCCGGCTTATCGCTCCATTTCAATTCCAACATAACCGGCCTGGATTTGCATGCTGTGGAGATTTTTGGGCTGGAAAACCCAGTCGCCGGCTTGGGCGGCAGGCCCTCGATCTTGATCATCTAACAGCGCGACGATCCGCTCTACGACATCGAGCGCGAGCTGCTCGAACTCCTCCCGCGGAATGGCTTTGGCCATCACCCGACGGCTGGTGGGAAATGGAACGACATTGCTCATGATCAGCCCCAGGCCTTCACGGCTTCCATGAGGAGATCGCGATCCCGGATCGCCCCCTCGCATAAGATCTCGTCCTTGATGCGCAGGCTTAGGGCTTCGTCGCGCTGCCAGTCGTCCTGCGGCCTTCGCAGACGCGCCTCATCGGCGATGCGGTCACGGATCAGGGCCGCACGCGAGGCTTCCTGCTCAGCAAGATCGCCAGCTGCATTCGGACGCACGCCGACGATTGGGTCATGGCTCTCTGCGAACGGCTGACAGCCTACCGCGAGCCACTGGTGGTGGATCGCCTTGAACACGTCGAAGAGATTGCTGAGCTGGGAGATGTTGAGTCCGCTCAGCTCCACCGCGTCAGCCTACGTCTTGGCCAACGGCATGGGTTGAGGCGCAGCCGGCTCCTCGGCTTTCCGTCCCAGAACCCGGGCGGCCGAGGCACCTACATCAGCCGCCCGGGCCCAGAGAGAGGGGCGCGAGGCGGCGGGCGTCTTCCTGGTGGTCGACTTGGTCATGAGCGGCCTCCCAGAGCAGCAGAAGCCTCGCGGGCGGCGTCAAAGATGCCGACGCACGTGCCGGTGATGCTGTAGGCCGCCCAGGCGCTACGGCGCAGAAACAGGTGGTCGAGACACCCTCGATCCGTTTCGACCGAGAGGACCGGATCCGATGCGATGCCTTGATCCTGAAAAAAGCATTCCAGGCCTTCGCTCATTGCCTTGATCGCCGCGTCGGCGGCGGTGCTGTGTCCGTACGTCATCACAGCCTCCTTCACGCGATCGGCAAATAGCCATAGGCGAACACGCCGCCGGCGATGATGAGGGCGGCGGAGATCAGCTAGCCAGCCAAGTCGAGGTAGCGCAGAGCGCGGACGTGGGCGGTGTCCGGGCGGACAGGGGCGATCGCCTCCCAGGCCTCAACAGTGCCAGGAATAACCTCGTCGGGTTCGATGACGGGGCGGGGGGTGGTCTAGAGGGCGGCGGTGAACCGGCGTGCGGCCGATTTTGGGGCGAGCGGGGGCGTTGCCATAACCGGAGATCCCCGGGGCTGAAGGCTTCGGGATGTGCGTGGGGCCGCGCTTTTACGCAGGCGTCAGGCCTCGGCCGCGTTGCTGTCGCTGGCCAGTTCTGATGCTATTCGTATTAAACGATGATGCCGGGCGGCGTGAATACCGAAAGTATCAAATGCCCATATCGACCCGTCAGGCGAAGGCAGCCCGTGCTCTCCTGGCATGGTCACAGGAGGATCTCGCTCGCGAGTCTGGCGTGTCGATCCCAGCCGTAAAGCGCCTGGAAGCGGAAGACGGACCGATCGGCGGCCGCGTCGACACGGGGGCAAGGCTCCAAGCAGCCCTCGAAACCGCCGGCGTCATCTTCATCGAGGAGAACGGCGAAGGGCCGGGTGTGCGACTGCGGAAGGCCTGCGGACCAACTGGCCGTGGCGCTGGCGCAGGATGCTGTGGCCTGAAGATCACGCGAAAACTGAATTGGCGAACTGTTTAGTTTTGGACCTAGTGGCGGCCCTCAGTCTCCGGCCATCAAGGGTGACGCTCTAGTAGGCCCCCGTCATGCCCGCTGACCTCTCCGACCGTTTTCATCGTTACCTCGTGATCGTCCTGCTGTGCGGGGGAGGAGCCATGATGGGGGCGGCTTGGATATGGGACACGCTTTGATGGCCTCATTTTCCGAGCATCTGAAAGCGAAGGGCTACCTGAAGTGACGGGCTCCCACGCTGAGCCCGACAAGCTGGTCGAGGTCGCCAGGCTCGCGACGGCAATCGCTAACCGCATTCTCGAACAGAACGAGGCGGGCACGACGATCCCGCCAGAGCAGTTCATCATGCTCGTCCGGGCCGCCAGAATGCTCCAAGACAACGGCGCCCCGTGGCCGCCTTCCGTGGAGCACGTGCTAATGGAAGTGGCCAAGCGTGCCGAGCCAGCTGAGGTAGCTCCCCAGGTTGGCCCGGCTGCGACGAAGGGTGACGACGTCGTGGGGCACCTGACGCAAGTTCTCCATGCGATACGGCGGCCGTAGGAAAGCGAACATGCGCATGGGACGATCGAAGCGCAGGCTGCCCGACAGCCTGACCCAGCACCTGTCGGATCCGAAGATCGTAGCCTTTCGGCCCCGGAACCGCCGGCGCGGCGTTTTTCAGGGGTCCGAGGCGGCAAAGAAAATCGGGATCTCGGCCGTGACCCTCATCGTCGTCGTGCTGGCAGGTGGGTACCTGCTGCGCCTGTGGTAGACTGATCGCTACGCGCTCACAGTTTGGCTCACCGGTCAGGGCTACGTGCGGCACCGCGAGGATCCTGAGGGCGCAAACTAAGGAATCCAGTTTGCCTGAAAATCATAGCAAAGAGCGGAAGCAGGCCGACGCCGCGTTCGCCAAGATACAAGATCATCCTGACGACAAAACCTCCGTCGCGCCGGGTATCAGCGATGCGGATCAGAACACGGCTCGGCTGAAGGCTGCACGTTTGGAACGGGATGGGTCCACGGGCGAGCTGAAGAAGCTCTGACACACAGTGCTTGCATCTCAACCACTCTCAATCATCGCGGAGGGTCAATGTCTCACTTCCCGATTATACGCTCCAACGATCACATAAGTCTGCACCTGAAGGCTGAGACGCGCGAGACGAACTCCACGGAGGTCTGGGTTGAAATCGAGGAGAAGCGTCAGGTCGTTGAGGAGCGGACAGCGCGCCTGAGAGCAATGAGGCTGGCGCGTGAGAGTGTCGGATCCTGAGAGCATGAACTGACGCTCCTCACCGAACACCTGAAGGCGAAGGGCTATCTGAAGTGAAGTCATCCGGGTCGCGATAATCCTGGGTGTCGCGGTCCTGTCGGCGGGAGCCGTGAATATCCTCAATGGCATCGGCTATGAGCATCCTCAGCTCATGGTTTTAGCAGCCGAGCTTTTTGCGGGTGTCGTCGTCGCCTTCCTGAAGTGACCGCCCTTGAAGCCGCCAGCGTCATCTTCATCCAACAGAACGGCCAGGGGCCGCAGGCTTGCGACGGGTGCGATGCTTGGTTCTCGGCGGCCAAGCGCCGGCATCATCCAACTGTTCCAGAATGTATGAGTCGGGATTGCGGCCCATCATGTGCTGCCTTGCCCGCCAGTCGCGTTGCTGCGGCGAGAGCAGGTGAATCCAAGGCGGCGGTCCGTTTGGGTCAACGACCCGGTCCTGATCGTCATCCATCGTGGCCTACCTTGGGTTTGCGGCAAGGCAGAACTTACACGAGATCGGTCCGGCCTGGGTTTTGATGGGTCCGGAGGGTAGTCCCGATCAGTCCGTCACCATTTCTCAGGCCCTTTCCAGCCGGATTCGATCACTACCGCCGTCCTGGCGAAGGAGGGCTGCAGCTACCTGCCCGCGAAAAGCATCACGTCTTCCCGGGCAGCGCGAGACCGCTGCGAACGAGCTCGTCAACGCCGCTCGCTGATCATGAGCTCGGCGGCGAGCGTGCAACGGGAGAGGTAGGAGGCGGTCGACATCGTTCAGCTTTGCCGCGTAGGTCCGGGCGGGTGTCCAGCGCGTCTGCTCCAGGTCGCAGGCGGAACGAACGTGTCGGCGGTCCGCTTTCCTCTACAATCCGAAGAATCAGGGAGAGCGCTGTGGACGATGATCGCGTGTGGTCGTTCGAGAAGAGCCTGTGGACCTGCGACGCCGAGCACTACCGTGAGCTCGTGGACGAGGAATGCCTCATGGTCCTGCCACAGCCGCCATTCGTCCTCAGCGGGACCCAGGCCATCGAGGCGGTCGCGTCCACACCGCGGTGGGCTGAGATCGAGATCTCGGATGAGCGGATCAGCCGTCCGCAGGAAGGCCTCATCGTGATCGCCTACCGTGCCAAGGCGAGCCGCGACGGCGAGACGTACGAGGCGCGCTGCACCTCGACCTACCGACGGCTGGAGCACGAGGTCTGGCGCGTTGTGCAGCACCAGCAGACGCCTCCGCTCGTGACACCCGCTGCAGAAGTCAGCGGCTGATAGGCGGGATACGGGGCGTCTCAGGGCAAGACGAAATCAATCGACTCGTCGGGCCCGTGCGTCGGCGGAATGACACGCTGGACCTCGACCACATCGTGCTGGACCGACGTCAACCGACCGCCCTTATCGTAGGCGTAGGCATAGCGGACCATGCAGGCGAGTGCAGAGCCTGGCACGATTGGTACCGCACCCGCCCGAAACCGTTGCAGCCACACCTCGTCGAGGATCGCAGCCGTCACGGTGTCCCGCCCGTGCTTGAACTCCCACTTAGCCTCGCCGAGGTAGTCCGGCCGCCTGACCAGCAACTGCATCGGCAGGACACCGCTCGACATGCTGCCTTCGGCTTCGGTGACGAATTCGCTCGGGCGCTTGGTCTCCGCGACGTTGGCCTCGTAGACACCGGCATCCGTCGTCAGTAGCAACCGGTCGCCCGGAGATAGTGCCGCCTTGCCGGCCTGGATCTGATCGAGCGGCCTCACGAGGTCGTGCAACTCAATTTGCGCCGGCTGCGGCAGATGCCGGATCGGGGACGATTCGGCCAGCGCCTGGAGGTCGTCTCTGAGCTGTACGAGCCGCTGGCCCTCGTTCACCGCGTGCTTGGCGTCGAGGTATTCCAGGGTTCGATGCTTACCTTTGACCAGTATCGAGCCAACCGCCTTCTTCCGGTCGCCGGACTTCAGAACCTCGTCGTCGGACTGGCGCAGCCGTGTGCGCACCCAAGCGGTGATTGAGGCCGCCTCGACGTCCTCCAGCACCATCAGCGGCACGATGCGTGGGTCGAGTGCCGAGATGACGACGCGGTCAAGCCCCTCCAGCCCTTCGAGGATCGTCACAAGACCGCCGAACACGCGGCGCGGGCTGGCGGTGCCTTTGGCGAAATCGATCGTCACGCCGAGATCCGCGTCGGCAGGCTTCATGATGAGCGTCTCGGAATGGATCAGCTGAGGCATGATACCTGCAACCTTGGGTAAGGCGAGGGGGTCAGCTGCCCTCAACACCGCCATTCCGGTGGCTACTTTGCATAGACGCACCTCATCGAAGCGGACCGCACGACGACTTTATGCATCGCACTCTGATCCTGGCTATCCTTTGCGGCTGCCTTCCGACCGCTGCGCTCGCCGATCCATGCGACGTGCAGACCGCCGAGATGGTCGAGGCGACCGGTGCAACCTTCGTGCGTCGGTCGCCCAGCGGGGACAATGTGTTCCTGCGGCACCCCCTTGCTGAGAGCTTCATGTTGAGCTGTCGCGACCGCATTGGCGTCGGGCCTGGCCACATCAGCCTGAACGTCGAGACGGCCTACCCCCCAAACGATTTCTTCGACCTGATTGGCAAGGCAGCCTCATCCTCCCTCAAGGTCCCCGCGGCCGAAGCCGGGCGCCTGGCGATGTGCTGCCATAAGACCGCGCCTGCAGACAGGGACGAGTTGAGCCAGGCGGACTCCAAGGCTATCCACGTCGAATGCCAGTCCTTCCGTCGGGACGGCGGCGGCACCATCGTCAGCGTGTGGCCGCCGAACCCGCGGTAATGGCGGGGACCGCGACGGTCTCCTCCGGCCGTTCCCGCCGCGCTACGATCCGGCACCGATCCCGAAGCGTGACCTCGTGCTTCGGCCACAGCTCGCAAGCGGCCTCGAACGCGACTCGTGCCATGGCGATGGGGTAGATCACCGCGAGCTGCGCCTCGACGCAGCCGCCCGTCTCCTTCCACACCTCGATCGTGAACGGCACGCCCGGCGAGACCGGCGTCGTGGGTCTGGCCGGCGGCGGAAGCGTGATCGCGGCCAGGCACAGGTGCTCGTACTTCCGGGCCGGCGGCGAGCCGGGCGGCCGCTGGTAGCGGCACGAGGCCGTCAGGGTGCGCAGGATGTCGAGCGTCGACATGTCCGGCCCGAACCGCTCGCGGAGGCTGGCGACCGAGTACCGACCGGACCGCTTGCAGGACGAGCAGTCCACGTAGACCCGCCCGGGCAGAACATCCCGCAGAGACCCCAACGCCATCGCCTCCATTCTGGAACGAAGGTGGAACATGCCAGATCCGGCCGCGCGGTTCAGCAGGCCACGCCCTGGGCTGGCAGCGTCCCGGTGGAGGACTGTGGATCGCGTCGGAGAACGCCAGCCCTGTCAGGCGCTTCGAGCGCCCCAGACACGAAAAGACGTCGCCTTCATCGTCGATGATGGCGAAACGCACTCAACAGGGGATTGGTGGGGACCTGGTAGCAGTTCTTCACAAGCCGTAAACGCGCCATCGGTATCACGGGGTTGTGAGCCCTGACCGGCGCAGGATCCCCGTGATGCCTCGGCTGCTGCAGCGGTTCGCCCGCGACGAGACCGGCGCCACCGCTATCGAGTACGGCATGATCGCCGCCCTGATCGCCGTCGTCATCATCGGCTCGCTCAGGCTCGTGGGTTCGCGGCTTGGCGCCAAGTTCAGCGCCATTGCCGGCAACCTGAATTGAGCCGAGTCCCGCGGATAGGTCCGCTCTCTCGACCCTAACCGAGTGCGGTCTGGGAACGACGCTCCAAGGGGGCAGTTCAGCTTGTTCGCCAGCCGTGCCGTCGGCTGGCAATTCGCAGGCATTCAGGGGCCGATGCACAAGCTTCCGCCCATGAGCTTGTACCAGCTCCGCCTACTGTCCGCAGACGGGCCGCGCTTCTACAAAGTGACCGCCTACCTGCGGCGGCTGGAGGTGCTCCAGCTGATCGACGCGACCGGACGAACCGACATGGCCCTAGGCAGCATCGAGTATCAAATCACCGACGCTGGGCGAGCTGAATTGGCGGAACGCTACGGCCCTGCGTCTCCGCCGCCGACTGCTGAGTGATTCAGGTCCTCAGCTGAACCCCGCTCCTTTCCACGTCACCGGGCCATGGGCCTTTACGCTCGGCCCTGCCCCGATCTGCTCATGGGGCGGGGCGGAACTCGGCCGATCAAAAGCGGCGCATGTGCTCTCCGAGTTCGAGGCGCATCCCCGCTTCGAAGCCGATGTGCCACGCCCGGACTTCGGAAGTTAGCATGCCGGCTTCCTGATGCCCCTGGGCCACGATGACCCCGACCTGCTCAAGCCGGCGCACGACGCCCTCGACGCTGCCTGTCTCCGGGCTCAGCGTCTTGATCATCTCGCTCGCTGCAAGCCGGCCAGCTTTTTCGCCTCTAGCGGTGGGAGCTAGCGGCTTGCTATGTGGCGGCATGGGTCTCGATTGCCTCACCTAAGTGAGCCGATACGCAACGCGGCTCGTGAGACAGGATGGCGCCGGGTGGTTACCAGCTCTTGTCGCCAGCCAATATGTTGTTGTCCCACGACGATACCCTGCGTTAGCGGCGGGTCAGGGAACAGGATCGGGCCGCATGGACGATGACGATCGCGAATTCGAGCATTCCTCGCTGTTGGGCGCGTTCGCCCGCGACGGCGAGACGGTCGAGGTCGAGATCTACCGGTTCGAAGGGGAGACAGGCCGGTGGCGCATGGAGGTGGTCCATCTCTCCGGCTGCGTTCGGTGGGAGACCACGTTTGCGACCGAAGCAGAAGCGCACGCCGCTTTCCTCACGATGATCGAGGCCGTGGGCACAAGGTACTTCGTCGGCGATCGCCCAAAGGCCCGGCACTGATCGAACGGCACGGCACGAAAAAGCCCGCGCCGGCGAACCGGGCGGGCGAAGGTCAAGGAGTCCCCCGGTGCGTTACGCCAGGCAACGAGTCGACCGTATCAGCATTGCAGGCGCAGGAGAGCCCGCTGCGATGACAGATCGGGCGGGCTCTCAGCCTCGGACAAAGGTGTCACCGCGGAGTTCGACGCTGGCGTTCACGTACCATGTGGCGGGCCACCACGATGAAAGCCTGCGGTGGCTAAACTGCGCAGCCTGTGCCGTTTAACCGCCGCCACCGTTGCCGGCACCACCGCCGCTGCCACCCGTCGAACGTGACCCGCGAGAAGGCTGACCTGCATTGCCACCAGCGGCCGAGCTCGACGAGCCACGCCCGCCGGTGTTGTTCGTGATGGGGATGCCCGTCCGCTTGGCCGACTTCATGTGACGTGAGCGCGCATCAGCCGGCGCTGTCGTCTGTGAGAGTACGAAAGATGACAAGGCTAGGGCGCATGCGCCAAGAAGGAGCTGCTTCAAAACGGTTCTCCGATTCAGCCGATAACGAGCAACCCGTTGCGGAAGCATAGTATCCGCACCGCCATTCGATCGTCCGTCCTTGGCTCGGCATCGCGCTCTCGAACCGGTTGCCGGAAGCCGCGGATCGGCTATCGCTTCGGGATGCGCCACACCCTCCTCGCTCTCCTGCTGCTGAGCGGCCCCGCTCTGGCTGCCGAGCCCATCACCGGTCGCGCCTCCGTCACGGACGGCGACACCGTGGTGATCCACGGAACCCGTATTCGCTTGTTCGGCATTGACGCGCCGGAGAGCGCTCAACTCTGCCAGGACGCGGCGGGCAAGGACTATCGCTGCGGCCAGCGGGCGGCGCTGGCGCTGGCCGACCGGATCGGCGAGGCTCCCATCTCCTGCGAGCCGCGCGACACGGACCGCTACGGGCGCACCGTTGCGGTGTGCAGGAAGGGCACGGAGGATCTGAACGCCTGGATGGTCCAGCAGGGCCTCGCCACAGCCTACCAGCGGTATTCCCGCGATTACGTCCTGGCCGAGACGACTGCGAGAGCTGCGAAGCGCGGGCTCTGGGCTGGCACCTTCGACCCACCGTCGGACTGGCGGCGCGCCAAGCGTGCGGGTGGCGTCGAGACCAGGCCGGAGATGGAGAAGCCCCCGGCAGCCGCGCCGGCGCCAGCGCCGGTCACCTGCGCGATCAAGGGCAACATCTCGCGGAAGGGCGATAAGATCTATCACCTGCCCGGGACCCGGGACTACGAGCGCACCGTGATCAACGCCGGCTCCGGTGAGAGGATGTTCTGCAGCGAGGACGAGGCGAAGGCGGCCGGCTGGCGGGCGGCACGCGGGTGATCGGACTTCCAGCCGCGCTCACAACTGCCCGATTATGCGATCCCACCGATTACGATATAGGGTCATCCGCTCCAAGACCGCAGCGCCGGGGTTCGTTACCGCGTAGCCCCGTTCTCGGCCCAGGACTTGGACGCGCTGAACGTGGCGCCGAGCGCCTCCTCAATCCTCGCCAACGAGTCGAAGACGTAGAACTTGGGCGTGGCTTCGAGCCGCCACACGAGCACAAGGTTGGTCGACTTCCTGAGCCAGCTCTTGTGGAAGTTGAAGGCAACGTTCGAGGCTGATTTGACCTGGACCGGAACGATGCGACTCGGCACGGTCGAGGCCGGCTCCAGGCGATAGGCCAGCAGGTCGACGCCTACATCGGAATGGGGCTGGGCGACCTCGACGCCACGGCGCATCAGTTCGGCCGCCACCATCATCTCGCCGGCCTTCCCGATCAACGCCGAGTGGGCTGCCATCGCCGATCGCTCCATTGGCGCCCAGACCCGAAGGCTTCGCCAGTCAGACGCTACGTCGGGTCTGGAAGGGCGACAAGGCGCTTTGGGTGTGCAGGCCCGGGCATGCTCCTCCCACCCTCGATCACCCGCCATCCGGTCTGCGCGGCCCGAGGCTACCCACGGTCAGAGCCAGTCGGCCATGTCGTCCTTGGTCCCGGGCTCAGAGATCCCAAGATCGTCCGTCATGCCGCTGCGGCCCCGCACCCTAAGCGCCGTCGCCCGCCGCCGGTGACCGCGAGGCTGATCTGGCCGTGGAAAACCATGTCGCCCAGCCGGTCGACATGGTTGCCGAACGCATCGACGTGCTGCCCGATGCGCCCCGAGCGCCGACACTGCCGACGCCGCCGGCAGGGCTTCCGGGACGATCGACCGGATCGACCCATCCGGCATCCGCATGGTGCCGTTGCCGAGGTCGAGCCGCTCACTGCCGTCAACGCCTATGGGAGAGCATAGGCCATGAAAAAGCCCGCGCCGGCGAACCGGGCGGGCGAAGGTTGTGACCTCGAACTCGGGGGAGTCGGAAATCGCGCGGACCATACCCCAAATACCGGTATAGGAAAGCCCGCCACGATGCTGAATCGGGCGGGCTTTCAGCCTCGGACAAAGGTGTCACCGCGGTGCCCGAGGCTCTGATGGCGCCAGCTGTTGAGACGGGCGCCGGGCAATTGTAGTGCTGCGGCGCAACAGGACCACCCGCAGTGCACCACGTCAGGCGACGCGGGCTATGTAGCAGGGACAACATCGGCCGGTCGGATCCGCCTCTCAGCTGGGTCCTGGAACACCCCGGACCACAGACCCAGATGCTGCCCCCACGCCCGCTCGGCGGCCTTCGTGTAGTCCAGCCCATGGGTCCGATCTGGCACGGCGTAGCCACGCCCGACCATCCAGGCGCCAAGATCCTCGTCACCGACCCGGCAAATCGCTTCGACCGCACCCCCGGCCGTACCGCTGCGTGGTTCACAGGCGATGATAGCGCCGCCGATATGGTCTTTGAGCGCTCGGGCCGCCGTTCGACCGCATGCATAGGGCCGATCCTGCGTGTCTGAGCAGGTTTGGTCAGCATCCGGCGCTACGATGCCGTAGAGGCTGATGCGGCTGACGCCGACCACAACGGTCTCGCCGTCGAGCACCCTGGCTGGGCCGCGTAGAGTCTCGCCTGCTTGGGCGGGGGCATGCCATGCGAGCCCGCCTGCGAGTAACGCCGCCAGCAAAGGCAGCCGCGAGCGGCGGCCGGTCTCATCGGGGCACAGGATGGTACCGGCGAGGCCGGCGGCGCAGGCGAGGAGGGCACCGAGGATCAGGGACATGGGTCGTCTCCGGAAGAGGTCTGGTCCCCTTCTGCTTGAGAGCCGCCTCGCAACCCTGACGGCCCTTGTCAGCCTGCCGTCAGGCAACCGGAGCTATGCCTGTGCGGCACGGGATGATTTCGGGCGACCGGACCCCACCTCTCCCCGTCATGGCCGAGCCCGAGCCCGTATGATGCAGCTCCCGTCCCGACGCGCCGCGCTCATGCTGTTCGCTTGCGTGGCTTGGCCGGCGCACGCCTCCGAGGATGCCGATCGCGCCCGTCGCGCCCTGGAGAAGGGCGAGATCCGCCCGCTCGACGAGATCCTGCGCGCCGCCCGCGAGGCGGTGCCGGGAGACGTGGTGGCGGTCGATCTCAAGCGCGACGATGGGCAGTGGCTGTACAAGCTGCGCATTCTCGGCACCGACGGAAAGCGCCGCTCCGTAAAGGTCGATGCTGGCTCGCTCAAGATCCTGGACGAAAACGACGATGATTGAGCGCGGGAGCAGGCCGTGCGCGTCCTAGTGGTCGAGGACGAACCGCGCATCGCCGCGGACGTGAAGCACGGGCTCGAGCATGCCGGCTACGTCGTCGACGTGGTCGCGGACGGCGAGGCGGCGTGGTTCCGCGCCGAGACCGAGCCCTACGATGCGATGGTGCTCGATCTCGGCCTGCCGCGCCTCGACGGGCTCGGCGTGCTGCGGCGGCTGCGGGCGGCCGAGGTGGCGCTGCCCGTGCTGATCCTCACGGCCCGGGATGGCTGGCGCGAACGGGTCGAGGGCATCGATGCCGGCGCCGACGACTATCTGGTCAAGCCGTTCCGCATGGAGGAGCTGAACGCACGCCTACGAGCGATCCTCCGGCGCACGGCCGGCCACGCCTCGCCGGTGCTCCGGGCCGGAGACGTAGAACTCGACACCCGCACCCGAGCGGTGAGCGTCGCGGGCCGACCGACCGAACTGACCGCCCTCGAATACCGGCTCCTGGCCTTCCTGCTGCACCGGCAGGGGCAGGTCGTGCCGGCAGGCGAACTCCTGGACCACCTTCACGGCGTCGGCACCGAGCGCGAGACCAACGCCCTTGAAGCGCTTCTGACCCGCCTGCGTCGCAAGCTCGGGTCCGGGGTAATCGAGACCCGTCGCGGCCAGGGCTACCGCATCCCGGATGCACCGTGAGGCGCGACTCCCTGCAACTGCGGCTGGGGCTGGCGGCGGCGGCGCTCATCGGGCTTGCCCTGCTGCTCGCCGGCGTCGGCCTAACGGTGATCCTCGACCGGGTGCTCGACGTTCGCACCGCCGACGAGCTCGACCGGACCGCCAAGCTCATCGCCGGCCGGGTCAACCTCGCCGCGGATGGGAGCCCGATCGTCTCCCGGGAGCCGCCGGACCCGCGCTTCGCCACGCCTTATGGCGGACTGTACTGGCAGGTTGAGGCTGGGAGCCAGGTCCTGCGCTCGCGCTCGCTCTGGGACAAGCGCCTGGACCTGGGACACACTACCGGCGACGCCCCAGCGACCGTGGAGGCCACCGGGCCAGATGGCGGCCGGCTGATCGCCATCGTCCGCCCCCTGGAGATTGGCCCGCGCGGTGCCGAGACCGGCTTGCGGGTGGTCGTGGCGGAGGACCGTCGCGACCTAGCGGCGAGCCGGGCCACATTCCTGCGCCTGCTGGTCCCTGGGCTGGCGGCCCTGTTTGGGGTGCTCACCCTCGCCCTGTGGCTGTTCGTGCACCGGGCGCTGGCGCCGTTCCGCGTGCTGCAGCAGGATCTCGGCGCGGTCCATGCCGGGACCCGGACGCGGTTGCCGGATCATTTTCCCGACGAGGTTCTGCCGCTGGTAGCCGACCTCAACCAGCTGCTCGACGCTCAGGAGCGTGCCCTGATCCGAGCCCGGGCCGCGGCCGCCGACATGGCCCACGGCCTCAAGACGCCGCTTGCCGTGCTGGACGCCTTGGCGCGCCGGAACGGGCCGACCAATGCCGGCTTGTCGGAGGAGATCGCCGAGCAGGCCCGGGCGATGGCGGGCCAGGTCGAGCGCGCGCTCGCCCGAGCGCGGATCGCTGCAGCCGGCGACCTGCGGCGCCGGACTTGCCGGGTCGCCCCGGTGGCCGAGCGCCTGATTGCGACCATGCGCCGGCTGCCGGAGGGCGATTCGCTTGCCTGGGACATCGCCGTGCCGGACGGGCTCGCCTATCCGGGCGAAGAGGGCGAGCTGATGGAGGTGCTGGGCAACCTGCTCGACAACGCTCGCAAATGGGCGCACCGCCGCGTCCGAGTGGCTGGGGCAGTAGATGGTGGGGGCCTGCAGCTCACCATCGAGGACGACGGCCCTGGCATGAGCGAAGCCGCGATCTCCGGCATCGGTCGCGGCCAACGCTGGGACGAAAGCCGCCCGGGTACGGGCTTCGGTATCGCCATTGCCCGAGATATCTCCGAAGCCGCGGGCGTGAGGATGCGCTTCAATCGATCGGAGATGGGTGGTTTGCTAATCGAGCTGAGATGGCGTGGCTCGAGCGACGGTCTCAGACCCAGTCACATCTGAATGCCGTGCGCGTTCGTCGCTGCCCAACTAACATCAACTTGGCTACCCTCCCCCGGAGAAGGGCCCGAAGGCCCTCCGATCAGATCGCCCGGGCCTTGTACCGGACGATCCCGCAGGAGTTCAGCAGATCCACCCGTTTGTGAGTCTCGTGCTGGCTGATCTTGGTGAGGAAGATCTTGTTGAGCTTGGTGTCGATGATCTCGAAGGTCTTGGTCATTTGCTGAGATCCTCGCTGCCGATGACTATGTAATACTTGCGAATGATTTCGCCGTCAACAGGCTTTCTCAAGAAAAGCGCAGATCAGGCGAAGTTTTTGCGCGAGCCGTTGAAGGTCAGCCGGATGTTGATCCTGATGTCCGCGGAGAACCCGACCGGCGTGAAGTTGGAGCAGCGTCGCCGATGAATGATCTGACGCTGCCGCTAGCTGTGGCGCCTGCCGCGCACTGCAAATCGCCAAGGTTAAAAGAAGCTCAGCATCCGACGCAGCAGAGCGAACGAGCCAATGGAATGGAAAATGGATCTTCCGGAGGCCAATTGAGAAAATGCCTGAATAAGGCTGGTTTTCGATAAGGCGCTGCGCTCCAATCTCTTGACTTTCGGGGCGGTTCGGATTGTTCGTGTTGCTAAGCATGAAAGGATCACGAAATGTCCGAGAACACACCCACCCCGCAGAATAACCATATCGAACTGAGCGCCGATATCGTGGCGGCATACGTGTCGAACAACAGCGTTCCGGTCGCCGAACTGCCGGCCCTGCTTTCCGGGGTCTACTCCGCTCTGTCCGGGCTCGGCCAGGGTGGCGCCCCGGAGACGTCCGCAGTCGAGAAGCCTACGCCTGCACAGATCCGCAAGTCCGTAAGAGACGACGCGCTGGTAAGCTTCCTTGACGGCAAGCCATACAAGACGCTGAAGCGGCACCTCAGCGGCAACGGCATGACGATCGAGCAATACCGCGAGCGCTTCGGTCTGCCGAGGGATTATCCATCGACGGCCGCGAGCTATTCAGCGCAGCGCTCGGCGCTCGCCAAGAGTCTCGGGCTGGGTCAGCAGCGGCGGAAGGCGGCGGCAAAGACTGCCCAGATCGACGAGACCATCACCGAGACGCCGAAGAAGGCTGGCCGATCGAAGAAGGCTGCGGAGCCGGCAGCGAAGCCCACCAAGGGCCGCAAGAAGGCTTCATCGGCCGTCGCGGCCGAGTAAGAGTGTTCGGCGCCGACAGCCTATCGATCCAGACTGTAGGCAGATCCAGGATGTGGGCGGCGAGCGAATGCTGCCCACGCTCCAATCCAAGCTGCACTCAACGAGCTATCTCATCCGCCGCCGCCTCCATATGCGACCGTATCGCTTCGTTAAGCGTCGTATGGTCAGCCTGGCCGCTACAGCCGACTTGGATCGGCATGACAGTTTCGGACCCATATGCGCAGAGATTCACGGCGCTCGTTCACCGTCGAGATCAAGTCTACTGATCGTCGACATGGGACCGTCATCCCTCGGCGCTCGGCCCCGCCAGCAGTCACCTCGCCGTGGTTCAGTACGATCGTCTCTTCCGAACCGCCAGCATCGGTCCCAGAGCAGCGTCGCGTCCTGCCTAGCCTCATCGTATCCGAGGCGGTCGAGATCGAGGTCGAGCTGATGCCGGTCGCTGATGAGATCCGCATGAAGCGTCCGCGCGGCCGGCCTCGCAAGACCGCCCCCGCCTCGTGCGCGTCATTCGAAGATCTGGCTGACGCTGCACCTGCTTACCCGCTCTCGGTAGCCGCTGTGCCGCTGCCAGTGGAAGATTACGCTGCGGCGGCTCCCTCACCAGCGCTTCGCTCCCTCAACATTAAGCCAGAGCCGAACCTCGCACCTGGCGAGCGGTGGAAACGGCGTCTCGGGCGCTGGGCACGGTAAGCCCCGTATCTCGGGGGCCGGTCATGTGTCGAAGTCCGTGCCGTTTGAACATCGCTTCCCGGGGCGATGATCCAGGGAGTGTGCCGGTCCACTTATCTGACCGCCCCTGTGCTGCGAGCTAATGCTGCCTCAAGGCACACAGGATCAATTCAACGCCGATGTGGCCGGCTTGCCGTCGATTCTTATACTAGTCGGTTCTGCCGAGACGCTTCTCAAAGACGCCCTGCGGTTGGCCCGCGTTGCCGGCGCCGCCGACTTCGCCGTGGATCTGCAGATCTGGCCGCGGATGATCCACGCATGGCACCTGTTCTATCCAGACCTTGCTGTTGGGCGCCGGTCCCTGTCGAGCGCGGGGCGATTCATGCGGGCTCACCTTAGGGGCGCCGCCACGGGCTGGTCGCGCGGGTGGCCCGACTCGGGGACGACCCCCGACACGCCCGTGGCGCCGATCAGCCCATCGCAGTTGATCGATCAGGAGGGCTGCGCGTCAGCGCATACCTCCGTACGTCACGGTTAGCGCGGTCGGGCTGCGTCGCTTGGCAAGCGACAGGACCGCGATGCGGGCCGGGTCGGGCTCGCGTTCGAGCATCCTGATGTAGCGAGTCCCGTGCAGGACCTGCGGAACCGCAGATGACAGGGTCGGGAAATCGGCGGCTGGGCTTCCAACAGCGACGCACAGGTCAAACTCGGCGCTGTCGTAGTTTGGAAAGTTGTATATGTCTGAATTTCCGACGATACTCGGTCGCTCGACGATCCATTCCGCGGTGGCGCCTGTGATTTTGGGACTTATCGTCTGGCCGCCGATGTCGACGGTCTGAGGGCCGTATTGGACGGCGATGCCGATTGGCGGCGAAGTCGAGAGATTGACGACGACGGCAACCACGCGCCGCGCATCGATCGCCGTCAGCACGCAGAGCACTTCGTCGCCTGGGGCGAGGGGAAGTGGGAGATACGTCGGTGCGTTGTGCACGGCGTCTCGCGTCCACCATTGCGTCCACGCTTCGACCGTCACCGTTCCATCCGCGTGCAACAGGGAGACGGTGCCGACCTGTGGCAGCGACGCGTCAAGATACCGGCGCTGCCCGTCGAGCCCGATCCAGTGGGAGCACGCATAGGGCAGGCCGGGCGTCCCCGCGTTCGGCGGGGCCGGGAAGCGCAGCGTTTCAGGCGTTTTCCAGGCCCCCCAGATCTGGGCGAACTGTCGGCCGCCGTTGGCCGTTAGATAGGCGCCCGCCCAGTTCCGGCTGGTGTCGAACGGGCTCGCCGTCGCACTCACGCGGTTGGCGCGCTGTGCGCTGATCCGATACGGGGTCGTCTCGATCCTCCGACGGACCACCGGGTCGAAAGCGAATGTTCTGAGGGCCAAGGTTTTTCCGAACCCGCGCTCCCACACGCGGTGCAAAATACCAGGCGCCGCAGGCCCAGGTCGTGGGGGCAGGCCGAATCGACGAAGCTGAGTGGCACCGATATCAGCCGGCGTGATCGGCTGGGCGGGCGCGTCGAAGCCCGTGAATCGCCGCCACAGATCATCGAGCACACGCTCATCGACGCCGCCAGAAGCGGACGATGGATCTTTCATGCCCACTCCTCCCGCGCAGCATCGACTGCGATCTGATACTTGCTGGCGCCTGGCGCGATCGCAGACTGTTGCAGCAGCGGTAAGGTGCTGATCGCGAGCGCGACGCCCCCATCCGTGTCGCTTTTATAGTGAAGGCCGGCGATCTCCCTGTTTCTCGCTATTCTGTTCGCCAAGGTCCAAAGAACCACCGCGGCGGTGTCGTACATCTGCGAGCCCGCGAGCACGTCGCGCATGCACAGCGCCATGAGATGCGCCTGGGTCGCGTGGCCGCTCGGGAAAGACGCGTGGCCCGGGACCTGAACCGGAGGCATCAGTGCAGGGCACAGGTGCGAGGGGCGCGGCCGCGCATAGCGGCCCTTGAAATACATCGCCACGAACGTGCCAATTAAGCTTGCGATCGTCAGAACCTTGTTCGTATTCGGATACGATCCGGGTCGGGATGACAGTGCGTTCAAAAAAAAGCTGATGAATTCGTCCGACTGGGACAGAATTTCGCCTAACGCGTCGGCCCGTTCCTCCTCGGCCGCGATGACGAGATCGTGTATCTCCCCGGTCACGTTCAATGCGCTGTTGCCGCCGAGCCAGTCCACGGGCGTAACGGCGGGAAACGCCGGAGGTTGTGCGGTGGCCGGCGGAAGCTGCGGTATACCGGACGGCCATGCGGGGGTCATGGCACGCCAGTTCGTGGCGGAGAACTCCGCTAGGCACTGCCACGCGTACCAGTCCGCCGACCAATTGCGATCGGGGAACTTCGGTTGCGCAATAACGGCGAGCGCCCCGATGGTCTCGCCGGCAGGCACCACGGCTCCCCCCGGCGGCGGGGCCGCAGGCGCGAAGACGAACGGCAGAGCGACCCGGTCGGGGAAGAACCAGCCCGCGGCATTGCCCGAGGCGTTGCCGTGGCCCCCGGCGCTGCCGCTGTTGCCGTCGTTCCCTTGATTGCCGTCAAAGCTTGCGGGCATCTTCATCTCCTTTGCTACACGCTCAATCAGGAATTCCAGCCTCGATCAGTTGATTTGCAAACAGCTCGCGGACCTGGCCACGCAATGGAGTTCGGCTGCGAAAGAGCGCAACTCGGTATTCAGGAATCAACTCGAGGAGCTGACGGGCGACCATGCCGGCTTCCGCGCGACGGCCTGCTGCGACGAGGCCTGCGATCAGGCACCTAAGATTGGAGGCGTTGTTTGCGCCCTTGGCTGCAGATGCGTGAGCCCAGGCGATCGACTCTTCATGGCGGCCGGCCAAATAGTAAGCCTGTGATAAATAGTGTTCTAACCAAAAAGCATCGATGCCCAATGGCGATAATCGAACGGCATGTTCTCCGTGTTCGATGGCGCGGGAAGTTTCGCCGATGTAGCCGAGAGTGAGGCCACTATAGGCCCAGGCCCAAGCGCAACTGGGACCGGCTGCCAGGGCACGCTTCAAATACTCATTTGCACTATCATAGTCCCGCAATAGGTAGGACCGTAGATGTCCGTAAATTGCCAGGCCGACCGCATCGCTTGGATCGCGCTCGATCGCCATCTGCGCCGCATGGGAGGCGGCCAGGCGGTCGGCATCCTCGTCCTCGGACCAGCCCTGGCCGATCCAGCGCATGCCGAGCGATGCCAGGTGGGAATAGGCCGGCGCGTAGGCTGCATCGCAGACTGACGCCTGTTCGAGCAATCTCCTGGCCTCGATGAAAGACGTTCGCTCCAGTCTGTGAATGAGACTGAGTGCCTGGAGCGTCAGGTCATAGGCCGTGAGGCTGTCGGGTCGCTTGCGGTGTGCGCGCGCAAGTTCGTGGGATCGCAAGTGTGGCGCGACGATCGACGCGACCCGCAACGCGATCGCGTCCTGCATTTCGAAGACACTGCCGAGCGTCCCGTCAAAACGATCTGCCCAGATCACGCCGCCGTGGTTTGCCAGTTCCACCGTGAGGCGCAAGGCATCCCCGTGGTGTCGCAGGCTGCCGTGCAAAACATAGTCCGCATCGAGTTCATGAAAAGCGCGGCGCAGATCGACCGGGACGAGCTTGAACCCCGCGGTGGAGCTCCGCGAGATGACCAGGAGATCCTTGAGTCCGCTCAGCGCGCGGATGATGTCGTCGATCATGCCTTCCGCAAAGTACGTGTCCAATCTGCTCCTGTGGAGCGCCCGAAACGGAAGCACAGCCAGCACGGGCCTGTAATCGCGACGATCGTCGCCGGACGACCGGTTCCATCGCGGTGGCGGCGTCTGCACATCCGCTCCTGTCGGGACGGTCTTGGCGCGAGCGGCATACAGCATGACGGGCTCGCGGATGTTTTTCAGCCGACGCACGCCGACGCACGCGAAGGCCGACGGTAAGCGTTGGCTGACCTGATCGTAGACGGTCGCCGAGATCAAAATTCCGCCGGGATCCGCAAGTGGCTCCAGACGTGCTGCAATGTTTACTGCAGTTCCCCCGATCTGGTCTCCCTTGACCATGATTTCACCGGCATGGATACCGACCCTAAACAGGAGTCGCCGCTCGGCCGAAACCGCGGCCGTTCGGCGCTGGCAGTTGGTTTGAAAGCGCAACGCGCAGGTCACGGCCTCAACGGCGCTGGAAAACTCCGCAATCACTCCGTCGCCCGCGATGCCGAAGACTTGGCCACCCGATCGCGCGATATCGCGGCAAAGCCTGCGGATCTCCGTGCATACGCGGCGGTGGGTGTCCTCTTCAGCGCTCCCCATCAGGGTGCTGTAGCCAACGATGTCTGCCGTGAGGATCGCGGCCAGCCGGCGCTGGATCTTCTCCTTGCCGACCGGAGTGACGCTAATCGCAGGGAGAGGCGACAATGTCTTGCCCTCGCGACAGCCAGGCTAGATCCGAGATCACGGGCATGCGTTGGCGTTCCATTTAACTGATGGCCGCATAAAGAGTCATCAATCCGAATGCGACAAAAACCGATAAAATACGTCACGTTCCGACGATGCCATCTGCGCCGATCCAAATTCAACGCACGCCGATTTCATCGCTTAGATTGTATCGCTGTATTTCGAGTTGTGCATAACAATGGTCACGTTCGCGGCAGCACGCTGGAACCTATATCGGTGGTCGTGATTCGAACAACGTATTTTTTGAATGCTCGGTGCATTCGGTGCCTCCTCCTCCCGAGAACGATCTCGACCTTGCTCGGTCGCCAGCCGGTGAGGGGGCGCCGAGCGGCGGGCCGCTCCGTAGCTTCGGGTTGCGCTTCGTTCTGCAGATCTGTCGATCCGCACTCCGGACTCTCTCTTCCACGCCATTGTCGAGCGCCTTCGGCCCGGGCCTTTGGGGCAGGCGGGAAGCGCCCGCAGACGCCAGCCCGGCGCGTGCGCATCAGGTATCCAAGGGCTGATCGGCGCAGGATGCCGTCGATCCCGCACCGGGCGGATGCATCCGCCATCGTGGCGTGCGTTTCAGAAAGATTTTTTACCCCGGCGTACGTCGATCAACCGACGCGACTACGACATGTGAGCCGGATCCCGCGCCGTGGCGGGCGTCCCCAACGGAAGCCGCTGTTTCGCGAGCGCCGATCGCGCCGGTTGGCTGCCCTGATCGGGCCAGCACCGATCACTGCATGTCGCGGTCCATCATTGCCGGAACGTGTTCGCCGTTAGGCGTCAAGTCTTTAAACCGCACACGCCCAAGACCTAAATCATTATATTCAGATAATTTCAATAACGATGTCGTTTATATTGTCAATATTATATGAAACGCAGCGTAAACGGATACAATATATAAAGTCAGGCGTCAAGTGCTGATAATTGAGACCATAGTTGAATCATATTTAATCAAACCACATCAGTAAGCGGATGGCGAACGCATCGCGGCCGCTAACTTATTATTAGTTATTCTCAATCGGTGGGCTGCGTCCCGGCACTGTGACTGGATCGGCGCTTGTCCGGGCGGCTGCACCACGGTTCATCGCTAGCTGGACACGCTACGTCGCCCCGCATCAAGCCAACATCCTCGAGTTCGCGGTCCGTGAAATGAACTAACACGCGGCGACTGCTCAGGATCCGCTGCCGCATCTCCAACAGTTCCAATAGATAGCGCACCATCGCGGGACTCCACAGCACGTGTAAAGCACACGCTAGCGGATCCTCTAAGTCGCGGGTGTGCGATGCCTCACAGAGAAAAATCACAGAAGTTGTGATATCGCAGTAAATATTAAAAAACTAAAATATAAAAAACCATGTTTATTTGGGCCGGACGGATAAAATTCGGACATCCAAACTGATATTAAGCCGCCAGTTCGATATTAAAAGATTTCTAGAAAACCGGATGCAATTTTTTGCAAGGCTTTACGATCAAAGACCGTGCAGGCACCCGGCGCCAACATGACATATCCTTTGCGTTGCCACGCTGAAAGATACCGGTTGATCCCCTCTCGGGAAAGACCGACCATGTGGCCAAGTTCGCGTTGCGTGGTCAGCACGCGACCGCCGTTACGGTCGGGGTCGCCGGCCAGCGTGAGCAGCGTTTTCGCCAAGCGCTGCTCGGCGCAGACGAAGGCATGATCCGACAATTGCTGGCTGGTCCTCCGCAGCCGTCCGCTCAAGATCGCAAGGAGCCGGATGGCCAGCATCGGGAAGTCGTTGACGAGGGGAAGGAGATCGCGTCGCTCCAACAACAGAAGGTAGCAGCGCGTCGCCGCGACCGCGTCGGCCGTCCGCGGCCCGTCGTCGAGTAGAGCAATCTCGCCGAAAACCTCGTTCGGGCCGATCAGATTCATGATTAGCTCGGACCGGCCCTCCGGGCACGGTGTCGAAATTCGAACGTGACCGCTCACGACGGCGAGCAGTCCATGACTCTCATCGCCCCGGCAAAAGATGCGCTGCCCGCAGCGAAACGTGAGGGGCTGCGCGCGCACGGCGAGGCGCTCGGTGACGGTTTGCGGCGCGTCCCGAAATAGCTCGTGCTGGGTCAGCACGCGTCGCTTATCGAACGCCGCGGCGGCTTTGTCGGACGGCACGCGTCAGGCTCCTTCCCCGGTTCGGGGCGGACGAGGCGCAGGTCTGCCGAAGAGCCCGAAAACCGACGGCGTAGTGCATGGAGATCTGTCGTTTCGCCCCGAACCAATCATACTGGACTGTATCCACGGCATGCCGATGACCGATCGCAAATCAGAGATATCGCTAAATCGCAGCAGTACAATATAGCTAGATATGAAAGCGGTACAAGACCCCCATACCTGCTCGCCCGGCGCAGCCGGCCGTGTCGAACGTCAATAAAAATTGAATCCCGCGGCGGGCGGGTGATGTCACCGCCGGCCGAAGGGGCGCGTTGCGGTCTCAGCGATCGCGCCGCGACCTGACATCAGGATCCGGCAACAGCAGGCGCGCTGCGATCGATGGTCCTCGCCGTCGCAGTCGTCCTGTTCTTCCGCGTGGTGCGGGAGTGACGAACCTCACACCCTTCCGCCTCCGACGGATTGCACTGTGTCCGCTCTCAAGAGGTCGTTTCACCTGAACCGGACGAGGGATCGCTCATGTTGGCTGCCGCAGACCCGACCCCGTTGATGCCGGGCGTCCCGCCGGCACCCCTCCGCGACACGAGGGGAGGCGGCTCAAACCGGTCGGACGGCGCTGATGGACCGCAACGCTCCAGGGTCGATCCGACGGGCGTCGCCGCCGCGCTTCAGGCTTTCGTCGAGCATTTCGAGGAAGGAGTAGCGGTCCTCGCCACCTGCGGCCGCGTGCTGTTCCTAAATTGCGCCGCCCGCGCCATGGTTCTCGGTGTTCCGTTGCGGCTTGTGGATGGTCATCTCCGCGCCGGGGCGCCGAACGATACCGCGGCCCTTCGCAGGATGGTCTCGGGTTGCGCGGTGACGGGCAGCGGTTCGATCCGTCTCGTGAGCGAGGACAGGACATTGCTGATCGCTGCGAGCGCGCTGGCCCCGACACCCTATGAGACTGCCGAGCCAGCCGTGCTCCTGCGCCTGATCGATCCCGCTACCATCCGGCTGCCCGGGAAAGACATGCTGCAGGTGCAATTCGGTCTCACGCCCGCCGAGGCTGCATTCGCCCTAGAAATGCTGGCCGGGAACGATCTGGTGGCGAGCGCGAGCCACCGCGGGATCACGTTGCATACTGCACGCGTCCATCTGCGCCGCATCTTCGAGAAGACGGAGACACGTCGGCAGGCGGCGATGGTACGTCTGCTCCTGCTCTGCCCCCGACTTGTCACGCGGCAGGCTTGAAGCGAGCGCTGACCGGACGGTTGACGCGGTTCACGAGCGAGGCAGGCTTCGTCCGGCCGTCGACATCGAACGCCGTCGGGATTAACTTCCTGGAAGCCGCGCGAACTCAGGGTAACCAAGCCGCGTCACTCCTGGACCAACAGTCAGGTCGAGCGAATGAACCGCTCGATCAAGGACGCGACGGTCAAGCGCTACCACTACGACAACCACGCACAACTCTGCGTTCACCTGGCTAACTTCGTTGACGCCTACAACTTTGTCCGCGGCCTTAAGACCTTGCCTGGGCTCACCCCCTATTAAGCTATCTGTAAAGCATGGTCCGCCGAGCCCGGCCGCTTCAGGTCAAACCCACTCCACCAAATGCCGGGACCAAACAAATCGTTGATTTGCTTGCCCTCTGCCGTCCTGTACCACCGCGCCCGATCCTGTAGCTCAATAAGTTGCCTCGCTGGATGATTGCCGAACCCTCATGTTGCTTGACCTCTTGCTAACATAGCGCGCAGTCCTGCTCTTCAGCGGATCTGTCGCTGGCATGTCTGACCGCAAGCATCCTCTGCGGGTGGGGCGGCCCACCCGCTTCGAGATGGGGGGCTAAAGTCTGCTTTCCAACCAAAGCCGATGTTATTGGGCGGCTGGCCAGTGGCCGCTTTCGAGAAGGGCCGATAGCTATTCGCGTGAGCGTGATAGGTTGGTGCAGGTCCGTCCGCTTTTCCGGCTGGCCCTCCCCGGAGCGGTCATTCTGCTATCGGCCACCTTCGGTCATTCTGGTTCGCTCAGACCTCCAGCAAGCGGATCTTCTGAAGATCAGTTGAGGGTCACACCACGACGTCGTATGCGGCGAGTTCGGGCAGCATCGCCTCAACGACAAAATCGACGAACGCCGCCGGCACGTCGAGGTAGAACTCGCGATCGGAATAGGCACCGACGTGAGCTGGCAACCCTCTCGCGGTAAACCACTGAGCCAATCGATTGAGTTTGGTTTCCGGGGTTTCGCTGAGGAACGAGATCTGCGAGCGCTCCCGGTCATCATCTCGGTGCCCAGTGTCGCTACGGCTGAGCTGCAGGTCGACGTTGGCTCCGGGCTGGCGCAACCACACAGCCCGTTCGGTCCGCCGCAGCTCCACAAAACCTAGCTGCCCGACGAACATGTCCATGACAGTCTGGAAATGATCCGGGTTCACCCGGTTGGCGACATGGTTAAATCGCACGATTCCGCTCCATCGCGCCGCCACAAACAGCGATAGTCCCGCCCCTACATGGCACACGCAACGTGCTCATCTCGTGCAAGGTCCTGAGGGAACAACAAGCAAGCGAGATCTTCGCTGGATCGTGTGCGTTGTGGCCGCTGTCCTACCGCGACCTGCCCCTCGATGCTGTTGGAGAGACGAGCACAGACGAGGCGGATGCGCCCCGCTTCGTCGCGCGCGCCTCCACCGTGTTCAACGCCGCCCAGGTCGACGGCGCTCCCGAGCCGCCCGCGCTCCCCGCCATACCGATCGGCCCCATCCCAGTCTTCGATCGGTTCGTCGCCGCCACCAGCGCGGTGATCCGCACGGGTGCCCTGGCCTGCTACCTTCCCACCCACGACGAGATCCGCCTGCCTGAGCGCGCGGCCTTCCGCTCGGCCGCGCGTTACTGCGGCACGCTCACCCACGAACTCGTGCATTGGACTGGGGCGCCCCACCGCCTCGATCGGCACGTCACTACCCGCTTCGCCCCCGCGTCTACGCCGCAGAGGAACCGGTGGCCGAACTCGGCGGCGCCTTCGTCCTCGCCGGACTTGGCCTCGCCCCCGAGCCACACCCGAACCATGCCGTATACATAGCCGGCTGGCTGTCGCTCGTGCGCGATGACCCGATCCCATGGCTGCTTGCGCAGTTCGAGGCGCTGACGGCTGCCCACGAGCGGGCGCTCGCCCGGACCGACCGGTTGGAGGCGGCCTTATCGTCCGCCTTGACTGGCCCCGGCTGCCTCTGCCCACGTTGCCAAGCGCGCCTCCACTATTCGCAATCTGGGAGCAGGATGGATCAATCCGGGTGTCGTGAAGACCGGCCACACCGGCCTGAATTACCGCCGGCGCTTGTTGTAGACGGGTGTCCACGGAGGTGGTACACAAAAGGTATTGAGGGCATCCACTAAGTCATTGTTTTCTGTGATCTAACGGCGCTCCGGGGACATTCCCTCCGTCTCCGCCATTTAGCCCTAAGTTATTGTAAAATCAGGGTTTTTCTCGCTTCGTCCGACCAGCTTTGGTGACACAGTGTCACCGTAGCCTTGAGGGGATGAGGCCAGCGGTGCGGCGCGCCGACCATCTGCAATGCCGCCGTGGGCGCTGGTCTGTGCGACTCAGGGTGCCCGCCCACCTCGTCGCCCTGGTCGGACAAACCCACCTCGTCCGGTCTCTCGACACGAGCAATGAGGCTGTTGCGCGAGAGCGACGCTGGATCGCCCTGGCACTGCTCTGGGAATGGATCGGCGAGCAGACCGTTTCGGACGGTTGGGAGCCCGCCTGGGCGGCTGGTCTGACCGCTTCAGGACGGCCCCGTGACGACGGGCGAGAGTGCCCCGACCCTACTCCTCATCTTCTTCCCAAAAGGCGATCCAGAGAGGGTAGCCAGGGTCATGCTCCCCCAGTGGGCTCATCGCGCCAAACCACGATCCTTACGACGATGGAGCGATGGTTGAAGGAGATCGAAGGGGTCCAGACCAAGCAGTCTCGGATGCAGCACACTCTTGCCGTCCGGGAGTTTGCACAAACTCAGCCGTCAAATTATGTCGTCCACCGGGTGGATCGACGCGTCGCAGGTGAGTTCGTGAGCGGCGTGCTCCTGCGGAGTGGGGCGTCTCAGGCCACGGTCAATCGAAAGATCGCGTCGCTCTCATCGATGTGGCAGTGGCTCATCAAGCGTGGCTTTGTCAGCGACAATCCGTGGCAGGGCCAAGGTAGCTTCGCGAATAGCTCTAAACAGGAACCAGCAAAGCGCGCCTACAGCGCTGATGAGCTTACCGTGTTGCTCGCTGCCGACCCGGCCGCGATCATGGGCCAACGGTACGGAACGGTGCTGTTCGACCTCATGAGGATGGGCTTGCTGACTGGCTGCCGCATCAGCGAGCTTTGCCAGCTAAGAGTTTCCGATGTGATGGTTGAGGAACGGGCGTTCCGCATCTCGCATGGGAAAACAGAGAATGCCCGACGCATCATGCCAGTGCATGCGTTGGCTTGGCCCGTCATGGAGCGTCGATTGGCAAGCTCATCCGATGGCTGGGTGTTTTCCGGCCTGACACCCGCAGGCCCAGACGGGAAGCGAAGCTGGATCGTAGTGAAGCGATTTGCGACCTTCCGCCAGAAGGTGCTTGGACCAAGCAAGCAGGTCGATTTTCATAGCTTCAGACGGTGCTTCGCGACCTACCTCGAACGGGCCTCCACCCACACCACAGCAGTCAATAGTAGCGTTATCGCTGAGCTTATGGGGCATGCCAAACCGACGCTCGCTCTTGCCGTTTATTCATCAGGGCTCGTGCCAGAGCAACTCCGCGCCGCTATCGACGCTATTGATCACGTCATCGAAACTCAAGTGGCCAAGCATCTCGTAGCTAAATCCTGACGCTTCGCGACTGCCTGAAAGGTCGGTAACGTGCCTTCTATTGCCTCTTCGGCTGTCGAGGCCATCGCACACCGCAAAGATTGTAGCAATACTTCGTGACCCTCGGTTTCGCGCACGCCCACGAACCAGCCCGTCATGTTGACATAGTCCCCCCACTGGTCGTCAGCGCCAATATCACTTCGTCCGAGCGGATTCGTGAGTCGCTTTTCAGGACATCCATTATCCCTCCAGATCGAGTTCGGCGTCACCGATGCCGACGAAGCAGAAGCGAGCCACCTCGTATACCAGTACGGATCTACTATGTACTATAGTCGATATTAACATAGATCATCTATGGAATATTGAATTCAAATTAAGCGTCCGCTTTGTAATTTACCTCCAATTAATTTTTTGACTTCAGATTATACCTTGGGTTGCGAACGCAGATACCGCGCACGCTACGTGTCGCTGCGCAGCCCCAAGATCGGATGACATGGCGCTCAGCGATGCCCAGCATGACCATGAGGAAGGTACGACCCGAATGGAAAGCCCGCGCTCCTTCGGCAGATACACAACCACCGCCAGAATGTGAGCCGATTAACGGGCGGGTCCTCCTCGCTAACGGCGATGAGTTGTCTTGCACGGTGCTGATGCACTTGCCGTTGCAGGGCGAAGTCCGGGTGCAGGCCAAAGCCACACCCGGCGAGATCGTGATTTGCGCCCTCGACAACGTCGGCATCCTCGTCGGTAGGATCACCGCTACCTCAATCTCCAGCTTCAGCGCGACCTTCATGATCAAGGAGGGCCGACGCGAGAAGATCGCCACACGCCTGAAGTGGCATGAAGCCGAGCGCAAACTGGCTTCTCAGTTGCATCGAGCACCCCGGATCGTGCCGCTCCACCGCAGCGTCGAGGTACGACTCGGGGAGCAGATGGTTCTGGTTGGTACGATCCTCGACATCTCGCTGTCCGGGGCAGCCATCAACTTGGACGCGGCCCAGCAACCGTTCGTCGGTGCTCGTGTTCGTGTCGGTCGGCGTTTCGCGACCGTCATGCGCCTCATCGAGACCGGCATCGCCGTCCAGTTCCTCGAACCGTTCCCGCCGCACCTGTTCGATGAACGCGTCCGCCCATGACCTCGCAAATGCGACGGCGCTTGACCGGGACGCTTGATGATGGATGAGGAAGCAGCCGTAGACGGAGTCCAACCGAGCGCTTCTACCATGCCTGTAGCAGGTCGGATCTTGATTGCTGCGGGAGAGGAACGGCCGTGTCTTGTCAGCATTACGTTGCCGAACGAGGCCCTGGTCACGACCACTGCGACCGGCCGTGCTGGTGCAGAGGCGATTTGTTATCTCGACGGCATCGGCGCTCTGTCAGGTCGAATCGAGACGGTGGCCGCCACAGGCTTCAAGTTGCGCCTTGACCTGAGCGACAGCCGCAGGAAACGCGTAGCGGCACGGATCGCATGGCTTGATGAGCAGGGCGACCAGACATTCGAGCAGCGTAAGGACCCACGCCTGATACCGCACCATCGCGCCGTCGCGGTTCGGTTATTAGACGGACCCACCTGCGATGCGTCGATCCTCGATCTGTCGCGAACTGGTGCCAAGATTCAACCGACTGCCCCGGTCTCGTTCGGTACGGGTGCACTCGTTGTCGTCGGCAAGCGCTACGCGACCGTCGTGCGCATCGATGGCAACTCGTTCGCCGTTCGCTTTTTGTTGCCGCTGAATGATGCAACCTTCAACCCGAGCGTCGTCCTCTGAGCCGGTATAGGCTTCGATCTCCTTCAACCATCGCTCCATCGTCGTAAGGATCGTGGTTTGGCGCGATGAGCCCACTGGGGGAGCATGACCCTGGCTACCCTCTCTGGATCGCCTTTTGGGAAGAAGATGAGGAGTAGGGTCGGGGCACTCTCGCCCGTCGTCACGGGGCCGTCCTGAAGCGGTCAGACCAGCCGCCCAGGCGGGCTCCCAACCGTCCGAAACGGTCTGCTCGCCGATCCATTCCCAGAGCAGTGCCAGGGCGATCCAGCGTCGCTCTCGCGCAACAGCCTCATTGCTCGTGTCGAGAGACCGGACGAGGTGGGTTTGTCCGACCAGGGCGACGAGGTGGGCGGGCACCCTGAGTCGCACAGACCAGCGCCCACGGCGGCATTGCAGATGGTCGGCGCGCCGCACCGCTGGCCTCATCCCCTCAAGGCTACGGTGACACTGTGTCACCAAAGCTGGTCGGACGAAGCGAGAAAAACCCTGATTTTACAATAACTTAGGGCTAAATGGCGGAGACGGAGGGATGAGCCGCCAGCGGCCAATTCCTCTTCTGCACCAATGATCTCGCTTCCCCCCTGCTTGGGTAGCACTGTGCTGGCGCCCGTCAAGCTTCGTCTCTGCGCGGCGGCCTTTGTTTGTCGGGCAGGCGTCGTAGAGCAGGTCGGGAGGTCGATTAAATTGACTCCGGACCGGTCGGCCTGGGATAAGTACTCCCAGAGCGCGTTTGGCGTTCAGGCCCCTGGCGGGGGACGGCGTAAGCCTGCGACGATAAATACATAGACCGAGCAATACTCTGTTCGGCGCGCTGTCGCAGGCGTTCGCAATCCCATGACCCGCGAGGTGCCGCCACCCCTCGCGGGTTTTCATTTAAGGGATTGCACGTGACCATCTATTACTTCGACGCGCTGGCGGGCGCGGGTAAGACGCGGGCGTTGGCCCGGCATGCCGACCGCCTTGCCCGGCGTGGCCGCAAGGCCCTCATCGTCCAGCCGACGATGCACCTCATCGACAAGACGCTCTCCGACGAGCTTCTGTCGCTCAACCCGGCCTATCCCTGCCGCGCTATCCACAGCGGCACGGTGCTCCGCGGCGCCTCGGCGGTTGGGGCGATCGTGGCCCACTTCCAGGATGCCGAACCGAGCCAGGGTGAGGTCCTGCTCATCAGCCACGCCGCGCTGATGCGGGTCCCCTACCTGCATCGGAAGGCCGACTGGCACCTCATCATGGACGAGGTCCCGCAGGTGGACGTGTTCGAGGATCTGCCGCTGCCGGATACGGGGCACCTGATCCTGCCTCACCTGGACTTCCTGCCTGAGGGGCCGGTCTACGGTCGCCTCGACCCGTTCATCGCGGGTCGGGCCATGATCGAGGAGGTCGCCTGATGAGCCTCGATAAGATCGCCCGCAACCAGAACGGCGACGCGGTCTACGCCGTCCTCGGACCGCTCGCTCACCGGATCGCGTCCGAGGACTGGACGGTCTACGCCAAGCAGACTGAGTTCGAGCGCCTGCGCCGCGGTCAGAAGACCACCGCCTCCCTCATCACGTACTCGTTGCTCAAGCCCTCGATCGTGCAGGGCTTCGCCTCGGCCACGATCGCCTCGGCCTGCATGATGGAGACGACCCTGTTCCGGTTGTGGTCGGCCCAGGGCGTCGAGATGCAGCCGGTGAGTGAGGCCCTGCGCAAGGACCTGCGCTACACCAAGCACGAGAACGGGGATCGCATCACCATCTACTACGCCAGCCACGAGGCGTGGTCGAAGCGCTTCCGGGACCGTGCTGTGAAGGATGCGTCGGGCGTGGAGACGCGGATCCTGGAGAAGATCCGGCAGGCCATCGCCTCCCTGATCGGGGCCGAGCCCTTCGTGTGGATGGGCAACAAGGACCTGGACGACGGCTTCTTTGGTCTGCCGAAGGCCGAGCGCTTGCCCAACACCCCGCACGGGCTGAACTCGTACCAGGGCTACCACAACGTCGCGGTGCTCTCGGCCCTCAACCCGCCGCCCGCGCACTTCCACTTCATGACCGGCCAGGGGGTCTCGGGCGAAGAGTTGCGCACCGGTGGCTACCGGACGGCGGTCTATCAGGCGGTGATGCGCTGCTCGATCCGCAACCCGGACGATGCCACGCCCAAGAAGGTCGTGGTCATGGATCGGGACACGGCCGAGTGGTTGGCTGACCTGTTCCCCGGCGCCGCGGTGTTGCCGCTGCCGGGCCTCGGCGCGCTGCCGAGCAAGGGTAAGGCCGGGCGCCCGCGCCAGCACGCCGACAACGCGGCCAAGAACAGGGCGCACCGGGCCGAGCAGAAAAGCAGGCACCTCGCGCAACTCGACCTGATCAACGGGACCTCGTTCATCTGTGCGAGCTACCCGCTCCTTGCCGAGCAGGTCCGGGGTGAGATGCGTGAGTTCGTGCGTGACGATATCCCTTCTAAGGGAGGGGATTACGTCACGTCGTTGCCTGCGGCTTCGGCCATGACGTGCGGTACTGCCTACCTGTCGAAGTACGACTCGATGCCGTTCGAGCACTTCGTCCACTACGACGACGACGGCTTCGTCACGGAACTGCGCGACCTGCACACCCGGCGGGTGCTCAAGGACGAGTCGGGCCTGTTCTCCCCGGCCCACTTCGATCCGTCGAAGGCGGCCGACAAGGGCCGCGGGCTGGACAACATCACCCACCTGCGCGGCATCTGGCTCGACAACGACGGCGGCGACCTGACCCACGCCGCCTTCGCCGACCTGTTCCCGTACCTGCGCATCGTGGTCTGGAACACGGCCTCGTCCACGGCGGCGGCGCCGCGCTGGCGCGCGTTCGTGCCGACGAGCTACGCCTACTCGCTCGACGTGATGGCGCTGATCATGGGGCAGATCGAGAAGGTGCTGAACAACGCCGGGTATTGGGGCAAGCGCCAGATCGAGAAGCAGGCCAAGCGCTCGGGGGCCAAGGCCCGGCTCTGCCACGGCTTCGACGAGGGCAAGTTCAACGGTGCCGCGCTGTTCTACCTGCCCGTCCAGGCTCAGGATCCGAAGGACTCGTTCTTCATCGACTACGGCGAGGGCAACCCGGCGCGCGGCCCGCTCGACCTGCACGACTGGATCGAGCACTGCATCCTCGACCTTCGCCCGGAGCCCGAGCCGGTCCGGCCGGAGAACGTTGTGGCTCTGCCGGTGCCTGCGATCGTCTCCGCGCAGGTGCCCAAGCCGGTCACCGAGAAGCGTCAGGTCAGCGCCAAGCTCCAGGCCGTGCGCGATGCCATGGCGGCTCGGGACGCGCATCTCGGTGCCGACCGTCGCGCGACCCTGATCGAGAAGGCGGTCCAGGACTGGCGGATGACCCCGCGCGGCTCCGGGCACGCTGCCTTCTTCCGGCTGGCTGCGGCTCTCAACCGGGCCGGTCTCGACGTGGGCGAGATCCAGAACAGGCTTTGGGAAGAGGCTGCCTACGGCAACTCGCCTCGGAAGCGCAGGGCCGAGATCAAGGACATCCTCAAGAGCCTGAGCCGTTGCGGAACCCTGGCGAACGGATCCACCCGGTCGAACTACTGGTGGAACTGATCCTGGTGGGCTGAAGGTCGGCAACGATCCAGGGCTGATCTCCTGACTGTCATCACGCCGCGGCGGTGATCGTCTCCCGATCCTGGGAGGCGATCATTGCCGCGTGCATGCGCTGCACGGTCGAGGCTCCGACGCTGGTCCGGCGCGCCGTCTCCCGGATCCCGATCCCAGCCACCAGCAGCGCGCGGATCGCCTCGGCCTTGTCCGGATCCAACGGCGGCCGACCGAGCCTCGTGCCCTTGGCCTTAGTTCGTTCGAGTCCGGCCATGACGCGCGAGCGGATCAGCGACCGCTCGAACTCAGCGAACACCCCGAGCATCTGGAACATCATCCGCCCGCCCGGCGTGCTCGTGTCCAGAGCCTGCTGGTGCAGGAAGAGATCGACGCCGCGTCCCTGAAGCTCGCCCAGTAGGTTGAGTAGGTCCGGCAGGGACCGGCCGAGTCGATCGACGCTCCAGGCCGCGACGAGATCGACCTCGCACCGGGTTACCGCCTTGAGTAGCGCGTCCAGCCCTGGCCTGCGATCCCGGCCCTTAGACCCGGAGATGCCATCGTCGCTGAAGATCGCCGTGACGTTCCAGCCCGACCGAGCGGCGACCTCGTGCAGCACGCGGGTCTGGTTCTCCGTCGTTTGGCCATCGGCGGTCGAGACCCGAACGTAAAAGGCGACCCGCTTCATCCTCTCCAGATTCTCACGGATCCGCCTACCGTCAAGCCCGCACTGATCCGCCCCGTCCCGGAACCAGATGATTGCGGAACAGGCCGATTTGGGCAGTCGGACAGAGGGAAAACGAGGGCCGAACCCAAGGAGGTTTTAGGGACAGAGGGACGCGATGGTAGAGAGGGTGAACAAGCCCGATCTGGACCAGATAGGGTAACCGAGGCGGGGCGGCAGAAGCTTAGAAAGTCCGATCGTTCAACCGTTGAACCAAAGAGCCTGACGGCTGCTTGCCTTCGTCGAATCAGAGGCACGCAATTGACTATCTGAGCCACCGCAGTCGGAAAAATATTTCGGTCTGCTTGTTGGGCAAATCGACGATAACCATTCCGTTAGGCTTCCCCACGTTCGTCAAAGAGTACAATTCACCTCCTACTTCTTTGACCCATGTTCTCATATCATCGATCATAGAGGCCGCAGGTGCAAGCGGGAAGGCGACGACGTGCGGTCCAAGGACTACTTTTTTTCTAGCCAAAGACCTTTTGCCTGTGGCTACTTCTTGCGGAGTAAAAGCTTTCAAATCAATCAGCGGCGGCCTTTCTGCCTGTTCTAAAGCCAGCCTATGCAGAAATTCACCTCCCGTTTCCGCCGGGTACATTCCATTTTTTTCGCCAGTTAATATGTTCAGAACACTTGTCATCACTCTCTGGCCGTCTTGGCTAAGGAAGTAGAGCTTTCGCGATCCATGACGGGGGTCTACCACGTCTTCGATCAGCCCAAGCCCGTCTCGTCCGTTTCTATCTTCAAAACTGAGCGCCTGAACGGCACGTTGTGCACTCGTGGTGCGCATCCCGACCGCACGTTCGATCGCTGATAATGGCTGTCCGCCTTGCTCGGCCACGAACAAGAAGATCTGCACCCAACTCGCCGAGAGGTCGGGAACGCCGGTCTCCTCTCGAAGCACGTCGTTGGCCCGACGAAAGATGGCAATCCAATCTCTCGGATCCTTCCGTTCACACGCACCCACCCAAAATTCCTCATTTCGCAAATGGCTAACAAAATCGCCTGTTGACGTAGCCTGCGATGGAAGCTAGATCAAGGTTAACGCTTCCCGGCAGATGCCGCTTCAAGCAGACCAACCCCATCATAGTACCGCATCAGCACCTAAACCTAAGAAAGGTCAGGTCACGCGGTCTGCTGGATAGGACTCTTACTATGTCAGAAGAATTTGACGAAGGCACAGGCGTGGATCGCGTGCGGTTTGAGCATCTAGTGCAAGAGGCTGAGCGGTTGGGCTCGAATTTGCTGAGGATGCAAACAAGTCAGCCAAGTGAGAAGAACGATTGTGTTAAGAATTTAATCGAGGCGATCTATTCACTTCACCTAACAATTTTTCATCACGAACAAATATACGCTTCTTTCCTTCAGGATCGACACGTCAAGAGAAGCAAGAGTGAAAACCCTTATCATTCGACAGTTAGGGCTGTAATGGAGCGCTTAGGTTCTAGAAAGGTACGTTCCCTTTGTACGCATTACGCCCAGGCTTGTTTAGTGCTCGAACGCGAGAACGTTTCAATAGGAACTGTCGCGCAATGGTTGAACGAGCCACTAAGAACTGAAAGGGGCGGGCGAGGACTGACGGGAATTGGAAAAACCAAGCATCTGTGGAGCTTGACACCCGAAGGTCAGGCCCAGCGTGAGGGGAAGCAGGCTGACAAGCGCGAAAGGGCCGAAAAATATGTTGCGAACACGATTGAATCTTGTGACGGTCAAATTGACGAGCATCATATTGCTGCCGATGAAACTCAGGTAGTTGAGGGCGCAAAGGGGATCGCACTAGTGGAGTTTTCAGACGGTGCAGTTAACGTACTAAATTTGCTTACAACAGATAGTTTGAAGGCGGCGGAAGCGATCCGGGTATGCATAAGCCGCAGCCCCGGAACGAGCGGTATACGAGCAAGCTGACGAAAATACGTTCCGCTTGATAGAAATTGCCATGTCGCGCGCCGCATGCGATCTGACAATCGGCAGGTGAATCGACCGATAGCCGCATTGAGGATGGATAGCATCTTCAATGCGGCTCGGATGGTAGCGGCGATAGT
Organism: Methylobacterium sp. AC315; assembly: GCF_979253755.1. Lineage (NCBI taxonomy): Bacteria > Pseudomonadati > Pseudomonadota > Alphaproteobacteria > Hyphomicrobiales > Methylobacteriaceae > Methylobacterium > Methylobacterium sp. AC315. Next base: position 52,949 of record NZ_CEEDEA010000020.1, read on the forward strand.
ATTCGATTCAGGTAGGATCGGCCGGGAAGCCTGCATGGCCGGTAGGGTTCGACGCTGATCTAATCCACGTGGCGCCATTCACGGGCGATAGGTCGGACGGCACACAGACGGTTTACCGCTACGTGCAAACCTGCGGAACAGGCCCCCGCGCCGAGCATTTAGCGAACTGCCATGCTTTGGTCCTGCCTGATCCTTGTCGCCGAACAGGCGTTCGTACCTGCGCAGTGGGAGCGAGCCTCAGCGCGGAAGGAAGCTTTCCACGAAGCGCTCTGGCTCGGCTTCGTCGGCGCCATGGTAGGCGCCGGGGCGCTCGTCTTCCTGACTGGAACGATTGAGGTCAGCGGCATAACTCACTGCGCGAATTGGCACCGGAAGCATGCCTCGACGCAACGCGCTGATGGTCTGCTACCGCCCCTGTCCCCCGAACGCCACGGCAATCTGCCGATCAAGCGCCATGCTGCCGCTCCCGGTGGAACAGCTAGGATGTAGAACTATGACAAGTGCCAGTCCGTCGAATCTCGGGCTGGACCGCCTGGCATCCCGATCTGGGACCCCTTCAAGCGTAGCCGTTCTGTATCCGATAACCGTCCTCGACCACTGTGAACCTTGGGCCGCGTTGCGTACCCGGACCCATCGCCGTGAGGAACGGCACGACGCCCCGCCAGCCCTGAGACGATGGGCGGCGGGGCAGCGCTATGGATGCTTTTGTGACTGCTATGCTCTCCCGCTCCGATGCGCTGCCGCATGATCCGCTCTTTCAAGCAGGGCGGCAGGTTGCCGAGGCGGAAGAGCGGCGCGAGCAGCAGATGCGCATCCTGTCAGGTCTCGCCCAAGGCTCGCCTGCGCGTACCTATGCCGAGCACGTCCTGAGCGAGATCGAACGGACCATCGTCCTCAGCCGCATGCATCAGGAGCTAATCGAGAGCCTCCTGGCGTGATCGGCTCTATCCAGCCCGCTTGGCGCTCCAACTGCCGCTACACTCGATCAGCCCACCAGACGTGCGCCACGTACCGCTACCGCTGCCGCTGCCCCTCGTGCTGAGGCTCCCAGCAATCGGCACCTTGTTCGCCCCCTTGGTGATCGTGGCCTTCACCGTGCCTCCGGCAGATACACCGCCAGCGATGTCGATCTCGTCGCCGGGGATCGACGCGTCGCTGTCCCTGATCTGTACCTGATAGCTCGTGCTGGCTGAGCATGGCCCCTGGGCCGTCGCGGCAATAATCGTCCACGAGCCGTCGTACTGGTTCGGTATCTTCACTTTCCTTACAGCGGCATCAGCCGGACAGAGAAGGCCCGCTGAGATGGCGATCGCGAGGATCGGCACGGAAATACGGGTCATCGATTGCTTCAAATTTTGCTTCACCATCAACCTCTATGATTGGTCACATTCACGGTCATACGAATGTAGCCGCTCAACGGTTTCGGCTGTCATCGAATTTAATACTCTTACGTGATCAGGCTTGTGGGTAAGCTTGAGCGCCTCTCATCATGAAGCCCCCGACGCAGACCCAATCGTATCTGATCATACGATAGAAATTCATCGCTTTACCGGTTCGAGCGGTGAAACTCTGGCGCGATCACGATCGTAGAGGACTTCTGACGCCATGCTTCGGCGTCGTGCCGGGACGTGCGGTTCCCCAGCCTTCCTGGCTCTGAGCCGACGTACCCGCCGAACTCAGGAGATCATGATGAGGAAGACGACCTTCGCTCTCGCTGCTGCAACCCTGCTCGGCAGCTTCACCCTCAGTGTCGGCACCGTGTCGGCGGCTCCAGTTCCGGTAAGCGGTCTTCAGACCGGCCAGTCGGATGTCACGCAGGTCCGTATGATGCACGGCGACCACATGATGATGAAGAAGCGCATGATGCATAAGCGGATGATGCACCGCCGCATGATGCGCAAGCGGATGATGCATCGCATGTGAGAGGCTCACTGCCAGCATCGGGAGGGCTCCGGTGGAGCCCTCTGACCCTCTGTCGTTCCGCCCGATTACGAGGCTGACGCCTTGTCCCACTCCTACAGGCTCGCGGTGATGCCCTGCCCTGTGTACCGGGGCTGCTACCGCTGGATCGTGTCGTCCTCTGACGGCCTCTTCTCCGAGCGATCGGCTTATCCCTACGCGACCAGGGGCTCCGCCCTGATCGTGGGCCGGATCCGGATGGCAGATCTCAGGGGCGATCAAATTTGATGGGAGACCGGGGATCTCTGCATACCCGATGGAGGAGGTCCGGTGATCGAAGACGGAAGCGGCCTCAGTTTAGAAGCCAGCGTCGATCCTGACCTACGCGCCGCCGAATACGTGCTCGGCAGCCTCGACGTTTGGGACCGCGCAGAGGTGGCGCGTCAAGCTACAGTCGATGCGCGAATGGCCGACCGGATACGGGTCTGGGAGCGGTGGTTGGCACCCTTACTCGACGCGATCCCCCCGGTGGAGCCACGCTGGAATTTACACGCGGCGCTGTTGAGAGCGCTGCCTGGGCGCTCCGAGTGACAGCCTGCGGGAAGCGACCTGAGTAGCAAAGAGGGCGGCGCGATAAATGCCGCGCCGCCGTCGCGATCAGGGCATCAGCACGGCGTTGACGACGTGGATCACGCCGTTCGACTGCATCACGTTCGGGATGGTCACCACGGCGGTGCCGCCCTTCACGTCGGTGATCAGGACCTTCTTGCCCTGCACAGCCACGGCGAGCGGCTCGCCCTCGACCGTGGTGAGTTGGTTCTGTCCACTGCCCTTCTTGGCCAGCGCCATCAGATCCTTGGCGGTGTAGACGCCCGAAACCACGTGGTAGGTCAGGATCTTGGTCAGCGTCGCCTTGTTCTGCGGCTGGACGAGGTTCTCGACGGTGCCCGCCGGTAGCTTAGCGAAGGCAGCGTTCGTGGGTGCGAACACCGTGAACGGGCCGGGACCGCTCAGCGTCTCGACGAGACCCGCAGCTTTAACGGCAGCGACCAGCGTGGTGTGGTCCTTGGAGTTGACCGCGTTCTCGACGATGGTCTTGCTGGCGTACATCGGCGCACCGCCGACCATCGGGTTCTTGGCGTAGGCTGCACCGGTCGCACCCAGGCCGAGGGCGAGGGTCAGGGCGAACGTCCGGGCCGCGCGGCGGCCTGTGCTGGTGTTGAACATCATAGTTCCTTCCGTTCCCCCGTCGCTGGGGGCAATGATGGCTCATACGGAGCCATCTGCGGAAAGGTTTCGGATCGTAGGCTCTCCGACCTGATCACTGATCGGTGAGCGTGAGCCCGTCAGCGCTGCCGGGACGAGCTTGATCCGTCTCACGGCCCCCGACTTGTTAACGGCAGACGCCCGATCCCTCGGGCCACGGCGATGATGCTTGCGACTACGAGGGCCACAGCGGCCCTCAACAGTTTGATGCGCACCAACGTCAGACCCAGCCCCTTCATCACTGACCGGCCCGCAGCAGCTTTGCCGCTTCATCGGCGGTGAGCAGGTCGGACTCTGTCACACCAATCGTAGCTCCCCCGGCTTGAGCCGGATGCGCTTCACCAAGGCGCGCGACAGGCTTCCGACGACCTCCGGCTTCGATGCGGGCGGAGCGACTAAAGCCACAGCTTCCAACGCCTCTTCCGATGTCCCAGCCAACATCGCATACACACAGACCGCTTCGCACTCCTGCGACACGGCTACGAGATAGGCATGGCGCTTCGGCGAATGCGACATCAATCCGGCGTACGAGCCTCAGGCTCGCGCGTCACTGAGGAATGCGCCTGGGACACAGGTATCCGCATCACAGTCCCGCCGCGATCGGCGCGCCTCCTGAAGACAATGGCGGGGGCGGTCCGCCGAGTATCACGCCGCCAGGAGTACCCCGCATGAGGAACACTCTGCTGGCCCTGTTGGCCGTTATCGCCGTCATGACCGCCCACGCCGTCTACCGGTTGCTGCGGCTGCCCTTCCGGCTCCTACGGGGCCTATTCCGACACAGTGCCGAGCCAGCGCGGGTCACGGTGCGCTAACCAGATCCCGGCACCTTATCGGGACGCAGGTGAGATAGACGACCTCCCCCGTCAGCCCGTGATCAGATCGGGCGACGGGGCCGAGCCGTCCCCGCGGCTTCAGGATCTGGCGGCCTTGTGGCGGCCCTTCGAAGCGGCTTCAGCCATAGCGCCTGGGCGGCCGAGGCCGACGGCCCTGGCGAGAGCGGAGCGCTGCGCGGCGTAGCTCGGGGCCACCATCGGGTAGTCAGCGGGCAGGCCGTAGCGGTCGCGATAGCTGCGCGGGTCGAGCCCGTGGCTGCTCAGGTGGCGCTTGAGTGTCTTGTAGCTTTTACCGTCGATGAAGCTGACGATGCCGTCGTCCCGGACTGACTTGCGGATCTGAGCCGCGGTCGGCTTCTCGGCGTCGTCGGCCTTGGTGGTTGCGCTGGACCCAGCACCGGAGACCAACCCGATCACCGCACTGTGCACAGTCTGGATCAGCTTCGGAAGCTCAGATGAGGGAACTGGGTTGTTCGAGACATACGCGGCAACAAGTTCACCAGCGAGTTCGGCATAGTTTGGGCCACGCCCAACGTTTTCGTCCGCCACTTTAATCCCTGCTTACGTCTCGTCGCTCAAGCGAGCATACCGAGGATCGCAGGCACAACAGGATTTGCTCGACGAAATCAAGACCCCAGCGAGCGAGAGCACCGGGGTACATGTGCACATCTGCCGGGATATTGGCACCGCCGCCGATACGCAGCGTGCGCTCAGTTCATGGATTGCCGCCGCTCCTGAACCTCCTGCTGGGCCAGCCTACGTCCCAGCGTCAGCAGGAGCGCATCTACCTGGGCCTTCAGCGTTGGGTCCTGCAACTCGATGATCATTTGCTGCGCGACCATGACTATGTCCGCGGCACGCTCCAGGGACGGCATGAAGAGGTCGGGCACATCTGCCGTGGAGGTCAGCCTGCCCGTCCGCGATCGCGTGATGTCAACGATGATGCCGCGCCCGCGTACAGGGCGTCCTACCGGGTCGCGGATAATGTAGCCGCGGTCGAGCACCCACCGCATGACACCATCGGCCGAGAGCACTCGGTACTCTGCAACGAAGGGGCTGTCTTCGTCGATGCAGCGACGGATCAGGGCGTGGACGTGTTCACGATCGTCTCGATGGATGCCGTCGATGTATGCCGACAAAGGAAGTCCCACGCTGGCTTCCCCAGGGTCAACGTTGAACAGCAATGCCACGAACGTGTCAGCACGCACCAAGTCGGAAGGAATGTCCCAGTCCCAGGATCCAGCGACCTCGATGGTATCGAGTGCGCGCTGAAAGGCCGTTGGGCAGGTTTGACCGTCAATGAGCTTGAACTTCGGCACCACGACGCCCACGGTTGCTTCAAGGATCGATCCTGGTCACGAATAGGTCTTGACCTGCATCCCAGCCTAGAGAAACAGCACCGTATCGGCAACCGTAGCGTGTACCCACTACCCAGCCATCCCGAGGTTGGATAATGAATGCACCCAAGAGGCGCTTTATGCGCCCACGCGGAAGAACCGATGGGACAGAGGATACCGCCCCCGTTCGCACGCCTGGAGGACGAGGCGTCGGAAGACGTTGACGCTCGTGGCTCGCCGCCACTGGTCGCTTCGGGAACACGGCTGATCGTTGGGCGCATAGCCGAAGCTCTGGGAGTGTCCCCAGGGGTGCTGTACGAAGTGCCGACGCTGGAAGGCCCACCAAGAGCGCCAGACGCGGGCGTCACGGCCACGGATGCCCACCTCGACGGGGATTGCGCGGCGATGCTGAACGCCTACCGCCGTATTCGCGACCCGGAGATGCGGCGCCGCCTTTTAATCCTCGCCCTAGAGGCGGGCGAGTAGGCGCGAACCGCAGCGACGGCTTTTATTTTCACGTCGAACTAAGCGGTGGCGCTACCCCAACCCATGCTGTGGGCAATCTAGCACTGTGAAGTTCAGACGGTGTGGATCAGTTGCTCATACGCCGCGCGAGCGCCAAGCCAATCTCCCTAAGCGTCAGGTCCGAGAGTTGTCGCAGCCTCGGGTGACCGGTCGAGATAATCGCCGCGTGGGCCTGGAGGTAGTGGTCGGCCGCGACGATCAGCGGATCGTCCTCCGGTGGCTCGACCATGTCAGCGGGCAGGAACGGGTCGAGGTGGCTGTCCGTGGTATCGATGTAGGTGCCCCAGCCGTGCATCGCCCCCGTCTCGTCGGGCCTGAGGCAACCACGATTGAGGATCCAGCGGACATCACCGGTTCCGGTCAAAATGCGGTATTCGACCGAGATCGGTCCGCCAGCCTGACGCGCCTGTCGAATTCGCTCGAACACCCAACCGCGATCATCGGGGTGCGTGCGGCTGAGGGCGGTCTCCAGGGGGATGGGTCGGCCCGCGAGCCGCACATCTCCGGCGAGCAGCGCGGCAGCGCCCTCGTCGAGGATGGACAGGGCCGCTGGGACGTTCGTCTCCCAGGTGCCGACGATACCGGCGGCCTGGAGCGCTAAGTGATTTGCCGACATAAACGATTTGAACTCGCCGCGGATCGAAGAGCCGAAAAATCAACATCGATGAAACTGCCCTACTTGGGGCTGTCACCAATAGGTATATTATACTTATATCACCAAAACTCAGACTAGCGAAATTACAACTTCTCGTGATGATCTACCAGTTCGAAGTTGCGACGCTTCACATCGGAGATCTGCTAAGCCATGGAAGGCAGATGACCGACAATCGGGCGCACGCCACTCTGCGACGGATAGCAGACGCCCTCGGTATGGCGCCTACTGATTTCTTCGATCCAGGCACCTCGTGCTCGACTGGATCGGCGGCGCTCGCCGCACAAGAGGCAGCCGAATTGCTGGAGGCGTTCGCCCAGATCACGGATCCGACAATCCGCCGGGCGTGTCTGGACTTCGTTCGTGCAAAGAAACCGGGGCAACCCAACCGGCGCGCCTGAGGCTGCTAAGCACCATGTTGTCCCTGTTGGCCGTCATTGTCGTCATGGCCGCTCACGGCGTGGCCAAGCTGGTGCTACTGCCGTTCCAGGCACTGCGTGGCTTGTTCCGACACGGTGCCAAGCCAGTGCAGGTCACGCCGCCTTGCGCATAGACGTTTTCGAAGTGGGCGGCCGAACGCAGTCAGCCGCGGCCTGCCCAAGGCGGAAAAGCAAAATATCAATCATCAACGTCAATTCAGCTTCATCAATCTCGAAGATGGTTTCTCTTAGGCTCATCGCCTCCAATATCGCGCGATCCAACACCACTATTTTATCAGCCGCCATCACTTCAGGAACCGAACTATTGCCAGCCATCACTCTACCTCTAAACCTGACTTATGATGGGAAATGATGGTTAATAGATAGTTAATAAGCTCGCTCAAGAGTTGTATTAAATGCGCGACAACCATGATTGGTTGTTACCGCCCATCTACGAACCCGGATCTGTCCACCAGGGTGGGGACGAAGCGGCCCAACGGAAGATGAATTCAGTGACAAGGGTCGAGCAGACCGACCTCACGGAATTTTGAATACATTATGCAGCCTGAAGCCTCGATTCGAGCGTTGTGGGCCATGGACACGCTTGATCCCAGCCTCACCGGCCACGCTTCCGCGCTGGAACGGATCGCTTGCGCACTCAATGTGTCAGTGGCCGAGTTCCTGAACGAGCGGCCCGCCGACGAAGCAGACGACCTTCTCGCCCTTGTGCGTCTCTGGTCAGAGATTGAGGACAGCCAGGGCCGTCGTCGTGTCCTGAGCACGGCTCGGCAGGAGGCCGAGCGGGGAGGCTACAAAGGCTGCGCCTGACCCAGCCCACCCCATGCAGGGCAACCCCGCTTCTGGCCTTATGGTCGAGAGCCGCGCCCTGCCGTAGCTCGGCCGGATGTCAGTCGGTCCCGCCTACACCCTGCTCCCGAACGCCGTCGCGATCTGGCACGGCGCCATCGAGAACATCTCCCCGCACGCCTCGCCCTGCCGGTACATGCCGCCGAGCCGCTGGGCGCCGATGCGGGAAAGCTGCTTGGACTTCATCGCCCGGTTCGGCGACGAAGCGTACCGGCTCGGCTGGACGGCGGAGCAGCTATTTGGGGTGCATCCCGAGCACGGCACGCTCCGGGTGGATTACTGCGGGGCGTTGATGACCGCCAGCGACAAGGCGATCGGCGTCGAGGCAACCCGAGTTCTGTACGAGCGGACTTCGAGCTACCGGAACCGGCAGGGGCAGGAATGGGGCGTGCCGATCTGGGCCTTCAAGGCGATGGGCAGCTAGAACGCTCGCTGCTTGCTCATCCAATTCTCGGTCAGCAACTCGCGACTGGACGCGGCGTCCCCAGGAGTAGCCGCGACGGCCGGTATTGCCACAGGATGCAGACCCAGAAGGCCATGGCCAAAGTGCGCCGGGCTCGCGAGGTGACCGCCGAATGGCATGAGGTCTCGAAAATTACGCCCATCCGAGATTTCGGCATTACGGGGCAACGGTCGATCTCTGCCTCACATGGAAATCATATATAAAATTTTATCCTCGTTCTCGGGATCTAATCGCTTGGTGTAGGGTTGAACTAATATTGCGCCTTACCGCTGGATGCTCGTCGACGGCGTTCGCTGCGATGGCTCGGCGCAATATCACATTCCAATTCAGTTTTCAGATTTAGTGACTGCCGTTTTGTGGATTATAATATCACGAAAACTGACCTCTCCACCATGGAGAACCGCGGTCGATGGTTGACAAGAAATCAGATGCGCAGCGCATCCTTGATCAGATCGCCACATCGCTCGGAACAACGGTATCCACACTGTACTACGGCAGAGATTCGGGATCGCACTGGGCGCAGCAGGTGGCGGAACTCGTTCGTTCGTTCGAGTCAATCGCCGACGCTGACGATCGGCAAGCCTGCTTGGACTTCGTCCGCTCTGTCGCAGCCCGGCGGCAGCAGATTTCCTAACCCATAATACTCAGTGAGTGTTTTGGGGAGCAGTGCCGCCGACCCGTTCGGCGAGAAGACGCCCAAGTTCGAAGAGCGTGGCGTCGATCAGCGTCTTCAAAGTCGGCGAGTCCAGGCCGTCCGCTAAAGGCCGTACCGCGATCAAGGCATCTGCGATCCGCTCAATGGCCTGCACTGCCTGATCCGCTGAGTTCGGGTCGGCTTGGCGGCTGTCAGTGATGTCTGCGGCAAGGCCGATGCATCGAGGTCCACGCCCCCCCCGGCCTGCTTCGACCCGCCCACGCGCAACGATCCAATGTGTCGCTCCTTCCTTATCGATCGTCCGGAACTCGGCTTCGAAGCGGCCCGCAGTGCTGTGCGCTTCGTGCACGAGGTGAGCGACGTGCTCTCGATCCTCAGGATGCACTCCTTCCAGGAGGGCTGAGACAGGAGCACCAACTGAGGCATGTTCCTCGTTAAGGGCCAGCAGACGGGGTAAGGCACCTGTAAACTCAACAGTCTGAGTATCGAGGTCCGTCTCCCACGTTCCGACGTAACCTGAGGCGGCGAGGGCTGACTGAAGCGGCAGAGGCATCGTGATCTCCGAGGGGGCTTCTCCTGAAAGAGCAAGTGTCTCTCTCAGCAGGTAGAACGGCAGGTAGGTCCTGGGCTTCTCACCGGCACGACCCACTTCCGGTCAAGCTTTTAGGTCTGTCCGCCCTTCAAAACTTTCTTTCTTGAATACACATTTTTGAGCAAATATTTCAAGATTTTATCACTGGTATTATATCCTGAACAGCCCTCCTGGCAAAGCAGGGGACAACGACACCCTACCAGACCACGAAACACTCTGTGTATCCACCCATGCGGGGTATGTTGGCTCTTACGGCTGCACAACGCCCATAGGCGGCTCATCCGAACCGATGCCCAGCATCAGATCCTTAGCGCCTTCGGCGGGCGCCTGAAGAGCCGCGACAGCGGCTTGATGCCGGACCCGGCTGGCATCGTCCCGGACCTTTATGGTGACAGCAGTGGTTAGCGCCATCTGCCGGACCGCCTCGACTCCGGCGTTGTACGCGGCGATCTCGCGAGGCGTCATGCTGCGGCCTTCCGATCTCGGGCGCGCCACGCATCGCGGGCGGCATGGCATCGAGCGACGATGCTCTCGATCCAGTCGGCGTCGGCGTTGGTGACGGTGCCGAGCCTCTGAACGGCGCGGAGCCGGTCCTTGTCGGCCCTTGCGAGGGACTTGCCCCCGAACGCCTTCGGGAGGGTCCAGTCCATTTGGAGGCAGTACCCAGCGATAACCCACCAGGGCTCGATCTTCTTCGTGCCCCAGATCGGTAGCCCCCCACGGCGGGACGCCGCGTCAGGCGCATCAGGGTCGGACTTCGGCTTCTGGCGGCGTTGTGAGGCGGCCTGACCCGGATCGAAGTCCGCGGCCTCGGACAAGTCGAACGGCGCGGCCTGAGGGCTGCCTGCCTCCTCGATCACCTTAGCAAGCACGTGCCAGTCGAGACCAGCGCCGACTAGGATCCGGCTGATCGCGCCGACCGCGTTGACCACCTCGCCCTCGTGCTCGGTCGCGAGGCGCGGAATGATCTTGGCGAGCTTGGCAGCGATTTCGCGAGGGATCATTGCTGCACTTGCTCAGTTAACGGTTGCGGTGCAGCATGAGCGCTCGACCGGCGTGCGACCGTTCGGCTTCCACCTCGCACCAAACGGATTTGAACGGTCCCGCCACTGAACCCTGACACCGATCGGAAGGACTGCCCACCATGATCCTAAAGGGCTTCTCTTACGCGATGATTGGGGCGTTCGCCTGCGGCCTCGTGATGACGTTCATTGGCTCGGCCAGCCAGATACTCGGCCTCTAGCGCTGCTGACCGGCGGGTGGCTTGAGCCATCGCCGGAGATGATTTGATGGATCGGCGGCGGGGTGCGAGCCCCGCCGTTTCCATGACCACCATCATGCCCGTGCCCTTCCCTTTGCGCCGGGCAGTAGATCTGCCCAGGCGGTCCAGATGATCGCCGTCCTGTTGTCGGCGCGACTTGGATCGGCGGCGACGACCGCGTGCAGCAGATCGTCGAGACCCTACTGGATGGCGCCGTTGAGGTCCGGCTAACGACGCATCGGCATCCTGCATCCCGGCTGCGTCGCGTACATAGCCCATCGCCGTGAGGAACGGCATCGAGCCCCGGCCGCCCTGAAATCATGGGTGGCGGGGCAGCGATCGTCGCCTCGGGGTCGAGTAGCACTGGGTGGCGTTCGAGCGCGGTCGATGCCGCTAGGTCAAATCTGGGGCATGCTGGGCCGGGGTTTCAAGGCGAAGGGCGGCTGAAGCGGGCCAGTGGGAGCGCTCGACGATCCCGGTCGTTTCCCCACCATGCGTACAGCCCTTGTCGTCCTGATCATGCTCGTTCGCTTTGGCCCCGACTTAGTCTACGCGGCGCACGACTCGCTCCCGCAACCAGACCCATCGCGCCAGACGACGGCGCCGAAGTGGATCGTCAGCCCGCCCGCAATCGTGGTTATCCGGCCACCTCCGCAATAGAGAAGAGGTTCGCGGCGTCTGCCGCAGGCTTGTCTGAGCCGCCCGTCTTGCGTCCCGCCGTTCCTCCGACAGGGCCTTGAATTCGGCGGCCTCCGTTGGCGTCGCCGGAGCACGTCTGCGGCTTTGCGGCGGCTCCGGCGGGCATTCCACCCGTCGCTGCTTTTCCCGAAACCGAGCGATGTCCTCGGGGCCGAACCGCTTGCGGACGCGCTGCAAGGCTAACCCGACCGCGATGTAGGCGATGTCGCCGCGGGCAACGTGGCCGTCGAAGGTTCGGCGGCTGATCCGCAGCAGCTTCGCCGCTTCGTCGGCGTGAGCAGGTCGGACTCTGTCACACCAATCGTAGCTCCCCCGGCTTGAGCCGAATGCGCTTCACCAAGGCGCGCGACAGGCTTCCGACGACCTCCGGCTTCGATGCGGGCGGAGCGACTAAAGCCACAGCTTCCAACGCCTCTTCCGATGTCCCAGCCAACATCGCATACACACAGACCGCTTCGCACTCCTGCGACACGGCTACGAGATAGGCATGGCGCTTCGGCGAATGCGACATCAATCCGGCGTACGAGCCTCAGGCTCGCGCGTCACTGAGGAATGCGCCTGGGACACAGGTATCCGCATCACAGTCCCGCCGCGATCGGCGCGCCTCCTGAAGACAATGGCGGGGGCGGTCCGCCGAGTATCACGCCGCCAGGAGTACCCCGCATGAGGAACACTCTGCTGGCCCTTTTGGCCGTCGTCGTCGTCATGGCCGCCCATGGCGTGGCCAAGCTGGTGCTGCTGCCGTTCCGGACCCTGCGCGGTTTAATCCAGCACGGACGTAAGCCAACCCAAGTGACGGTCGGCTAAACCGGCAGCCCCTCTCGTTCAGGATGGCGGAGCGGGCAACTTGCCGACGAGCACAATCGGCAATTCCCCAAGCCATGCACAGGACGCCATGGGGGGAGCCATCTGCCCTGTTTCGAGTCTACCTTTACATGAGTTAAAGGACGCGACCGCAACGGCACGAGCCCCTGCACCGCATGCCACTCGAAATCGAGCGCAAGTTTCTCTGCACGCCTGCCGTTCTGCCCCTCTGCCAATCCGGCACGCTCCTCGTCCAGGGCTACCTCTACACCGACGCCAACAACACCCTCCGGGTCCGCCGCGCGGGCGACCGAGCGTTCCTGACGTGGAAGGGGCCGAAAAGCGGTGCCAGCCGGGAAGAGATCGAGACCGAGGTGCCGTTGTCGATGGGCGAGGCGCTGCTCGCCGACGTGCCGATGCACGCCCGCATCGAGAAGACCCGTTACCGGATCGAGCACGCTGGTGCGGTCTGGGACCTGGACGTGTTCGGCGGTGCCCACGACGGGCTGATCCTGGCTGAGATTGAGATGGAGCACGAGGACCAATTCGTCGTGCTGCCGCCCTGGGTTGGCTGTGAGGTGACGGCCGATCAGCGCTACCGTAATTCGCGGTTGGCCACCTGGGCGAGACCGGACCGGCTGGCGGCCTGACACGCTCGATCCGACTGGAACGCGTTGGCTCTGCCGACCCCGGATACGGACTGGGAAGTGGTGCCTTCCAGATTGCGTCACGCTGATCATCAGGCCGGAAGGATGTGGAGCATCCCGCCGATCACGCCGAGTGTCCCCATGCCGATCAGCCCCGCGGCGATGTACATCCGCATCCAGCTTTGATCGGCGGTCACCGGGCGGTTCTCCTCGAGGTAGTCAGACCAATCGACCACGGGTCCCCATCTGGTTGCACAGTTAAGAGGGGGCGTCCTCTATGCCCGTGCCACGACGATGAGATGACCTTGGCCGTGTCAGGACGGCCCAAATTGTACGGCAGGCGACACGGTATCCAAGCTTCGGTATACGCCCCTCATCACGAGCAGTTGTGAATGAGGAAAAAGAGCATGAAGCAGCCAGATAATAAACCCGAGAAAGAGGATTTCTCAGAAATCCTGAAGCAGGAGGCCAACGAGGTCACGGGTAAAATCGACGAAAAATTTGATAAGCTGGCTAAGAAATTTCGAGATAAGGCCGACAGGGCAAAAGAGAAGCTGAACGACACGAAGAAGGAAGCCAAGCGGGCCGTTCTGCTTCGGCGCTTCGAGTTGTATGCCGACGCCGCGAACCACCTGGAGGAGTTCTCAGCCCCCAGGCGGGAGGGGAACGACAAGAGCGGCGACTGCCCCCCGCTAAGGCGTCACCCGCTCCAGCCTTCCGCTCCCAAGCCGCTGAGCTACAACAGGAGCGAGGCATAAGCGCTCGGGCATGGTCCGTTCACGGCAAGCCAGTGAAGCGGCGCGGCACGCGTCGCGCCGCGACGATCGGACCCGCCCCTTCGGCCTGTTCAGGCCGCTTGGTGAGCCTTCTGTCGGTTCCGATGGGCATCTCCACGCCGATCCTTCTTCCGACGCGTAACCGGAAGTGGGGTCTCCCCGTCCTCGGAGGCCCGCTCAGTGAGCGCGAAGTCGTGGAGCCGCTGCGCGCGTTCCAGATCGCCGTCCACGGCGCTCGTGAGGGCGTAGAAGGCGGCCCGCACGATGTCCTTCTTGGACGCCTTGGGGTGCTTCTCGCGCACCGCGGAGACCAGTTCCTTCCGCTTGATCCCCGGTCCAGCCAGCCCCTGCAACGTCCCAGCGAGTTCCTCGATCTTAGCCATGTTGCCCCCTCAGCCGATGACCATAACCCCGGCTCGCCTGCGTTAGACCCCGAGTTCGTTGGCACCGCACGGAAGAAGGCGGGAGGCCCACGCTGCACTCGGGAGCGCGAACGGACTTTCTAACCCAGATTACAATCATATGACACGGGCACACCTTCCGTTTATTGATCGTTGCAGCTTGTCTAGGCGCGCATACAACCATATTCCGCCGACGTTCCTTCCCGAGACCGGAACCTACTCAGGCGCGCTGCCGCGGTGTGGCGCGCCTATTTTGCCTGCTCGTTCAATCCTGGGGCTCGCCCATCCCGATCTCGGCCAGCATCTCGTGTCCGGTCTGCATCAGGAACCACAGCTTCCGCCCAGCCTGCCCGCGCATCTGGCGCTCCTCGACCAATCCCAGATCTCGCAGCACCGGCATGACGCTCGGGTGCGCCCCGTGCCGCATGCCCTGCGGGTACAGGGCGCAGGCGCCGAGGGCTTCTAGCTGAAGGCCGCGAAGCGGGGCTCGGATCTTGGAGGGCATGATGGGGAGCTACGGTGAGCTTGCAGCCGGGGCCAACCTGTCACCGTGTCTCGACCCACAGCAGCATCAGCGCACCCATCGCCATCAGCGTCCCAAACAGCAGGAACGTCAGGAAGTCGCGGCGTTCGATCGCCCCTTCGCCCAGAGCATGGTCGAGCATCACGGCTGCCGCTGAACTTGCGGTCATCCCTGAGACCAAGATGGAGGCGAACAAGATCCAGCCGGGAAGGGTCTGAAGCATGGCACCGAGCTACTGCACCAGTCCCGGACCTTCAACGAGGCCGAGGCGCATAGCGAGCCTCAAAAAGTCGTCCCGCGAAGAGGGCCAGTCCCTCGCCGCCCTGCTGCGATCACCTCGGCGCGGACGCCGAGGCGTAGCTTGTCCCCGCCTCAGTACGAGCCGAACTTGAAGTTCAGGCCCGCGCGGGCGATGCCGCCCTCTGTCCGGAACCGGGAGATGTAGCCGACACCAGGACCACCGACCGAACCGACGAGCAGATTGCGGCTGCCGAGGTCGTAGCGGATGTACTCGGCCTTGAGCGTCACGGCGTTCGACCGGAAGAAGTTCAGGAACGAGTCGGTCGGCAGGGCGTACTCAATGCCGCCACCGTAGGCGTAGCCGGTGTCCATCCGCGAGCGGCTGCCGAAGTAGGTCAGCGGCGCCGCAGTCTGGAAGCCGACTCGCTGGCTCACGTCGCCGTAAGCGAAGCCGCCAGTGCCGTACACGAACACCCGATCGAAGGCGTAGCCGACGCGACCGCGGACGGTGCCAAGGAAGCTGAGGTCGGTCCGATAGGTGTTGGTCAGGACGTTGGGGTTGAAGGCCGGGCGGAAGATCGACTGCACGCCCGTGCGCTGCAAGTCCATGTACTGCGCATCGGCCTCGACGCCGACGACGATACCGGAGCCCGGCGTGAACTGATAGTTGTAGCCGACCTGACCACCGGCAGAGAAGCCATCCTGCGACAGGCGGACAGCCGGGCTGCGGAGCAGGTTGTTCACGTTGTTCTGTAAGGTGCCGATACCCACAGTCCGGATCGTGTCCGACTCGGTGTAGGCGTAGCCCGCGTTGATACCGAAGTACGCGCCGGTCCAGGTGAACACCGGCACGGGGGTGAACACTTGCGGTGGGGCGCGGCGAGGTAGATCAGCGGCCGAAGCGACTGTGGTGAGGGCGGTGAAGGCGGCCAACAAGGCCGGTAGCCTCTTCATAGCTTGATTATCCCTAGCCTGTCTGTTGACGGGGACTAAGATATCATGCGGTTCCTAAAAATAATGTACCTATCGGGCCACACCCAAATCTATAGTACGGATTTGACGCGTCGAATGCCCAATATGACATTCCAACCTGCCGCACCTCAAGGAACGATGGCATCATAATCTTGATACGACGGCGTAAACGGTCTGGCGATCTGTTTAATCCTCACATTTATTGAGATAATTGCGGCTGCCTTGCTCCTTCGTGCAGACGGCCGACAACGTCCGCCCGTCCGCCCGTCCGCCCGTCCGCCCGTCCGATCGGGCTGGGACCTGTGACTTCCGCTTTCATTCTAAGAGAACGCTGGCGAGATAGACGACCTCCCCCGTCAGCCCGTGATCAGATCGGGCGACGGGGCCGAGTCAGTCGCGAGAGATTTACTCTTCGTCCTGGCTACCTAGGTGCAGGTAGGTCGGATCGAACTCCCCGGCGGCTACCAGACCATCCCAGTTAAGGACCGTCAGGCGCCTGTTGCGCACGGTGACCAGCCCAGCGTCCCTTAGATCGCCAAGGGTTCGGTTGACGTGGACTGGCGTGATCCCGAGGGCATCAGCGAGTTCGGGCTGCGTCATCGGCAACGGGCAGCTTCGGTCCGGAGCCAGCCCGACTACGTCCAAGCGCATAACTAACTCGACGAACAAATGCGCCATGCGGGCATAGGCTTCGCGCCTGCCGGTGTTGAGCATCCATTCGCGAACGAGCGCGGCATCGATCAGTGAGATCCGCCAGAACGCGGCGCCGATGCGAGGATGGGCCTGAAACAGCGCCCGCAAGGAGTCGTGTTGGACGAAGCCGAGCCTGCACGGACCAACAGCAGAGATGCTGTTGTCGAGCACCTTCAAGTGCAGGCTCTGGATGTCGGGTACATCGCCGGGGACGTGGTAGGCCGCGATCTGCCGCTTGCCCGAGAGAGTGGTCTTGTACGTGGAAACGAAGCCATCCAGCACCGCAAAGCAGCGGGACGGGCGATCCCCCTCGCGAACGATGTCCTGGTAAGCGTCGAACTGCGCCTCCTGCATCGGCAAGGCGATGAGTGCCGCCCGCTCCTCCTCAGACAGTTTGAAGAGCGCGATGCTCTCCACCTTTCGCAGGATCGGATTGGCATCAGACGGATGGGGTAAATCGGTCATCGCAGTCTCGTCTTACGAGCAAGAGTGCAATGACCCCGGTCACCAATTCCTAACATATGCATGTGTCTACGTCGCGGTTCCGGAGGCGAGCAATCCGAGCTTGTCGGCAATCCAGCCCCGTGCGTGATCGAGGTCTACGAACAGCGGCGGGCTCAGATCGGCGACCCGCCCGAAGCCCACCTCCAGATACCACTTGCCCGCGTCGGTCTCGTGCATGTCCGAGAGCCGGACGAGCACCGCCACCAGGAAGCCCTCGTGGAAGACCAGTTGGCTCTCCTGATCATCGCTGCCGGTGGCAACCTGCACAGGTTGGAGGCGCAAGCTCATGCTGCGACCCTCGCTCCGAGGTGGAGGTAATC
Organism: Methylobacterium sp. AC315; assembly: GCF_979253755.1. Lineage (NCBI taxonomy): Bacteria > Pseudomonadati > Pseudomonadota > Alphaproteobacteria > Hyphomicrobiales > Methylobacteriaceae > Methylobacterium > Methylobacterium sp. AC315. The sequence goes on from NZ_CEEDEA010000020.1 coordinate 70,297, forward strand.
CGGCCTGAACTCGGCCAGGGCTTCCAGCCGAGCCAGATCCAATATCTCCACCCGACTCTCCGAGAACGCGATCAGCCCCTGCTTTTGCAGGCTCGCCAAAGCGCGGTTCACCTGCACGGTGTTCTGCCCGGTGGTGTCGGCCAGATCCGCCTGCGTGACTGGCAGGGCGAAACCATCCTCGGTCGCCCGGCCGACTGCACGCAGCCGCAGCAGCAACTCGCACATCAAATGCGCGATGCGCTCCTCGGCATTCCGGCGCCCGAGGTTCACGACCCATTCGCGTAGGGTTGCTTCGTCCACGAGGGTGGCGAGCCGCAGGGCGTGGGTGATGTCGGGATGATGCCGGAGCAGGTCCTGGATGACTGCAAGATCGATGCGCACCACCTTGCACGCCGACAGCGTGCCGATCGAATGATCCATGCGAGCGAGCATCGCCACGTCGAGGTCGCAATAGTCGCCGGGGATGAGGTAGGCCATGATCTGGCGGGCGCCGTTCGCCCGCATCGTGTAACGGCAGGCGATGCCGTCTAGGATCAGGTAGACACCATCCGGCTTATCGCCGACGCGGATCAGGTCCGTCCCGGCCTCGATGGCCTGCGGGCTGGCGCTGACGCGTTCCAACACATGCCGGTCGGCATCGTTCAGCTTGGCGAGGCTATCGAGCTTCAGGATTAGGGGGTTGGTCGTCTCGGTATACGGACGTGACGCATTGCGTTCGTTGTCCTGTTTGTCGCTGTCCTGCATTGCCTCTCAACCCGGTTCAAAAGAGTGCTGGGAACCAATGCATCTGGTCGCGCCAAGTGCGGGTCATCAGCCCGCATGACCTAGATCGCGAGCGATCGATTTCCATAAGCGACAGGGGTACATTCGCCGACCATCGGCGATGTTCACGGCGGCTGGTTTCGCGTCAAAGGTCGTCCCCGTTCATAGATCTGCCGAACGAGCAGGGCTGGAACCCATGGGCGTCCGTTGACATCAACCTGCGGTAGTACGCAGGGAGTACCTATGTTGAAAAAGCTTCCCCAGGGCGCTGCCACCTTCCGTGGTCGCGGTCGAGCGTTCGTCCACGGCACCAAGATCGTGTTGAAGGTCTGCCCGGAATGCTCGCAATGGAACGCCCCGAAGGCTGCCGACAAGGGCGTGTGCGGCTGGTGCGCCTACGTCCCCTCGCGCGAGGACGTGGAACCCGCTCAGCAGCTTGAAGCGGCGTAGGTCTCGGATTACCGCCCGACGTTGAATATGTTCTGCGGGTGGCCCAACATCTCGGCGGCCCCGGCACGAACTCTGCCTATGCATCCTCGGACATCACATCGCCGCTCCGAGAATTTCATGCCGTTGAAAAGGACATCACTGGTCCGGCCGGGCATCTCCGAGATTGATGCCGCGGTCGGTGCGCTCGCCGCTTTGGTCCTGGCCATCGAGCGCACGCCGAGCGCCCCTAGTGCGGCGGATCATCGGACTGCGATCCGACGACATGGCCGAGCGCTCGCAGCGTCGGGCGGCTCTGAGATGATGCGTACCGTTCTCCGGAGGATCGGAGAACTATCGCCAACCTACGCAGACGTACGGCGGGCGATCATCGCCGCAGAGTGGGCCAGGACCACCGCGTCGATACGATGAGGTCGAGGGATGCGCCTCGCGAGGGCGCGGTTGGATTTTCGCACTCGGTTAACCGTCGTTAGAGCGCTGCGATCGTAAAGCGGCTATGACGGCGCCATGGCAAACCGGATCATGACGCTCGACCTGTTCGCCACCCTCGACATCGTCGAGGCGGATGTGACTGCCGTGGTGAACGCCTACATGGCCAATCCGACCTCCGGCACGGTCCCGTTCGGCGAGAGCTATCGGATCGATCCCGCCGCTGCCATCGTGGACCACCCCTTCGCCAACACGCTGATCGATCAGCATTGGGCAAGCCCGGAGCTTCGGCGCGCCGCCGTGCGTGCCGCCATCATGCTCGCGCAGCCGCAGCGGGTGTAGCCGCAGCGGGTGTAGCCGTCGCGTGCGGGCAGCTACGAAGTGGTCCGCCCCTATCGTCCGCTCAGCCAACGAGACGTAACTTCCCGAAGCGCTGCATTGCCGTTCGCTTCTGACGCTCCCTCCGAGCCGAAGGACTGAGGTGATTGACGCACGACCACATCGTCCCGCGGGACCGACCAATCGAACCGGCCCGGCTCCTTCAAGGATGGGGTAACCCGCAGCTTGTGAGGGTTAGGCTTGAAGGTGATCATAATCCGCATGTGGGGGCGGGCTGCTCCATCTACGAGCGGGCGACGGGGCCGAGCCAGAAATTCACGACAACGATTGCAGGTGCCGTGATGGCGTCCCGGAGTCCGGCGTCGCATCATGTCGGCGAGCAAGCGGCGCATGGCGTCTCCCCATCGTCTCCAAGATCTCGATTAACTTCTCGGCCGCAGACAGGTAGGCATCATCTCAGCAGGGGGAGAACGTCGCGATCACCGTCGCCAACATGTTCTCGACGGTCGTCGTGACGACTTCTCCGGCAAGACGATCTGTGATCCTGAAGTCACTCTCAGGTTCGATCCGAGGAAGCGCAACTACCTGCGTTGGAGGTCTTCTACCGCCAGAGGCCACACCGCCGCCGGATCAAGAGCACCGGCATCAATGCGCACATTCTCGGGTGTCAGAGCGAGCAGCACCCCGACAGTCAGAAGTGCGGCGACACCTGCCAGCACCATGCTGGCGCGCTCAGGGTTGAGCCAACGGGTGTGCAACACGGCGCACCCGAAGGTGAAGGTAGCGGCCTCCGCGAGAGGCACGACGATGGATAATCCCATCATGGCATCCCCGAGCCCAGACCTGCCACCGTCCTGGATCTATTCCTGGCCCGCGGTGGTTTTTCCGTCCGTGGGGTTCAGAGCGGCTTCTGCGGCCTTCAGCCCATCGCGGACGCGGGCGATCGTAGCGGCTCGTGTATCGCCGACTTGGTTCAGCGCCTCCAGAAACGCGATCCAGTCCGCCCGCGCCGAAGCTGGGATCTCTCCATCGAGCTTCGCCCGCAGGCTCGCCACCCGCGCCTCCGGAGTTGCTGCTCGTGGTGCCGCTGCGTCAGCGTCGTAGACGCCGACCGCACACATCTGATCACCCGCCTTGGTGTAGTAGGTCGTCTTAGGCTCCTCGACGGTGCTTCCGGGCTTTGGAAACAGGTAGCGGATCACCGAGATCTGTCCGGGCTTGGCCTCCTGCATCATGGTCTTGATGAAGTAGTTGCCGGTCTTGTCGTGGAGGTCGCGCACGTCATGACCCTGTAGGATCGGGCTGGGGTGGGCGCTCATAACGCCTTCGGGTCCAACGCAGAACACGTAACTGTCTGCTGTACGGAAGCCGTCCGTGCCCTTGGTGAATGCGCCGAGCGCCTGGGTTTTATCGGCCTTCAGGGCTTTATCGACCCGGCCGAGCATCCATGATGCGAAGCCGTTAGGGCCTGGGTCGTCACAGCTTACTGGAGCTTCGACGAAACCACCGCAGGCCGATGCAGGCGCCGTACAGGCGAGGCCCGCGGCAATCATGCTGGCGACGAGCAATGACCGTGACATCATCGGCTGACTCGTAAACTGACTTGTCATCAGAGACCCCGCCATCAGATGATGCTTATACTCAAATCGCAAGCGTCAATATTAATCATCGCGCGTTCGTCATCCCGCCCGGCAGCGGACCCGCACCGCATAGCTCAGCCAGTGCGATCACTCGCGTGGATTGAGAACGTGACGTTTGGTACGTGCTCTTGGGTCAAGGTGTGGGACTCGCTGCGCGAAAAGATCCCAGACTGGAAGTCCGGCCATGGCGCGTAGCACTCGGTTGCGTGAGATCACCGATCGTTGCTGAGCGGCGCCGATGATGGCTGCGAAGGCGCCGTCGATGCTCATTCTGAGGCCGATCTATCTCCTCGTGGCCGTCAAATCCGCCGCGGCGTCGCTGTTCGCCCCGAACTGGCGCGTTCTGCTGGAGACGGTTAGAGGGGGCCTGTTCTTGGCCGGGCTGGGCCTCATCGGCGCTGGCCTCCCGCTATTCCGATGAGGTGAGTGCGCAGCAGCTAATCGTGCCGCGCCTTTTCGTTCGCGCGTTCAACGACCTCTCGCAAAGCTGCGCTACCTTCCATCGCAAACCAAACTCGCAACATGTTCGAGATATCCGGCGTGTCGCCAGTGCGCTCGCGGAACAGATCGGCATAGCGCCCAAGCTCGCGCTCGGCGAACATATCGAGATATGAGGCGCCCTTGGTCCGTGCGAGATCGACGAGCGCGTCTTCGAGAACGCGTCGCATCATCTCGCCCACCATGGCAGAGACATAGACGGCCCCGGCGCTGCCTTGTTCGGGTTCCCTCAACCAATCCTCCAACCTACGACGTGGCAGTCCTTAAACCACGGCGCAGTCCTAAGCTTGGCTTGACGAGAAGCGCAACGTCCGGATCGATGCTGTGGTATCGACCGCTCCTGCTGGTCGGCCATATCATTACCGCTCGTCAGTCAGCGGCTGGTCCGGCCTCATCGAGATAGGCCCAGGCCGCGGCTTCGTCCGCTAGATCGAACGTCTTGGTTTCGACCGGCATGACCGTCCCCGAAAGCGTGATCATGGCGCGGGCGAACAGCGGCGCGCCGACCACGACGTACTTCCGGATGTGCGCCACCGAACGGGCCATCACCGTGCTGGCGTAGCCGTCGAACCTCGCCCCGAGGTCCGAGCCCTCGTAGTTCGACATGATCAACAACATGTCGATCGTGCCGTGGGCCTTCATCGCGTCGTCGGCGATCGAGGACATCCATTCGATGTCGGGCTTGGTGATCCTGTCCTTGATCTCGAAGGCCAGGAGATCGGCGCGTGGCGCATCGCGCTGGATCACCGATCCGTCTGGTGCTGCGGTCATGAAGCTCTCCCAGCGCCACCTCGACGCGTGATCGTTGGGAACGGCGTGGCGCTCGGGTTTGATCCTGAAGGCCATCGTCGGCGCCCATGGTCGAGGCCACCTGTGCCATCGCTCTGGGTGAGGATGGTGCCCAGGTGTAGTCCCGCCTATCCCCGCGCCCTACCCCGCTCCTCACCCGCCACGGCCTCGACGGCGGCGATCACGTTTTCCAGTTCGGCGATCTGATGCAGGACGCTACCGGCGGGCATCCCGTCGTGCTCGGCCATCGCCAGGATGAGATCGCGCTGGTGAGCTTTAAGGCGGTCGAGAAGGGCGTTGAGCTTGTCGGACATCAGGCGGCTGTAGTCGTGGGGTTCGTCTTCGACAACCAGAAGGGTACTCGGCCGCGCCCGCGCATCGGCATCGTTGTGGTAGACGAGAACATCACGACGGAGCCGTGCTTGACCCGGTGATGGCCATGGTGACCCTAGAAGATCTGGAGCACGCGACCGTCCACGGCGAGACGGCTAAGGAGGCGCTCACTCAGGAGGGGTGAGGAGCAATTTCGTGAAGGTCACGGTCACGAACTTCGACGAGCGCAGGACGCCCGATCTGCACTCGCAACAGACGATTGTTCTCTCGGACGGCAAACTATCACGAAAGACTTTCACGCGGCTCGTCCCACGCGACCGGCACAACGGTAAACCTCATCATGAAAGCTTGAAGTTAGAGACTTGGAGGAAGCGTAAGACAGTCTGCGAAGTGGACGAGGAGCACACGGTCACGCTCCAGGGCGAGGAGGTCCAAACGTTGCTTGACTTCGTGGCCGGGGCTCGCTCCCTACCCACAACCGGGCGGGTTGGCACGTTCTTCGAAAACATCACACCTGAGGACAGCATCCCGCCTAGCGTGACCGTGCCGGAGTACGTCCTCGGTCTACCGGAAGGCGAACAGGGCGAAGCGCTCCTAGCTCTGCTTCGGCAGACCACCGACCGGCCGAACGTGCTGCGCGCGGTGCTGGAGCACTCGGCAGCGGACCGTGACTTCCTCACCCGCGCCGCCAGCGCGCTTAACCTCGCCGTCTACGAGGCGGCTGTGGCCGACCTTGAGCGTCTCGTCGCCGCCGACGCGACCGAGAGCGCGTTCCAGTCATTGCTCGCGGCCAACCCGTGGATGTTCGGCTCGGAGTACGCTCGCCTCCTGCCGAACCGGACGATCACCGTGCGTCAGCAGCAGGACTTTCTACTCACGCGCACGGCAGACGACCGCTTGGAACTCGTCGAGATCAAGACGGCCTTGGGCGGCGATCCACTATTCGCCTACGACAAGGCGCACGATGTGTTATATCAGAAGGCGGACCTCACCAGGGTGATCGCCCAAGTCCAGAACTACATCGCCGACGTGGACGGCACGCGCGACCTCTTGCTGCGCAAATTCACGATCGACGCCTACAAGGTCACGGCGCGGATCGTGATCGGCCGGGATGGGGACGAGAAACAGATGGAGGCGCTCAAGCGCACCAATGCGCACCTGCACCGGATCGAAATTATCACCTTCGATGGTCTTGTGCGGATCGCGCGTCGCGTTCTCGCCCACCTGGGCGGGCGCGGTGACGCTCCAACCCCTGCTTCTTAATCGATCCGATCACCGCGCCAGCATGGTCGCGACCGTTGCATCGCGCTCAAGCCGCTTGCTGATGGCCTCAACCTCACTGCGCAGCCCCGGCGGGAGGCGTCGCGCTAGATCTTGTAGCTGCCGACGCAGCCGCAACGCCGTCCGCGGCGCCACCCGCGCATAGCCATCCGCTCGACCGTGATCGCGGTAGTAGTCTGGTCCCCGCCCGATCCACGGGCCGAAGCGCCGCTCACTCTCGATCAGTCCAAGGCGACGTAGCTCCACGAACACCGGCACCAAGTTAACGCCGTACATATTCATCGTGACCTCCTCCTAAATAACACGGGATTTCCAAGCGTCTTCATCACGGACGCAGGAGGATTATTTTACAATGACGCACAAAATTGACGACGCTGAGCGCCTCGTTATTTACCGCCTACTTAGCCGTATGGACCCGACCAAGAGCGAGAAGCGCGTCTGGACCTGCGACGTGAACTGCGTCACCGCCAAGCTCATCGGCAACCGCTACGGCGTGCCCGCGGATGCCAGCACCTGGGTCTACGAGATCCACTACCCCTACGCCCCCGCCTGGACTGCGTCGGTGAGAGCCGTATGGCGCCGGGGCGAATTGCACCGTCCCATCTCCACCCACGTGGAGATCATCGACCTGGAAGACCTCGACGGTAAGCTCGGTGGAGCGAACGGGGTCCTGCCGGTGCTGTCGGATTGGCTGCTCAGCTTGCCCTTATAATCGGCTTCGAGAGCATGAAAATCTGAGACTTGTTCACCCCCGACGACGGCGATCGAGGCAGGCATGGGCATCAGAATCGCGCCCCAGGTCTTGGAGGCGCTTGCCCAGGTCATCTCTGTTGGCCCCTGGCGACACCGTGCATGAAGGTGGCGTGGCAACCAGGATGCCGTCACGTCGCCGTTCCAGCTTAACCATTCGCTAACCATGTTCCGAGATATTTCAACCGAAGGTTGAGGGGTATGGCGAATGGTTGTGGTTGTTGGATGCTGTGCCTGCCTCGTCGCCACCGCGCTTACGGCGATGGTGATTTTCGCTGAGACTGGTGTTCCGCACCTCGAATGGGACAATGCCGGGCAGGGCACCGATATCTGAGTGGCGGGAGGCCGGGGCGCATCCGACAAGCGGTCATTTCTCGCTGTGAGATCGGGCAGTTGCCGAACCGTATGACCGGAAGTAACCTCGGCGGTGTCGCGAAAAACGACCGCCCGGCCTAGGGCTGTCGAATACATGTCATCCGCGCCCCTCGCGCGGGTCGGCCAGCGTCTCCAAAGCAACCGCCCGACGACCTCGGGCAACCGTGGTGATCGGCACGCAGAGG
>NZ_CEEDEA010000021.1:0-67202 GCF_979253755.1 Methylobacterium sp. AC315
CCTCTCCCCCGCCTGCCCCTCCCCAATGCGCCTGCGCCGCCGCATAGTCCCGCCATGAGCGTTCCCCCGACAGCCGATCCCGAGGAGGCCGCCCGCCGGGCGGCGCTCGCCGCCCGCGACGGGCGGGCGGACGGCACCTTCGTGTACGCGGTCCGCACGACGGGGGTGTATTGCCGCCCGAGCTGCCCGTCGCGGGCGGCCCGGCCCGAGAACGTCACCTTCCACCGCACCTGCGCGGAGGCGGAAGAAGCCGGCTTCCGGCCGTGCCGCCGCTGCCGGCCGGACGAGCCCGGTCCGTCCGTGCGCCGGGCGGAGGCCGTGGCCCGGGCCTGCCGGCTGATCGAATCCGCCGAGACGGTGCCGCCGCTGTCCGAGCTCGCCCGCGCTGCCGGCCTGAGCGCGTACCATTTCCACCGGGTGTTCAAAGCCGCCACCGGGGTGACCCCCAAAGCCTACGCGGAGGCCCGACGGGCCGGGGCCCTGGCGGCCGCGCTGCCAAGAGCGTCAACCGTCACCGAGGCGCTCTATGATGCCGGCTATGCGACAGCGAGCCGGTTCTACGCCGGCGCCGCACAGCGGCTCGGCATGGCGCCTGCCGCCTACCGCAAGGGCGGGCTCGGCATCCGTATGCGCTTCGGCGTCGGCGCCTGCACCCTGGGAGCGATCCTGGTCGCCGCCACGGAGGCCGGCCTCTGCGCGATCCTGCTCGGCGACGACCCCGAACTTCTCGTCCGCGACCTGCAGGACCGGTTCCCGGGGGCCGAGATCGAGGGTGGCGACCCCGCGTTCGAGGCCTGGATGGCGCGGGTCATCGGGCTCGTGGAGGCGCCGGGCACCGGCCTCGACCTGCCCCTCGACATCCGCGGCACCGCCTTCCAGCAGCGCGTCTGGGCGGCCTTGCGGGCGATCCCGGTTGGATCGACCGCTACCTACGCGGACATCGCCCGCGCCATCGGGGCGCCTACATCCATGCGGGCCGTTGCCCAGGCCTGCGGGGCGAACCACCTCGCGGTGGCGATCCCGTGCCACCGGGTGGTCCGCTCGGACGGATCCCTGTCAGGCTACCGCTGGGGCGTGGACCGCAAGCGCGACCTGCTCGCGCGCGAGGCGGAAGGCTAGAGAGAAACTAAAGCCGCGGAGGTGGGATCGCATGGGCGGCAAGCCTCAGCGCCGGCCGCCGCTGGGTGGGCCGCCGAAACCGCCCGGTCCTCCGCCCGGGCCACCGAATCCCCCGCCGGGACCTCCCGGGACCGCGCCGAAGCCGCCGCGCGGCCCACCGAACCCGCCGGGCCCGTCCGCGCCGGGGATGCGGCCGGCCCCGGGCCGGGTGTCGATCGCCGGGCCGTGGGAATCGCCGAGCCCCCCGAACGGGCTCTGCCGGGGGCCCGGCTCGGTGCCGAAGCGCTCGGGGACATTGCGGGGCAATTCGGGCAGGTCGGGCAGCTTCTGCAGGTCGAGGCGGTCGCGCTCCCGCTCGAAGCGTGGCGCGTCCGGCGATTGCAGGCGATCGGGCGCGATCCGGTCGTCGATCCGCAGTCGCTCCATCGTGAGCCTGCCATCCGGGGCGATGTCGGCGGTGAGGACGCCGCGCACGCTGCCCTGGCGCGGGACGCGCAGGCCTGCGCGTCCCGACACGGCGAGGCCCGAACCGAGGTCCAGACCACCGCCGGCGCGACCGATATAGGCTTCGACCGACACCGTCCTCAGGCCGGGCGGGAACGGCAGCCCGACCTGGGCGGCGTTGGTCACGGCGAAGGCGCCGGCCTCGGTGGCGCCGGTCACCAGGGCGCGCTGGCCCGGGGGCAGGACGTCGGCTCCCTTCAGGCGCAGGCCGCCGATGGAAAGGCCGCCGCCCGCGTCGCGGCGCACCGGCCCGGCGACGCGGTCGGGCCCGAAGCTGCGCGGCTCGATCAGGCTCGCCACGATCACGCCGTCCGGCCGGCGCAGGCCGCTCACGGCGACGCGGGTGCCGGGCTTCCAGTCCCCCGCCAGGTCACCGGTGGAGACCCGCTGGCCGAGCACGATCATCCGCCCGGGCGCGAGCGATTCCACCGGCCCGACCACCTCGCTGACCACGGCGATGCGGCTTGTGCCCAGGCCGCCGCGCTCCGGCCGGGCGACCACGTGCACGACCTGGCCGATCTTCAGGTCGGCCGCCTTGGCGGGCTCCCCGTCGATCTCCACCGCGACCTCGGGCGGGTAGGCGATGCGCAGGTCGTTGACGACGATCGAGCCGAAGCGGCGGATCGTGCCGATCACCCCGGTGCCGCCGATGCCGCGGTCGCCCTCGCCGAGGGCACCGTCCTTCGGCTCGTCGGTCATCTTCATGCCGGTGCCGCCGATGCCCTGGTCGCGCGGGTTTTCCTGGGGCAGGGCGGCGCCCGGCAGCAGGCTGGCGGTGCCCGCGAGCAGGCGGAGGACGAATCGGCGGTTTGGCGAGGATTGCACCGGCCTGCCTCTCAGCGCCCGTCCGTGGACCGGGCCGGCGGGGCGGCCTCGGCGTAGACGTAGAGGCCGAAGTTCCACCGGTGATCGCCGCCGGAATCGGTCTGGCAGGCGGCATGCGCCTCGCGGTTGGCCTGCTGCAGGGCCTCCATGGCGATCTCGCGGGCCCGCGCCTCGAGCTTGACCGCAAGCGCCTCGGACAGCCCGTCGTAATGCACGGCCCGCTCGAGGAAGCGCGGTTTGTCGCCGACAATGTTGGCGACACTGGCCGCGATATGGTCGTGCAGGTTGCGGCCGAAATAGTAGAGCTGCGGCTCGGCCGAACCGTCCCCGCGCGGCACGTAGGCCGCCTCGGCCAGAACGATCCGGTCCTGCGGGTCCAGGGAGGCGAGCCCGCGGTCGAGCCACTCGTCGAGCACCGCGCGGGGGCGCAAATCGCGGGTGATGCCGGAGACCAGGACCTCGAAGGACGGCGCGCCCGCATCCGCTGTCCGTGGCAGCGGCAGCGGCTGGCCCTGCGGATCGGTGAAGGCCGGGTCGGCGATCCAGCGTGCGATGATCCGGCTCGTGCGCGAGACCACGGCCGGCACGGCGCTCACCGGCGCCCCGGCCCCGCGCAGGCGCCGCACTTCCTTCCGGTGGATGCCGGTCAACAACGAGACCCGGCTGTCGGTCTGCTCCTTGCCGGGCAGAGCGAAGTCGTACTCGGCGACGTTCACGTAGAGTTCGCGCAACAGGTCGGTAAGCGCCGGGAATGTGATCCCGCGCGCTACGAGCAGGCGCACCAGCGGGCGCAGCAGCCGGGCCAGCGGCGCATGCAGGCTGGCGCCCTCCGGTTTCGTGGCGGGGGTCTCGGACATGCTCGTAGGGTTAGACGATGTGTCGTGGGAGACAATCCCACGAGGTGTGCAACCACACCCCGGACCGCCGATTTTTCGTTGACGTGGGAATTTTACACACATAACTGAGATGCGTGGTCAAATTTCCCACGTTCTTGACGGGGCTAGGACGATGAGTGCCAAGATGCGCAGACTGACCGCCGAGGCGCTGCCGCCGCTCACGCTGCCCACGAAGGCGCCATCTCGGCCCCGCCAATCCGATCCCGTGCCGCGGCTGCGGCGGATCGCCTGCCTCCTCACAGCGCTCGCACTGCCGGCCCTGGGGACCGCCGTCGCCGACACGGCTCACCGGGCCGGCGAGACGACGGGGTCGCAGGCCGCCGCACCCGTCATCCTACGGAACGCGGCGGCTCTCCACGCCTATGGGCACCCGCACCTGCAAACGGACGCCGCGCTGAGCCGCCCACGCGTGGGTTCCCGGTCGTGAACGCCGTGTTCCGGGTCATGACCGACCGTGATCGCCAGGTGCCGAACTGCGGCGGTGCGCCGATCCTCGATCTCGCCCTCTGCCTCATCCTCTCCGTGACCGTCATCGGGCTGCTGCTGCTCGCCCTCTGAAGCCTCGCGCGACCGCCGCCCGGGCGCGGCGCGCGCTCGGCTGGTGCGACGGGCAGGGGCCTCGAATACGCGGTCTGGCCCAGGCAGCTGCGGAAGAACGCTTCGCCAGGATGGAGGGGCTGGGCATCTCCGGTTCAGCCACCGGGTCAGCCGGCTGGATACTACAACGTCAGAGATCCGACGTATTGCGGTGCCGGCAAACAGGATTTGGGATCCGCGTCGACGCGTGCCGGTGTGAAGTACCGATTTTAGTCAACATTCGCGGCGAGCGATCTTGACGATATCGTTCCGCTCGGCCGCAATGCACGGTGTTCGGCTCCGCGAATCCATCGGCCGGCCGGGATCGTCCGCGCCAGTCGGGGTCACACGGATGCCGAATGCCGCGCCGGTCCCGCCGCGTGGCGTCAGGAGGCATCACCGATGCAGGATCGGCCGTGAACGCTCCCAGCCTGCCCCCCATTGCGACGGCCCTGCTGACCCTCGGTCTCACCGTCGGTGCCGCGGCTGCGCAAGAGATCGTGCCGCCCGGGCCCTCAAGCCGGGGCGCGCTCCTGATCCACGGCAATTTCTGTGGTCCGGGGAACCGCGGCCCCGGCTACGCGCCGATCGACGCGCTCGATCTCGCTTGCGCGCATCACGATGCCTGCTGGCCGGATCCAGCTTTAGGGCTGCTGCCGGCCTGCGCCTGCAATCGACGTCTTGAAGTCGAGGCGGGTCTGGTCGCCCGCGATCCGTGGTCGCCGGTCGAGACGCGGCAGACGGCGCGGTTCATCGCGGACTTCGCGACCGCGCTGCCTTGCGCGGACGCGTCGGGGCAGATCCGCTGATCAGGCGGCGTCGGCGGGGTTCGCGGCCGCCTTGGGGCCGCCCTTGGCGACGCCGACCAGCGCCGGGCGGAGTACCCGCTCGCCAATCACGTAGCCGGTCTGCACGACCTGCACGACGGTGCCGGCCGGGACATCGGGGTTCGGCACCTCGAACATGGCCTGGTGCCGGTTCGGGTCGAACTTCTGGCCCTCCGGCTCGACGGGCTTCACCCCGTGCCGCTCCAGGGTCTTGGCCAAGTCGCGCTCGGTCAGCTCGATGCCGTCGATCAGCCCCTTGAAGGCGCCGTCCGCGGCGGCCTTCGCGTCCCCCGGGACGCTGTCGAGGGCCCGGTGGATGTTGTCGGCGACATTCAGAACGTCGCGGGCGAAGTTCGTGACCGCGTAGGCGCGCGCATCCGCGATCTCCCGCTCGGTCCGGCGGCGCAGGTTCTCCATCTCGGCCAGCGTGCGCAGCATCCGGTCCTTCAGCTCGTCGCGCTCGGCGGTGAGGAGGGCCAGGGCCTCGGCCACCGGATCGACGGACGCCGCGGCGGCGCCCGTGCCCGGCGACGTGGTCTCCTGGGCCGCGCTGGCACCGGCCTCGACCGTGGTCTGGCGCTGGTCGTCCTGGGACATGTCGTTGCTCGTCATCGCGGTTCAGTCGTCGGCAAGGAGGGGGGAGGAGAATCGAATTCGGCGCTGATATCTGGCCCGGGGCGGCCGAAATCAACCCGCACGCTCACGCCTCGCGCGGCGGCGGCGCGGCGACCAGGGCTTCCAGGCCCTCGGCCCGGAGGACGGCGACGTCGCCCGCGAACACCTCGAGCATCGCCTTGCGGATCGCCGCCTGCCGGTCGGGCTGCGTCACCCGCGTGCCGGTGAGGTCGGTGACGTAGAAGACGTCCACCGCGCGCTCGCCGAAGGTGGCCACGTGCGCCGAGGTGATGTTGAGCGACAGCCGGCCGAACGCCGTGGTCAGCTCGTAGAGCAGGCCCGGCCGGTCGAGGCCGGTCACCTCCACCACGGTCTCGCGGCTCGACAGGGCGTTGTCGATCCCGACATCCGGCGGCACCAGGAAGGTCTTGGCCTGGGCGCTGGTCGGCGGGTGCTTGTCGGCCACGAGGTCGGCGATGCGGATCTCGCCCTTCAGGGAGCGCTCGATCGCGGCCGTGATGCGCCTGCTCCGGCGCAGCTCGTCCTCGTCGCGCTCGAAGGCCCGGGAGATGAAGATCGTGTCGAGGGCGAAGCCGTCGGTGGTGGTGAAGATCTGCGCATCGACGATGTTGCTGCCGGCCGCCGCGCAGGCCCCCGTGACGATCGCGAGCAGGCGCGGGTGGTCCGGCGAGTAGATCGTGACCTCGGTCACGCCCCGCACCGGATCCAGGGCCACGTCGGTGGCGCTGGTGCGGCCCTCGCTCAGCACGTCGCGGAGGAAGACCGCGTTCTTGATCTGGCGCGGGCTGTCGACCTTCAGCCAGTAGGCCTGGCCGTGGCGCGCCGCGTAGGCATCGAACTCCTCCGAGGCCCAGCCGGGCAGCTGTTCGCGCAGGCTCATCTGGACCAGGCGCACCCGGTCGGTGCGGGCGATCTCGGAATGGCCGCCCGAGAGGAACACCTCGGTCTCATCGTAGAGGGTGCGGACCAGGGTGCCCTTCCAGGCGGTCCAGACCCCGGGGCCGACCGCGCTGATGTCGGCCACCGTCAGGATGGTCAGGAGCTTCAGCCGCTCCAGGCTCTGCACCACCGAGGCGAATCGCTCGATCGTCTTGCCGTCCGACAGGTCGCGGCTCTGCGCGGTCATCGACATCAGCAGGTGATGCTCGACCAGCCAGGCCACGGTCTCGGTCTCGGCCTCGGTCAGCCCGAAGCGCGGGCAGAGCCGCGCGGCGATGGCCGCCCCGGCGATCGAGTGGTCCTCGGGTCGGCCCTTGGCGATGTCGTGCAGCAGGATCGCGGCGTAGAGCGCCGTGCGGTTGTGGATCGTGTGGATCAGGCGCGAGACCAGTGGGTAGGCCTCCTCGGCGCGGCCCGACTCGATGGCAGCCAGGATGCCGACGGTGCGCAGCAGGTGCTCGTCCACCGTGAAGTGGTGGTACATGTTGAACTGCATCATCGCGACGATGCGGCCGAAATCCGGGATGAAGCGACCCAGCACGCCGGCCTCGTTCATCTCGCGCAGGGCCTCCTCGGGGGCGTTGCGCGAGGTCAGGATGTCGATGAACAGCCGGTTGGCTTCCGGATCCGCCCGCAGGGTCGGGGTGATGAGCCGGCGCGACCGGTTCGCCAGGCGCTTGGCGTCCGGGTGGATCGCGAGGTTGTGGCGGTCGGCCAGCCAGAACAGGCGGATCAGGTTGACCGGGTCGCGCTCGAACGCGTCCTCGGCGCGCAGGTTCACCCGGCCGTGGTCGATCCAGAAATCCTCGGCCTCGATCGCGGTGGCGCGGAAGCGGTCGCGGAACCGGCCGATCCAGCGGTCGAGCACCGGCGTGCGCTTGGCGTGGCGCGCCTCCAGCTCGGCGCAGACGATGGCGGTGAGGTCGCCCACGTCCTTGGCGACGCGGAAATACGCCTTCATGAAGCGCTCGACCCCGGACAGGCCGCCCCGCGCCTCGTAGCCGAAGCGCTCGGCGATCCGCGGCTGCAGCCCGAAGGACAGCCGCTCCTCCGCCCGCTTGGTGACGAAGTGCATGTGGCAGCGGACCCGCCACAGGAACTCGTCGCAGCGCTCGAACAGCGCGTATTCCTCCTGGGTGAACAGGCCGGCGCCGACGAGCTCGATCTGGTCGCGCACCCGGTAGGTGTACTTGGCGATCCAGAACAGCGTGTTCAGGTCGCGCAGGCCGCCCTTGCCGTCCTTGACGTTGGGCTCGACCAGGTAACGCGAGGTGCCCGCCTTCGAGACCCGGGCGTCGCGCTCGCGCAGCTTGGCGTCGACGAACTCGGCGGCCGAGCCGATCACCAGCTCGGCGTCGAAGCGCGTCACCAGCTCCTCGAACAGGATCCGGGTGCCGAACAGGTAGCGCGCCTCGAGGAGCGCGGTGCGGATCGTCATGTCGGCCTTTGCCTCGCGGAGGCATTCCTCCACGGAGCGGGTGGCGTGGCCGACCTTCAGCTTCAGGTCCCACAGGACGTAGAGCATCGCCTCGACGACGCTCTCCGACCACGCGGTCTGCTTGTACGGCAGCAGGAACAGCAGATCGATGTCGGAGCCCGGCGCCATCGTGCCCCGGCCGTAGCCGCCGGTGGCGACCACGGCGAGCTGCTCGCCGGTCGAGGGGTTGTCGTTGGGGTAGAGCTGCCGCACCACCGCGTCGTGGATCGTCTGCACCACGGCGTCGGTCAGGTTCGACAAGGCCTGTGCGCAGCCAAGGCCGTTGCGGTCCTGCAGAAGCTGCGCCTCCGCGGCGCGGTGGCCGTCCTCGATGACCCGGCGCAACTCGGGCACGAGTGCGGCGCGCAGCTTGGTCGGCTCGCGGGCTTCGCGGTCGAGGTTGGCAAGGACCGTTTCGAGGGCGGCGGCGGGATCGAACATGCCCCCCGTTAGCATGATATGCCTACGCCGCCAGCCGGGCGGTGATGCACGGGACACAGTGGTCCCTCCCGACCCGCATACCATTCCGCGTCGACGCGGGCGCCGGCGCGGACGGCCACCGTTATTCCGCGGCCGGCAGGTTGAGGGCCAGCAGCCGCGCGGTGCGCCGCTTGGCCGTCGCCCCTGGCGCCGAATCGTCGGCCCGCCGCCGCGCGTCCGAGATCGCCGCGTGGACGCCGTCCACCGCCAGGATCAGCGCGCTCACGGTCCGGGCGTCGATGCTGCGCTCCCGGGCGTAGCAGACGACGTCGGCCACGAGCCCGTCCGTCTCGATCGCGATCGTGTCGAGTTCGGCCGCGCTGGTGGCGGCCCGAACCTCGCGCATGATGTCGAGCAGGCGGTCGAGCACGATGTCGATCCGCTCCCGGCGCTTGCGGGCCAGCCGCTGCCCGATCCAGGCGATGCCGGAGCCGATCGTGCCGCCGAAGAAGGCCAGCAGGTAGATGTAATCCTCGTAGCGATCCAGGAAGGTCTGCTGCTCGCGCTCGAAATAGTCGACGGCGCCGGGATGGTTCGGCAGGCGTGCCGACGTCGCCGCGACCGTGGTGTCGAAATCCGGCGCCTTCATCAGCTTGGCGGCCGGGGCCGCGGCGGCGAGCCGCGAGCGCCACTCGAACAGGTGCTGCGTCGCCGAGGCGATCGCGACCCGGCTGACCGAGCCCCGCGCCATCAGGCGGTAGGAGGCGCCGACGGTGCGGACCTCCTCGTCCGGGCGCTTCGGACGGCCGCCGAAGGTTCCGGCCGGGATCGACAGCGATTGCAATTCGGGGAAGCGCTGCAGGATCGCGTCCCCGTCCGGGATCGACACGAACCCGATCTTCCGATCGGGGGAACCCTGCTCAATGGCTCGCACCACCGCGCCCGCGATCTTCGAGGCGGGGCTGGCGATCACCGCCACCGCGTCGACGCGCTTCTCGGACAGCGCCGTCGCGACCTCGCCGAGCTTCAGCGGCACCACCTGCACGTGGCCGGATGCGATCTCGGCCGCCGGCTCGGCCTCCGGCGCATCCGCACCGGGGTTGTCGGGCAGAAGGTCGTAGAAGGAGAGAAGGTTGGTGAGGAACGGCAGGTCGGCGCTGTGGCGCACGACGATCCCGAGACGCTTGCGCGCCAGCGCCGGCACGTCCTCGATCTCGGAGGCCTCCGGCGCGGCGATCACCAGGGCTTCGTCGTGCAGGATCGCCAGCGTCAGGCCGTTCTCGGGCAGGAACACGTCCGGCCGCACCACCGCGAGGTCGGCCCGGTTGCGCTGGAGCGCCAGGGCGCTGTCGCGCACGTCCGAGAAGCGGACGACCTTGAGGCGCACGTCCTCGCGGCTCCGGTCGAGGGCGTTCGCGTAGGCCTCGATCAGCGCGGCCTCGGCTCCGTCCTGGGGGCCGACCGCCACCGTCAGCGTGGTCGGCCGGGATAGATAGACGATGCCGGCCGCGACCGCGGCCAGCCCGAAGGCTACCAGAACCAGGAGCCACTCGCGGCGCATCAGGATCGTCGCCGCGGCGCGCAGGCGTCGCCGCCACGGGCCGTGGGTGAGATCGGGCGAAGGACTTTGCTGCGGACCATGGCCGAGCCTGTCGCGTTGCGCGCGTTCCATCCCCAAGTCATGGAACGCAAACCTGTCGAGATCGTGAAGAACCGGTGAAACCACCAAACGTTGCAGAGACCGGGCCACGCGGACGCCCTGCGGGAAAAGACCGCAACGCGGAGCGCCGGCCGCCCGGACCGGTCAGCGCCGCCTGGCTGCAGCGGGTCGCGCTCTACTACCTCGAACGCTACAGCGCCTCGACCGAGATGCTGCGCCGGACCCTGGCGCGGCGGGTCGACAAGCGTGCGCGGCTGCGCGGCGAGGATCCGGCCCCCTTCGCCGAGATGGTCGACGCCACCGTGGCGCGGGCGGTCTCCGCCGGCCTTGTCGACGACGTCCGCTTCGCCGACGCCCGGCTCGCCACCCTGCGCCGGCGCGGCACGTCCAGCCGGGGCGCGGCGGCGAAGCTCGCCGCCAAGGGGGTGCCCCGCGACGTGGTCGAGGCAGCGATGCAGGCCGAGCGCGAGGCGATCCCCGATGCGGAGGCCGCCGATATCGAGATTCGGGCGGCGCACGCCTACGCCAAGCGGCGGCGCCTCGGAGTGCATCGTCGGCCCGACACCAGGGCGCTCTACCGCGACCGCGACCTCGGCGCCCTGGCCCGGGCGGGTTTTTCCTACGATCTTGCCCGCCGGGTGGTGGATGCCGACCCGGACGAGCCTGATTGAGGGGCCGCACCTCGGTCATCCGTCGGGTGCGGCATCGCGGACGGGGGCCGGCGACGGGTCGGCCTTGCCTCTTGGGGCATGTGGTTCATTGTCTGTTCGATGGACGAAACGCTGGCCAAGAAACTGCGCATCCTGGCAGATGCTGCGAAGTACGATGCGTCGTGCGCCTCTTCGGCGGCGCCCAAGCGCGCGGCCGGCAAGGACGGGCTCGGCTCCACCACCGGGGCCGGCATCTGCCACGCCTACACGCCGGACGGGCGTTGCGTTTCGCTGCTGAAGATCCTGCTGACCAACTGGTGCCTGTTCGACTGCGCGTATTGCATCAACCGGCGCTCCTCGAACGTCCGGCGGGCGAAGTTCACCGTGGAGGAGGTCGTGAACCTCACCCTGAACTTCTATCGGCGCAACTACATCGAGGGCCTGTTCCTGTCCTCGGGCATCATCAAGTCGCCCGACCACACGATGGAGCTGCTGACCCGGGTGGCGAAGTCGCTCCGGCGCGACCATGGCTTTGCCGGCTACATCCACCTCAAGTCGATCCCTGAGGCGAGCCCCTGGCTGATCGAGGAGGCGGGCCTCTACGCCGACCGGCTCTCCATCAACGTGGAATTGCCGACCGAAGCGAGCCTGCAGCGGTTGGCTCCCGAGAAGGACGGCGCCGCGATCCAGAACGCGATGGCGCAGATCGGCGAGCGCATCGTCGAGGCCAAGGCCGAGAAGCGGCGCTTCTCCCCGGCCGGGCACTCGACCCAAGTGATCGTCGGGGCGGACGCCACCACCGACGAGGCCCTGATCCGCAAGAGCGCGCATCTCTACGGCAGCGTCGGGCTGAAGCGGGTCTACTACTCGGCGTTCAGCCCGATCCCGGACGGGTCGGCGATCCTGCCGCCGAAGCCGCCGCCCCTCCAGCGCGAGCACCGGCTGTACCAGGCCGACTGGCTGCTGCGGTACTACGAGTTCACCCCCGACGAGGTCGCCGACGCCTCAGAGGGCGGCATGCTCGCCCTCGACATAGACCCCAAGCTGGCCTGGGCACTCAAGCACCGCGAGAAATTCCCCGTGGACGTGAACAAGGCCGACCGGGAGTGGCTGCTGCGCGTTCCCGGTCTCGGCGCGAAGGCCGTGGACAAGATCGTGACGGCGCGCCGCCACGCGACCCTGCGCCTCGACGACGTCGCCCGCCTGACATCGGGGCTGAAGCGCGCCCGGCCGTTCCTGATCGCGGCCGACCACCGCCCGGTCGGGCTCATCGACCGAGCCGACCTGCGCGAACGGCTGGTCGAACCGGCCCGGCAGCTGAGCTTGTTCTGATGAAGGCCGGAGGTGCGTCCGACTCTTCTCCTCCTGCGGGAGGAGGGGATGCGCATTCACCGCAGAGCATCCTCCTGCGCCCGGGCGCCGATCTCACAGGTTTCCGCGATGCCGCCCGCAGGCTCGTCGCGCAAGGCTTCCCGCCTGAGGCGGTGACGTGGTCGGTGACGGATTCCCCCGGCCTGTTCGGCGCCGAGACGACCCAGGCTCCGGCCGGTCCGCTCGCCCTGCCGAAACCCGTCGCCGGCCTGATCCCCCAGGTGATCCCGCACCGCGATCCGGAGCGCTACGGGCTGCTCTACGCCCTGATCTGGCGGGTCTGCCAGGGCGAGCGACACCTGATGGAGGTCGGTAGCGACCCCCTGGTCCACCGCCTCCACCGGATGGCGAAGGCGATCGGGCGCGACCTGCACAAGATGCACGCGTTCCTGCGCTTCCGCCGCGCCGAGGATTCGGGCGGGGAGCATTTCGTGGCGTGGTTCGAGCCCGATCACCACATCCTGGAGGCGGCCGCGCCGTTCTTCGTCGCGCGTTTCCGCGGCATGCGCTGGTCGATCCTAACGCCGGACGGGTCGGCGCATTGGGATACCGACACCCTGACCTACGGGCCGCCCGGGGACCGGGCCGCGCTCCCCGAGGGCGACGGCTTCGAGGCCGGCTGGCAGACTTATTACGAGAGCACGTTCAACCCGGCGCGCACCAACCTGAAGGCCATGCGGGCGGAAATGCCCAAGAAGTATTGGCGCAACATGCCCGAGACCGCAGCGATCCCCGCCCTCGTCCGGGCGGCGGCGGGCCGGACCGAAGCCATGATCGAGAGGGAGCCGACCTTGCCCACACGCCGCGAACCCGCCCGCGCCGTCGCCGCCATGGCCGACCAGGACCCGAAGACGCTCGACGAACTGAACGCGATCATCAAGCGCACCGAGCCGCTGGTCCCGGGCGCCACGCAGGCGGTTCTCGGCGAGGGGCCGGTCGGCGCGGCGATCGCCTTCGTGGGCGAGCAGCCGGGCGACCAGGAAGACCGGCAGGGCCGCCCCTTCGTCGGTCCCGCCGGGCAACTGCTCTCGCGGGCCATGGCGGAGGCCGGGATCGACCGGGGGGCGAGCTACCTCACGAACGCGGTCAAGCACTTCAAGTTCGAGGAGCGCGGCAAGCGCCGGATCCACCAGAAGCCCACGGCCGGCGAGGTCAGCCACTACCGCTGGTGGCTCGACCGGGAACTCGACTTCGTGGCCCCGAAGCTCGTGGTCGCGCTCGGCGCCACCGCGGTGCTGGCGCTCACCGGGAAGGCGGTGCCGATCACCCGGGCGCGCGGCCCGTTCCGGTTCGACCGCTTCGACAACCGCTTTCAGGGCTTCATCACGGTCCACCCGTCTTACCTGCTGCGCCTGCCCGACGAGGCCAAAGCGGACGCCTACGCGGCGTTCGTGGACGACCTGCGCCGGGTGGAGGAGATCGGCCGCGAGCTCGCGGCGTGATCGGCCATCGCGGCTGATCCCCGGCACTCGCGTTTGGACGGGGTGACTGGAGGGAGCCGACGCCTGAGCGCTGCCGCGAGGGCCCGGTATCCCGAGGTGCCGTGGCGACTGATCGCGGGAGCTGGCAGCGTCGATCACCACGGCTACGACAGCCTGACTCTGGACATCGTCTGGCTCACCGTCCACGACGAATGACCCTTTCCGATGGCGGCCTGCCGTGCCGAGCTGGATCGCACGCGCCCTGATCGCCCCGAGACGCCTTCGCCCCAGACGCCTTCGCCCATGACAGTCGAGCGCCCATGACCGTCGAGACCGCCGCCGCAAGTCCCAAGAAAGTCGGCCCGGGCGATCAGGTGATCCTGGTCGACGGCTCGTCGTTCATCTTCCGGGCCTATTTCCAGTCGATCAACCAGGACCAGAAGTACAATTCGCGTCCCTCGGACGGGCTGCCCACCGGCGCCGTGCGGCTGTTCTGCACGAAGATAGCCCAGTTCCTGCAGGAGGGCGCCGCCGGCATCATGCCGACCCATCTCGGCATCATCTTCGACAAGTCCGAGGGCTCGTTCCGCAAGGAGATGTTCCCGGATTACAAGGGCCATCGCCCGGACGCGCCGGACGACCTCAAGCGCCAGATGCCGCTGATGCGTGACGCGGTGCGGGCCTTCGGCCTGCACGCGGTGGAGCTGGTGCGCTACGAGGCGGACGACCTGATCGCCACCTATACGCGGCAGGCGGAGGCCCGGGGCGCGGGCGTCATCATCGTCTCGTCCGACAAGGACTTGATGCAGCTCGTCGGGCCGCTGGTCCGGTTCTACGACTTCGAATCGGGCTCGAAGGGCAAGGCCGGCTATCGGCCCGAGCGCAACCTCGACGTCGAGGCGATCATCGCCAAGTGGGAGGGGCTGCAGCCCAACCAGATCGGCGACGCGCTGGCGCTGATTGGCGACACCTCCGACAACGTCCCCGGCGTGCCCGGCATCGGCCTGAAGACCGCGGCGGCGCTGATCAAGGAGTTCGGCAGCCTCGAGGCGCTGCTGGAGCGGGCCGGCGAGATCAAGCAGCCCAAGCGCCGCGAGACCCTGCTGGCCAACGTCGAGCAGGCCAAGCTGTCGCGCAAGCTGGTGGCGCTGATGGAGGACGTCGCCGTCCCGGTGCCGCTGGACGACCTCACGGTGCCCAAGCCCGATCCCGAGAAGCTGGTCGGCTTCCTCAAGGCGATGGAGTTCAACACCCTGACCCGCCGCATCGCCCAGATGCTGCATGTCGACCCCGAGGCGGTAAGGCCCGATCCGGCGCTGCTGCCCGGGGCGAGGCCCCACGGCTACGGCAACGCCGGCGGCGGCGGCGACGCGGTGCCGTTCTTCGGCGATTCCGTGCCGCCCGATCCCGAGACTGCGGTGGCCGGTGCCGAGCGGCCGCCGGGCGCCGCCCCACCCGGCGGCGGCGAGGTGGACCCGTTCGCGGATCTCGACCTGCCGGACGCGCCGGCCAAGCCCCGGGCACCGATCGAGGCGACGCCGGGCAACGTCGTTGCCGCCCGCGCCGCGGAGGCCGTAGCGCCGTTCGACACCGCCGCCTACGAGACCGTCGCGTCCCTGGAGCAGCTCGACGCCTGGATCGCCGAGGCCGAGGAGGCCGGGGTGGTCGCGGTCGATACTGAGACCGACGCGCTCGACGCGCACAAGGCCGGGCTCGTCGGCGTCTCCCTGGCCACCGCCACCGGGCGGGCCTGCTACATCCCACTGGCCCATATCCAGGCCGCGAAGGTGCAGGCCGATTCCACCGACCTGTTCGGCGAGGGCGCGGCGGCCTCCGACGTGGCCGAGTCGGTGCCCGGCCAGATCCCCCTCGACGCGGCCATCGCCCGGCTGAAGCCGCTCCTCGAGAATCCCGGGGTGCTGAAGGTTGGTCAGAACCTCAAATACGATTGGGTCGTGCTGGCCCGCTACGGCATCGAGATCGCGCCGTTCGACGATACGATGCTGATCTCCTACGTGCTCGACGCCGGCAAGGGCGGGCACGGCATGGACGAGTTGGCTCGCCGCCATCTCGGCCACCAGCCGATTACGTTCTCCGACGTGGCCGGCACGGGGCGGAACAAGGTCAGCTTCGACCGGGTGGCGATCGACAAGGCCACCGCCTACGCGGCCGAGGATGCCGACGTCACGCTCCGCCTGTGGCGGATGATGAAGCCGCGCCTCGTCGCCGAGCGGCGGGTGGCGGTCTACGAGACCCTGGAACGGCCGCTCCTGCCGGTGATCGCCCGCATGGAGCAGCGCGGCATCCGGGTCGACCGCGAGATGCTGAGCCGGCTGTCCGGCGACTTCTCGCAGATCCTGGTCCGCCTGGAGGAGGAGATCCAGGAGGATGCCGGCGAAAAGTTTTCCGTCGGCTCGCCCAAGCAGATCGGCGACATCCTGTTTGGCAAGATGGGCCTGCCGGGGGCGAAGAAGACGCCCTCCGGCCAGTGGGCGACACCCGCGACCCTGCTCGAAGAACTGGCCCAGGCCGGGCACGAGCTTCCGAAAAAGATCCTGGAGTGGCGCCAGCTGTCGAAGCTGAAATCCACCTACACGGATTCGCTCCAGACCCATGCCGACCGGGAGACGGCGCGGGTCCATACCTCGTTCTCGCTGGCCGCCACCACCACGGGCCGCCTGTCCTCGTCCGAGCCGAACCTGCAGAACATCCCGATCCGCACCGAGGAGGGCCGGCGCATCCGCCGGGCATTCGTGGCGGCGCCTGGCAACCGGCTGATCTCGGCGGATTACTCGCAGATCGAGCTGCGGCTCCTGGCCCACATGGCCGACATCCCGGAGCTACGCAAAGCGTTCGCGGACGGCATCGACATCCACGCGGCGACCGCCTCGGCGATGTTCGGCGTGTCGCTCAAGGACATGACCCCCGACCTGCGGCGCCGGGCCAAGACCATCAACTTCGGCATCATCTACGGCATCTCGGCCTTCGGGCTGGCGGATCGCCTCGGCATCGGCCGGGAGGAGGCGTCGGCGTTCATCAAACAGTATTTTGAGCAGTTCCCGGGTATCCGAGACTACATCGACAGCACGAAGAAGATCTGCCGGGACAAAGGCTACGTCACGACGCTGTTCGGCCGGGTCTGCCACTACCCGCAGATCCGCTCCAACAACCCGTCCGAGCGCGCCAGCGTCGAGCGCCAGGCGATCAACGCCCCGATCCAGGGCTCGGCCGCCGACATCATCCGGCGCGCCATGACCCGGATGGAGACGGCCCTCGCCGCGCAGAAGCTCAAGGTCAGCATGCTGCTGCAGGTGCACGACGAGCTGGTCTTCGAGGCCGCCGAGGACGAGGTCGAGCGGGCGATCCCGATCATCCGCGGCGTAATGGAGGAGGCGCCGGCGCCGGCTCTGACGCTCCGGGTGCCGCTGGTGGTGGAGGCCAACGCGGCGGGGAACTGGCAGGAGGCGCATTGAGGTCGTCTAGCCTGCGCCGTCCCCGGGACCGGCTCTCGGTCCTCGATTCGGCGCCCTCGCTTTCGCCGAACCGGTATCCAATTCGGCGGGGAGCGCTCTAACCGTCGTCGCGCGACGAAGACGGCGGGCAGGATTGCAGGACGTCGCCAATGAACGCATCTTTGGCGGCGCGATAGACCGTCATCGGGTGATCGTGGTGGGCGCGCTTCAGAGTATTGTAGCGGGCTACCAGTTCGGGATCGGCGCGCAGGGCCGCAGCGAAACGGTGGAATACATCGAAGGGGCCGCCTTTGAGTGTGAGTTGGATCCCAAGGTGCGGCGTCCAGCCGTCATCCTGGAACGCCGCGAAGTCATCGGTGCGGACCGACCCGCCGTTGCGTGTGAAGCGTGCCGCGAGGCAATGTTCAGCGATGGCGAAGGCCTGCCGCTCGACACGCACCACGATATCGAGATCTCCTTTGGTCAAGCAGCCCGGTATGGCGGTGGCGCCGACGTGCAGGATCTCCGTCTCGAGAGGCAGGACGATCTCGAGTGCGCGCCAGACCACCGCGAACAACTGGTCCGCGGCTGCGTGGGCCGCGGCATTATCTTCGGTCAGACGGAAGCGCTGAACGTGGGTCATGACGGTCGATCTTCAATGCAAGTCCAGACGCCTTGGAAGCACGGTCGAAGACGGTCATACGCGGCATCACCCATGATGCAGATGACCATCATCCCGTGACCGACCCCCTGGCCTTCCTCTCCGGCGGCGGCGAGGCCGCGCGGATGATTCGTGCGCGGGACTGGACCGGCCACCCCCTCGGCCCGCCCACGACGTGGCCGGCGGAGCTCCGGACGGCCCTGTCGCTGGTGCTCAACTCGCCGGAATCGATGATCCTGGCCTGGGGGCCGGATCTGCATTTCTTCTTCAACGACACGTATGTCCCCTTGCTCGGGCCGCGGCTGCCCTGGGCGATGGGCGCGCGGTTCGAGGAGGTCTGGGCCGATGGCTGGGCGCAGGCCAAGCCGATCATCGATGCGGCCATGGAGGGCCGGCCCGAGCGGTTCATCGACCTGCCGTGGCGGCTCGACACCGACCGAGGCGCGCAGGACACCTGGTGGACCTTCTCGTATTCGCGGGTGCTCGACGCGGACGGCGCGGTCGCGGGCCTGTTCATCCTCACCAACGAGACCACCGGCCGGGTGTTGGCCGACGTCGCCCTCACGGAGAGCCGGGGCCGGCTGGAGACGGCGCTCGCGGAACTGCGCGACCTCAACGCCTCCCTGGCCCTGCAGGTCGAGGAGCGCACCGCCGACCGCAACGCCCTGTGGACCCTCTCCTCCGACATGATGCTGCGCTGCCTGTTCGACGGGACGATCACCGCCGTGAACCCGGCCTGGACGGAGGTGCTGGGCTGGCGGGCCGACGAACTCGTCGGCACCAACCTGATCGGCTTCGTCCACCCGGACGACCTGGGCCGCACCGCCGCGGGCGGGGAGCAACTGGCCGCGGGGCGCAGCCAGGCCCGCTTCGACAACCGCTACCGCCACCGGGACGGCAGCTACCGCTGGATCACCTGGGCGGCCCGGCCTGGCGACGGGGTGATCAACGCGGTCGGGCGCGACTTCACCGCTGAGCGCGAGCGGGCCGACGCGCTGGCTGCCGCCGAGGAGGCCCTGCGGCAATCGCAGAAGATGGAGGCGGTCGGCCAGCTCACCGGCGGTCTGGCCCACGACTTCAACAACCTGCTCGCCGGCATCTCCGGCTCGCTGGAGCTGATCCAGACCCGGCTGGCCCAAGGGCGCCTCATGGATGTGGACCGCTACATCAGCGCCGCCCAGGGCGCGTCCAAGCGCGCCGCCGCCCTGACGCACCGCCTCCTCGCCTTCTCGCGCCGGCAGACCCTCGACCCGAAGCCCACCGACGTGAACCGTCTGGTGGCCGGCCTGGAGGAAATGATCCGCCGCACGGTCGGCCCCGCCGTGACCGTGGCGGTGACGGCCGACCCGGACCTGTGGCCGGCCCTGGTGGACCCGCCGCAGCTCGAGAACGCCCTGCTCAACCTGTGCATCAACGCTCGGGACGCAATGCCCGAGGGCGGCCGCATCACCATCGAGACCGCCAACACCCGGCTCGACGCCCGCGCCGCCCGGTGCCACGACCTGCCGCCGGGCCAGTACCTGCTGCTGCGCGTCGCCGATACCGGCATCGGCATGGCGCCCGAGATCGTCGGCAAGGTGTTCGAGCCGTTCTTCACCACCAAGCCGATCGGGCAGGGCACCGGCCTCGGCCTGTCGATGATCTACGGCTTCGCCCAGCAATCGGGCGGCCAGGTGCGGATCGCCTCCGAACTCGGCCGCGGCACCGATGTCTGCCTCTACCTGCCCCGCCACCGGGGCGCCGTGGCCGAGGAGGACCCGCACGCCGCATTCGGCGCGCCAGCCCGGGCGGCGCCGGGGGAGACCGTGCTGGTGGTCGACGACGAGCCGACCGTACGCATGCTGGTGACCGAGGTGCTGGAGGATCTCGGCTACACGGCGATCGAGGCGGCCGACAGCGTCGCCGGCCTCAAGGTGCTGCAATCCGACGTGCGCATCGACCTACTGGTCAGCGATGTCGGGCTGCCGGGCGGCCTGAACGGGCGGCAGATGGCCGAGGCCGGCCGAGTCACGCGCCCGGGCCTCAAGGTGCTGTTCATCACCGGCTACGCGGAGCACGCCGTGCTGGGCAACGGCCCGCTCGCCCCCGGCATGCAGGTGATCACCAAGCCGTTCGGAGTCGAGGTTCTGGGCGCCCGCATCCGCGAGATGATCGGGACGGCTTGACCCCGCCGCCGGTCCGGGCCTTCACAGAGCGAAAGACACCAACCGGGAGGACAGGATGCGGGCGCTGCTGTGCACGAGGCTCGACGGGCCGGAGCAGCTGGAGATCGTGGATCGCCCCGATCCGGTGCCGGGCCCCGGGCAGGCCCTGGTGCGGATCCGGCTCGCCGCCCTCAACTTCTTCGACACGTTGATCGTGGCCGGCCGCTACCAGGTGAAGCCGCCCTTGCCGTTCTCGCCGGGGGGCGAGGGCGTCGGGGTGGTCGAGGCGCTGGGAGAGGGCGCCATAGGCGTCTCCGTCGGCGACCGGGTCATCGTCCATGCTGGATACGGCTGCTGCGCGGAGCTGATCGCCGTCGATGCCGGCAAGCTCACGCCGGTGCCGGAGGCCGTGCCGGACGCGCAGGCGGCCGGGCTCACCATCACGTACGGCACCTCGCTGCACGCGCTGGCCAACCGGGCGCGCATCCAGCCGGGCGAGTGGCTCGCCGTGCTCGGCGCCTCCGGGGGCGTCGGCCTCGCCGCGGTGGAACTCGGCCGGCTGATGGGCGCCCGGGTGATCGCCTGCGCCTCCTCGGAGGAAAAACTCGCGGTCGCCCGCGCCCACGGCGCCGAGGCGACGCTGGTCTACGATCCCGCGACCCTGAAGGAGGCGTTGCGCCGGATCAGCGGCGGCGGGGTCGACGTGGTCTACGACGCGGTCGGCGGCGACTACGCCGAGCCGGCCCTGCGCGCCCTGGCCTGGCGTGGGCGCTACCTCGTCATCGGCTTCGCCGCCGGCGGCATCCCGCGGCTGCCGCTCAACCTGATGCTCCTGAAGGAACTCGACGTGCAGGGCGTGCACTGGGGCGCCTTCCTCGACCGCGAGCCGGAGGCGCACCGGGCCGACCAGCGCCGGCTGCTGGCCTGGGTCGCCGAGGGCAAGCTTACCGCGCAGGTTCACGGTACCTACCCGCTGGCCGAGTTTCCGGAGGCCTTCGGGCTGCTGACCCGCCGGGCTGCGATGGGAAAGGTGCTGCTGCAACCCTGATCCGTTGGATCCTCGCCTTGAAATTGGGATCGGCAAGACGACCCAGGCTATAAGGCGAGCGCCGCCAAGATTTTCGTCCCGTATCCCCGCTCATGACGGCTCGTGGGTTGGACGACGCAGCGAACGCTAAAACCTTGTTGTCACGCTCCTGCGCTAAGGTTCGAGCCATTGGCTTGGAGAGGCAGCGAGATGAACTTGGGGCGCAGCATCACTGTTCGGTTGTTCTTGGCGTCGTTCGTCGGATTCATCCTTCTGATCGCCAATTCCCTATCGAACATCGTGAGCATCAAGGCGGTTCACGACTCGGCCAGGGAGATGCGGGACGTCTGGAACGTGAAGAATCGCGAGCTGGACGAGCTTCAGTTCCTGGCACTCCGGTATCACACCACCACGATCCGCAGGGTGATCGCCGAGGAAAGCGCCGAAAACCGCGACCTCGACACCGAATTCACCGAGATGGACGCGGCCATCCCGGAGAAGTTCAGGCAGTACCGCTTTCATATCGGATCCGCCGACGAGACCGCCCTGTGGAATGCGTTCGAGGCGCGTTGGCAGGCCTATCTCGCCGCCCGGGAACCGATTGTGGCGGCTCTCCGGCGCGGTGACCGCAATGCAGGCCGCGACGCCATCGCGCCGGCCCGCACGCCCCTGGTGAACGCCTTCGGGGCGCTGGCGGACCTCGCCAAGGTCAACGCCACCGGCACGCAGGCCGCGACGCAGCGGGCCGAGGACGCCTACGCGACCGCCTGGACCGTCACGGCCGCCCTGCTGATCGCGGGCCTGGTCGCCACGGCCGGAGCTCTCTGGTTGATCCTGCACGGCGTCGCCCGTCCGATCCGGGCCATGACCGGGATCATGGCGCGGCTGGCGGCGCAGGATCTGACCGTCGCCGTGCCCCACGCCGCTCGGCGCGACGAGATCGGCGCCATGGCCGCGTCCGTGCAGGTGTTCAAGGACGGCCTGATCCATGCTCAGGCGCTGGAGGCGGAAACCGCGCGCGCCCGGGCGGACGCCGAGGAGCAGCGCAAGACGGGCATGCGCCACATCGCCGACGCCTTCGAGGGGTCCGTCGGCGGCATCATCGGGACGGTTTCGGGGGCGTCCGCGGCGCTGCAGGCCACCGCCGCCACCATGACCAGCACGGCCTCCGGCACCGCCAGCCAATCCCTGCGGGTGGCGAGCGCGGCCGAACTGGCTGCTGCCAGCGTCAACACCGCGGCCTCGGCGGCGGAGGAACTCGAAAGCTCCGTCCAGGAGATCGGCCGTCAGGTCTCCAGCGCCGCGGCTTTGACCCAGGCCGCCGTCGAGGACGCCGCATCAACGGCTCATCTGGTGCAAGAGCTGAGCGGTGCCGCCGCCCGGATCGGCGACGTGGTCACGATGATTACCAGCATCGCCGGACAGACCAACCTGCTGGCGCTCAACGCGACCATCGAGGCGGCTCGCGCCGGCGAGGCCGGGCGCGGCTTCGCCGTGGTCGCTGCCGAGGTGAAGGAGCTGGCGAGCCAGACCGCCCGGGCCACGGACGAGATCGGCGGCCATATCGGGCGGATCCAGGCCTCGACCGACCACGCGGTCTCGGCCATCGGCCGCATCGGCGGGCGGATCCAGGAGATCAGCGCGGTCGCGACCCTGATCGCGGCCGCCGTCGAGGAGCAGGGGGCCGCGACCCGGGAGATCGCCCGCAACGTCACCGAGGCGGCGTCGAGCGCCGGCGAGGTGACGAGCAGCATCTCCGGCGTCGCGGACGCCGCCAATCAGACGGGGACAGCGGCCGACCAAGTGCTCAGCTCGGCGTCCGAGCTGTCGCTCCGGTTCGAGCATCTGCGGAGCGAGGTGACGCGCTTCCTCGCGACGGTGCGGGCCGCCTGAAGCGCCGGATCAGAGCAGGCCGCGCGCCTTGGCGAGGCCGACCAGATCGGCCTGGGGGCGCGCGCCGATGTGCTGGATCACCTCGGCGGCCGCCAAAGTGCCGAGGCGGGCGCTGGCGACGTTGTCGAGGCCGCGGGCGTGCCCGGCCAGGAACCCGGCCGCGAACAGGTCACCGGCCCCGGTCGTGTCCAGCACCTCGCGGACCGGGCTCGCCTCGACGGACCGGACCTCCCCGCCCTGCACCACCAGGGCGCCGTCCGACGAGCGGGTGACCAGGCCGAGCAGGTGCCTGCCGCGGGCGTTGCGCTCGTCGCGCAGGGCGGCCACGGCGGCCTCGGGATCGTCGGTCTGGTAGAGGCTCTGGAGCTCGCCGATATTGGCGAACAGGATGTCGATGCTGCCGTCGCGCACGAGGCCCAGGAATTCGTCCCGGTAGCGGCCGACGCAGAACGCGTCCGACAGCGTCAGCGCCACCGCGTTGCCGGCCTGGTGGGCGATCTCGACCGCCTTGCGGAACGCATCCTTGGCGGCGGGCGGGTCCCACAGATAGCCTTCGAGATAGACCACCCGGGCCGAGGCGACGAGCGCCCGGTCCACGTCCTCGGGCTTCAGCCCCTGGCAGGCGCCGAGATAGGTGCTCATCGTGCGCTCGCCGTCGGGCGTCACCAGCACGAAGCAGCGGGCCGTGGCCGGCCCCTCGGTCGCGGGCGGCACCGTGAAGCCGACGCCCGTGGCCTTGAGGTCGTGGCCGAACAGGCCGCCGAGCTCATCGTTCCGGACCTTGCCGACGAAGCCGGTCTTGGCGCCGAGCAGGGCCGCGCCCACCGCGGTGTTCGCCCCCGAGCCGCCCGAGACGATCGTGGCCGGGCCCATCGCAGCGAACAACGTCTCCGCCCGCTCCTCGTCGATCAGCTGCATCGCGCCCTTGGTCACCCCCTGGGCGTCCAGGAAGGCGTCGTCCGTGCGGGCGATCACGTCGACGATGGCGTTGCCGAGCACGAGGAGATCGAGGGGTGTGGTCATCCGGGTGTCCTGATTCGCGTTTGCGCCGCTGTGACATCCGCCTCGGATCGGATCAAGCCGCGGGCGCTGCGGGGGCGGGAGATCGGCGAACAGCTCGGCCACCGACAGGCTCAGGCCGGGCGGGGTCGGAGCGAGGGGCCCTCGGCTTCCGATGCGGGCTTCGATCGGGCGTTCCAAGGCGCGTCTGTGGTGAGCGATCAGACGCTTGACCGGATCGATGATCAGGTCGTGCGCGACGCTGGCGATTTAAAAATAGCCGACGCGCTTTGCCTCGGTATCCACCGACTTGATCCCCGGTGAGAGCCCCTCGACCACGATGACGAGGTGGGACACCTCGACGGCATCAAGGTCGATCGCCGGCCCACAAACCAGGGCATCCGGTTCGGACGTGGTCGCAACGTCGAGGCGGACCGTCATCCGAGGCTTCGCCTGTTCGATCATACCGTCACGCGAGCACGCATGGCCCTCGCAGGCATGCGCCCCTCACCCCGCGATCTTCTCCAACGCCACGTCGCGGGTGCGGGGTCCCAGCAGCCCGACCAGCGACCCCGCCGCCAGCATCGCCGCGGAGATGAACAGGAACACCCCCGGGGTGCCGGCCTCGCGCAGCACGAAGGCGATGACGAACCCCGTGAAAATCGCCGAGAAGCGGCTCCACGAATAGACGAACCCCACCGCCCGGGCGCGGATGCCGGTGGGGAACAGCTCGGCCTGGTAGGCGTGGAAGCTGTACGACATCACGTTGGAGGCCAGCGTCAGGCCGATCCCGAGCGCGATGATCGCCGACACGTCGCGGGTCTGCGCGAAGGTCAGCCCGCAGGCGATGTAGACGAGGGCTGCGGCCACGATGACGTGCTTGCGCTCGAACCGGTCGGCGATGGCCAGGCCGATCAGAGGCCCGACCGGGGCGGCCAGCGCGATCAGCGCCGTGTAGGCGAGGCTCGACGTGATGGTGATGCCCTGCGCCACCAGCAGCGTCGGCACCCAGTTGGCGAAGCCGTAGAAGCCCACCGTCTGGAACACGTTGAAGCCGGCCATCATGAATGCCCGGCGGCGGTACGGCGGCACCCACAGGTCGCCGAAGGCGCCGCGCCGCTGCACCGGCTCCGGCGCTGCGGGCAACGGCAGGGGGCGGCCGTACTCGGCGGCGACCTGGCCTTCGAGGCGCCGCAGGACCGCGTCGGCCTCCGCGAGCCGCCCGCGCTCGACCAGCCAGCGCGGGCTCTCCGGCAGGCCGGCGCGCAGCCACCAGACCCCGATCGCCGCGGTGGCGCCGATCAGCACGACCCAGCGCCAGCCGTCGATCCCCAGCGGCGCCGTCGGGATCAGCAGATAGGACAGGAAGGCCACCACCGGCACGGCGGTGAAGCCGATGCCCTGGCACAGGGCGAAGGCGCGGCCGCGGATCGCCTTCGGCACCAGCTCCGAGAGGTAGCTGCCGATGGTCACCATCTCCAGGCCGAGACCGATGCCGGCGATCAGCCGCCAGAGATTGAGCCCGAACGCGTCGGTCTGGCAGGCCATCACGACGTTGGCGGCGGTGTAGGACAGCAGCGACCACGTGAAGATCGCCCGGCGCCCGAACCGGTCGGCCAGCCAGCCGCAGACCAGGGTTCCGATGAACAGCCCGGTGAACAGGGCCGCCACGAAGCTCGCCACGCCGCTCGCGCCGAACAGCCCGGGCGTGGTCGGCGTGAGGATCCCGGCCTTCACGAGCCCCGGGGCGACGTAGCCGGTGAACAGCAGGTCGTAGAGCTCGAAGAAGAAGCCGAGGCCGAGGAGAGCGACGAAACGCCAGATCGTGCGCGTCGGCGGCAGCCGGTCGAGGCGGGCCAGGATGGCGCCGGGGTCAAGATCACTACCCGACGTCCGCGCCGCCGTACTCGTCGTCATGTGCCTGGTCCTGCCTCAGGCGCCGCAGCACCACGCTGGCGCAGTGCCGCGGAAGGCGCCTCCGCGCAAGGTGTCGGTCACGCCCCGAACACCGACCAGCCCATGCGCTGGGTCAGGCGCTCCAGGGCGACGCGGCCGAGATGGGAGTTGCCCGCCGCGTCGAGGCCGGGTGACCAGACCGCGATCGAGGCCTTGCCGGGGGCCACCGCCAGGATGCTGCCGCCGACGCCGCTCTTGCCCGGCAGGCCGACCCGGTAGGCGAACTCGCCCGAGCCGTCGTAGTGACCGCAGGTCAGCATGATCGCGTTGATGCGGCGCGCCCGCTCGGCCGAGACGACGTTGTGCCCGGTCGACGGGTTGCGGCCGTTATGGGCCAGGAACCGGCCCGCCATGGCGAGCTGCCGGCAGGTCATCGCGATGGCGCAGTGATGGAAGTAGACGCCGAGCGTGTAGTCCACCGGGTTCTCGATGACGCCGAACGACTTCATGTAGTTGGCGAGCGCGGTGTTGCGGAAGCCGGTGCGCTTCTCGGAGGCCGCCACCTGCCCGTCGATGGTGATGGTGGGGTCCTGGGCCAGGAACTGCATGAAGCGCAGGATCTCGCCCAACGCCTCCCGGGGCGCATGACCCGAGAGGATCACGTCGGTCACCGCGATGGCGCCGGCATTGATGAACGGGTTGCGCGGCACCCCGCGCTCCCGCTCCAACTGGACGATCGAGTTGAACGGGTTGCCGGAGGGCTCACGCCCGACCCGCTTCCACAGCCGGTCGCCCACCATGCCGAGCGCCAGGGTCAGCGTGAACACCTTCGACACGCTCTGGATCGAGAACGGCGTCTCGCTGTCGCCGCCGACGGTGACGGCCCCGTCGGCATCGATCACCGCGATGCCGAACTGGTTCGGGTCCACGTGGGCGAGTTCGGGGATGTAATCGGCTACCGCGCCCCGGTCGGAGCGCAGGGCCATCTCGTCGGAGATCTCCCGGACGACGGTGTCGAGATCGGGCACGGCCGGGCCTCGCCGGGCGCCCCGATCAGGCCGCCGCCAGGGACATCGACATTGATTCCTTCTTCATCAGCTCGCGGAAGAAGCCGTCGAGATGGGTCAGCTTGTCTGGCGAGCCGTCCTGGATGATGCGGCCGCCTTCCAGCACCACGATCCGGTCGAAGTCCTGAAGCGTCGACAGGCGGTGGGCGATGGCGATGACGGTGCGGCCCTTCATGAGGTTCGCGAGTGCCTGACGGATCGCCTGCTCCGATTCCGCGTCGAGCGCAGAGGTCGCCTCGTCGAGCAGCAGGATCGGCGAATTCTTCAGGATGGCCCGCGCGATGGCGATGCGCTGGCGCTGGCCGCCCGAGAGCTTCACGCCGCGGTCGCCGACCATGGTGTCGAAGCCCTCCGGCAGGGCCTGGATGAACTCGGTGCAGCGTGCCGCCTCGGCGGCCTGCCAGACCTCCTCGTCGGTGGCCTCCGGCCGGCCGTAGCGGATGTTCTCGCGCAACGAGCGGTGGAACATCGACACGTCCTGCGGGACGACCGTGATCGCCTCACGCAGGGATTCCTGGGTCACCAACTCGACCTTCTGGCCGTTGATGCGGATCTCGCCGGTCTTCACGTCGTAGAAGCGCTGCAGCAGCGAGAACAGGGTCGACTTGCCGCCGCCCGACTTGCCGACGAGGCCGACCCTCTGGCCCGGCTCGATCACGAGGTCGAAATCGGTGAAGACCGGGCGCCCGTCCGGATAATTGAAGGCGACGTGGTCGAACTCGATCTTGGCGCCCTGGCCGGCGAGCGGCTTGGCTTCCGGATGGTCCACGAGGTCGTGGGGCTGGAGCAGGGTGTGCAGCGCCTCCGCCAGGCGGGCGGTGTGCTGGGTCGCGTCCACCAGTGCCACCGCGAGGTCGCGGGTGGCCGCCAGGATGCGGATGCCGAGCGTGCAGACCAGCACCACCTGGCCATTGGTCGCCTGGCCGGCCTCCCACATCTGGATCGCCCAGTAGAGCAGGCCGAACACCGCCAATACGGTGAGCACCGCGTGCACGATGCGCAGCTTCTCAAGGTAGAGCAGCGACGAACGGCGGGCGCGCATCTCCGTGGCGATCGTGCCCTCGAAGCGCTGGCCCTCGCGCTTGAAGCCCGAGAACGCCCGCACGAGCGACATGTTGCCGACGAGGTCGACCATCTCGCCGTCCACGGAGGCCGCCTTGGCGGCGAAGTCGTGGTGCAGCGGCTTGCCGGCCGCCGCCATCTTGAACATCAGCACGACGACCGCGGCGAAGACGCCGGCCAGGATCGCCGCCATGGTGGTGTTGACGGTGGCGATGTAGGCGATCGATCCGAAGGCCGCGACGGTCGGCGGCATCACGTTGAACACGAACATGTTCTCGACCGTGAAGATCGCGTTCGAGGTCGCCGTGATGCGCGACGCCAGGGTTCCCGGCTGCCGGTCGGAGAAGAAGGTCGGCGAATGGCCGGTCATGTGCCGGAACAGGTCGCGCCGGATGTCGCCGGTGACGCCCACGAACGTGAAGGCCCCGGTCAGCGCCGCCACGCGCCAGAGCATGTTGTCGGCCGCGATGAATCCGATCAGGACGGCGAGCGCCCCCCAGACCACGGTGTTGCCGGGGCCGGGACCCTTGGTCAGCGCATCGACCACGCCCTTGAGGGCATAGTCGGTCGAGACCGAGAACCCGACCGCACCGAGCACGGAGATCAGGATCACCAGGTGGGGCACCCAGCGGCGCCGGAGGTATCGCCCGACGAAGGCGAAGGGCCTCTCAGCGTATTGGTGCAGCTCTTCCATCGCGGTGACCATTCCGTATTCACGCGGCACTGGCTGGTGCGGGCTGAGGCGGAGTGCAACGCGGGCGTAATCGGACCCGCAGCGGCAACGCGACAGCGTTGCCATATGTTGCACCGGCCCGCACCTCCCGCGCGCTTTTATCTCTCAAACCTGAACGCCGCTTGAGCGGCGCGGATACACGCAAGCGAATCCGATGCCGCGGATCACGCCTCCTCCGCCGGCTGGCGCGTCTCGGGCATGATCAGCGCCACCAGCATGAAGGCCGCGAAGCCCATGAAGGCCAGCCCCAGGAAGGCGCTATGGCTTCCCAGGCGGTCCGCCATGATCCCGGCGATCGACGTCGAGAGCGCAGCGCCCACGCCCATCGCGGTGCCGACCGCGCCGAGCGCAAGGTTGAAACGCCCCGTGCCGCGGGTGAGATCCGAGACCACGAGAGGCACCATCACGCCGAGCACCGAGGCGGAGATCCCGTCGAGAACCTGGATGGCGACCAGGCCGTAGGGGTTCGTGGTGTAGGCGAGCATCAACCCGCGCACCGGCAAGGCGCCGAAGCCCAGGAGCAGCACCGGGTAGCGGCCGAACCGCTCGGCGGCCCGGCCGACCGCGGGGGCGCTCACGGCGAGTACCGCCTGCGGGACCATGATGCAGGCCGCGATCAGCGCGGTTGCGGTCTCGCTCGCCCGCAGGGTGAGGACGCTGCCCACCAGCGGCAGCATCGCGGCGTTCGCGAGGAAGAACAGGACCATGCAGGCCGCGAAGCACAGGAGCCCGCGATTGGTCAGCAGCGCCCGCACGCCGTCCTGCCCGGCGGCGCGGGGCGGCTGGGCGGAGGCCGGCTTGGAAGCCGCCGTGGAAGTCGACTTGGAGGCCGCCTCGGGGGCCACATCCTTGAACACGTTGGCGTCGATCTCGTCGGCGCGGATCCGCGTCAGCGCGATGATCGTCGGCACTACGAGAGCCGCCGTCAGGTAGAACACCGCTCCGTTCGAGAGGTAGTAGCCGATGGCGCCCATGCCGGCGGCGCCGAGCGCGTTGCCGACCGCCGCGAAGCTCGCGTTGCGGCCGAGGCGCTCGCCCGCCCGAGCCCGCCCGACCAGTCCGATGCTGATCGCCGCGATAGCCGGCGTGAGCACGCAGCTCGCCCCCGAATGCACCGCCATGGCCAGGAGCACCACCGGGAAGCTCGGCCAGATCGCCAGCGCGAAGGCGCTGCCCGAGATGCCGATCACCGCTACCGCGGCGGCGAACCGCTTCGAGCGCACCACGTCGACGAAGGCGCCGCCCGGCACCTGGCCCAGCAGCGCGACGAGGCTCCCTACGGTGAGGGCGAAGCCGATATCGGACTGGGTCCACTTCGCCTGCGAGAAGTACACGGCTAGGAACGGCCCGAACCCGGTCTGCAGGTTGGCGACGAAGAACGCGAAGGCGTCGAGGCCGTGGCGGCTTGCCGCCGTGAGCGTTCGGTCCACCGGCGCAGCCTCCGCGGCCGCCCGGGCCGGCTCGCGCGCGACTTCGGCCGACTGATCCTTCAGGCGGACGGGCCGCGACCGCGGGTCCTGTCGGGACACCTCGCGCTCGCGGGGGGAAACGGCGGGTCTTGCCTTCAATCGGGCCACCGTCACTTATCCGGGGCCTTTTCCGGCGGGGTGGCGGGAAGCGGGGCGGACGGCGTCGGGACCGACGGAGCCGGAACGGTTGGCGCAGACACGACCGGGGCGGCGGGATTGACCGGCGGGGCCGCGCTCGTCGCCTGCTCGCCCTCGGGCACGGGGGCGGCCGGGCTCGCCGGGCCGAGCACGACGATCGGCTCGCCGGCCTTGTATTCGGGCGACACCCGGACCTGGTTGCGGCTCAGCGCGACGGATAGCTTGCGCTCTTTGTTGCCATCGGGGGTGAAGCGCAGGGCGCGCCAATCGACGGCGATTTTGCGGGTGCCAACACCCAGGAATCCGCCGAAATCGATGATGGCCGCCCGGGGATGCCCGTCCTTGTCGATGATGATGTCGATGACGCGCCCCAGCTCGTCGCCGCCGGCGCTGCGCACGCTGCGGCCGAGCAGGCTCTCGTAATCCTGGGTGTCCAGCACCGTGGCCGGGGTCCCCTGCTGCTGCGCCGCGTTCGACGGCGCTCCCGGCGTGGCGGAGGTGGTCGGCGCCCCAGCGGGCGGCGCCGCTGCTGGGGGCGCAGGGTGCAAAGGCGGGGCAGCAGGCACCGGCGGGGCGGCGGGCGGCGTTTGCGCGGCGGGTGGACCCTGCGTCGGGGTCTGGCCGGATGCTGCGCCATCGCCCCCGGGGGCCGGGGCCTGCGCCGCAACGCCCGACGCCCACAGGGCGAGCGTCACGGCCGCGATCATCCGGTTGGTTCTGAACACGCTGCGTCCTCTGAGGAAGGGCCGGGCCGGGCCGACGCGCCGGCAAGACCGCGACCGTATCGGCCGGATTTGGGCCCGCCGTCGGCGCGACCCCGCCTGCGGACAGCACCCTGCCGAAGGACCTGGGCGAAGTTATGGACCGTCGGGGCCAGCCGGCAAGTTCCGCGCCGGTCCGATCCGGACGCCCTCCCGGACGCGCGCGACGGGTGCTGGCGCGCATGTGTCTGGTTTTCGCCGCAACCCGAGCGTAGACAGCCGACGATAAGCTTTTGCGAGCTGCGGAGACCACCGCGGCCCCTTGCGAGGACTACACGATGTCGACCCTCCCCTCGTCGGTCTGTGCCACTGCGCGCGGCCTCGCGCTCTGCGCCGCCCTGGCCAGCCTGGTGGCCGGCTGTCAGGCGCTCGGCGGCGGGGGCGGCGTGATGCCGGAAACCGAGGTCGGGCTGCCGCCCTCGCTGCGCGGCTCCCTGCCCAACCGCGAGGCCCGCAACGCCGGGGTCGATGCCGACGGGCAGCCGCTCCAGACCGCTCCGACGAAGCAGCTGGCGATCCCGCGCAGCGCCGGCGGCGCGACGCAATCGGCCAATTCCGGGGAACGCCGGATCCGGCGCGAGGACATCGAGGGCGGCAACGCCGCTGGCGGCGCGGGCAGCAACTCGATGGGCCCCATGCTGTCGCCCGGCGGCAGCGTCGGCCTCGGCGGGAAGTTCTAAGGACCGTAACCGGAAGCGGGCGCGGCGCTACTCGTGATGGGCGCGGGCCACCTCTCCCGTGCAGGAGAGGTGGCCCGTCGCGGTCCGCAAGGGTGCCGGCGGCAAAAGCCCGTGCGGGCACGAGGCGTCCCGGTGGAGCGTCGATGGCCCGCGCCCTGCGCTCACAGCGTTGGCGCGCGCACGCCGTAATAATCCTCGATCTTCCCGCGGTAGTTTGGGTCGGCGAAGGCGTCCTCGCCCGGGCCGTGGCTCGGTGCGCCGGCGAGGTTGCCCGGATCGATGTCGACCACGTAGCCGCCGAGTTCGGTGCTGTAGGTCAGTGCCTTCCAGGGCAGGGGGTGGTGGTTCTCGCCGAGCCCGAGGAAGCCCCCGAAGGCCAGCACCGCGTAGGCGACCTGGCCGGTGACCTTATCCACCATGAAGTTGTACACGGCCCCGAGGTGCTTTCCCTCGCGGTCGTACACCGCCGTGCCCTCGACCTTGTTCGAGGCGATCAGGCGGGCGGTCTCGTCGATGGCGATGCCCTCGCCGGTGGGATCGAGCTCCAGGGAGCCCGTCTTTCTCACGGGACGCTCGGTGGGCAGATCCGTCGGCATGGTGACTCCCGGGTTACGCGGACCAGGCCGGACGTGCCGCCGGCCCTGGTCACTAAACGCCGGGGCGGGAGCGGGTTCCGGTGGCTCAGAGATCCGCCAACATCCCGGCATCGGCCCGGCGCTGGTTGATCCGGTCCCGGACCGAGCGGCTGGCCAGCAGCATCTCGAAGCCGAACGCGATGAGCGCGCAAAGCGTGCACAGGATCGCGGTCCCGAACAGGCCGAACAGCAGGCTCGCCACCGTGCTGTCGCGCAGGGCGCCGACGAACAGCGTCAGCACCGAGCCGCAGGTCGCGACGCCGCCGAGCGCGGCCAGGAACACCGCCGCGTCCAGCGCCAGCGAGCGCGTATGAAGCCGGTCGAGCCGCTGACCCAGGATGATCCGCTCGGCCTCGCCGGCTCCAGCCAGCAGCGTCGACACGCGCTCGGCCTGGTCGGCCACCCGCGCGAGCCGGGCACCGAAGACGTTGAGCAGCGTCGCGAGCCCGGACAGCAGGAAGACCGGGCTCAGCGCCACCTGGACGACGTGGGCGGTGCTTTCCAGGGTGGTGGATGTGATGGGATCGACCATGCTCGCGGGCCCATGGACCCGGCGGCCCGGCACGGCAATCCCGTGCGCCGTCAAACCAGCCCGCGTTGCGGTTCCAGGCCGGACGAGACCGGCTCGGCCCGGATACCGAGACCAAGACCGAGCACGAGCCCGGTGGCGAGCAGCAGCGCGAGCGCGAGAACCGGGGTAAACATGACTGTATTTCTCGGGCCTGATCGTTAAGAGCAGGTTTCGAGCGCGCGGGTTCGGCGGAATGTTCTTCGCGGCGGTGCAGATCGGCGGCTTCCGGTGTGGATTTCCGCGCCTGCCCTGTGGATGAGGCCCCCGCGAAGGCGATTTCCCCTTGGAACGGCGGCGGCACCGCTTAGTTGCTGCTATGCTGGCTCGGCCGTGGGGCGCTCATGCCCCGGCCTGCGGCCCGAGAACCGGAGGAAGTTTATGGCCACGAAGACCGAGAAGGCTGCGCCGAAGGCGGCCAAGACCACGAAGGCCGACGAGCCGAAGGCCGCCAAGGCCGCGCCCGCGAAGGCTGCCAAGCCCGCCGCCACCAAGGCCGCCGGCGCGAAGCCGAACGCCCTGCAGCAGCCGCTGAAGCCGTCTGCCGATCTCGGCGCGATCGTCGGCACCGATCCGTTGCCCCGCGGCGAGGTGGTCAGCAAGGTGTGGGACTACATCAAGAAGCACAACCTGCAGAACCCCGAGAACAAGCGCGAGATCCTGGCCGACGACAAGCTCAAGAAGGTCTTCGGCAAGGACAAGTGCTCCATGTTCGAGATGAACAAGCACCTCGCGGCTCACCTGAAGTCTTGATCGTCTAAGCCCGGGTCCGGCGCCTTCGCCGGACCGGTGGCTCCTGATCGAACGGGGCCCGACGGCCCCGAGCCGAAGACCGTTTCGCTCGATGCGGTCTACGCGAGACCTTGCAGGACACCGCCATCCACCCGCAGCGCAGCGCCCGTCGTGGCGCTCGCTGCCGGGCTGCAGAGATAGGCGACGAGGTTCGCAACCTCCTCCACCGTGGCAAGGCGCTTGATCAGCGACGACGGGCGATGCTGGGCCACGAAGGCACGGCCCATCGCGTCGAGGTCGGCGTCGGCCGCCCCACCGGCCATCTGCTTCATGAACTCGGCGACGCCTTCCGACAGGGTCGGCCCGGGCAGCACGCTGTTGACCGTCACGCCGGTGCCGGCGACGGTCTGCGCCAGGCCCCGAGAGATCGCGAGCTGCGCGGTCTTCGTCATCCCGTAATGGACCATCTCGGTCGGCGTGTTGATGCCCGACTCGCTCGAGATGAAGATCACGCGGCCCCAGCCGCGCTCGGCCATGGCCGGGGCGTAGGCACGCGACAGGCGCACGCCGCTCATCACGTTCACGTCGTAGAAGCGCTGCCAGTCCGCGTCCGGGATC
The DNA here is from genome assembly GCF_979253755.1 of Methylobacterium sp. AC315. Taxonomy (NCBI): domain Bacteria; kingdom Pseudomonadati; phylum Pseudomonadota; class Alphaproteobacteria; order Hyphomicrobiales; family Methylobacteriaceae; genus Methylobacterium; species Methylobacterium sp. AC315. The sequence goes on from NZ_CEEDEA010000021.1 coordinate 33,857, forward strand.
TCGAAGAACGGCTTCGGCTCGAAGATCCCGGTGTTGTTGACCAGGATGTCGACCGCGGGCAGCCCCCGGACGAGAGCATCGACCCCTTCGGCGGTGGCCACGTCGCCCGGTGCCGCGAAGGCGCGGCCGGCCTTGGTCTCGCCGCGCAGCTTGGTCAGCGCCGCTTCGACCCGCTCGGCGGTGCGGCCGTTGACGCCGACCTCCGCGCCGAGGTTGCAGAGCTCCTTGGCGATGGCGTAGCCGATGCCGCCGGTCGAGCCGGTGACGAGGGCCTTCTTGCCGGTGAGGTCGAGGTCCATGGGCGGAGACTCCGGGGCTTGGAACACGGGTTGTGGATCTCGGCCCAACGCGCGCCAGGCCGGTCGGTGGCATACCGGGCTCGCCTAACCGCCCTTACCCCGCCGCAGGACGCTGGCGCAGCCGCCGATTGCGGCGAGCGCCACCGCGCAGGAGAGCGAGAGGGTCACGGCCCGTTCGGCGCCCAGCCCGTGGGTCAGCCCGAAGATCACCGCCACGAGGGCGGCGCCGAGCGACTGCCCGGTGAGGCGGGCCGTCGACTGCATGCCGCTTGCCCCGCCGGCGCGCTCCCGAGGCGCCGAAGTGACGATCACCTTGTTGTTGGGCGACTGGAACAGGCCGAAGCCGAGCCCGCACAGGGTCAGGCGCCAGACGATGTCGAGGGTGGCGGGCGACTCGGGCAACAGCGTCACGCCGACGAGGCCGGCCGCCAGCATGGCGAGGCCGATGCCGCCGAGCAGCCCGGGCGGGTAGCGGTCGGCCAAGCGCCCCGAGATCGGCGCCATCGCGGCCACCGCGATCGGCCAGGGGGTGAGCAGGAAGCCGGTCTGGGTGCTGGAGAGGTGCAGCACATCCTGGAAGTAGAACGGCAGCGCCACGTAGGACACCATCTGGGCGCAGAAGGAGGCCACCGAGGTCGCCATCGACAGGGCGAAGGCGGGGATCCGCATGAGGTCCACCGGGAGCAGCGGGGCGGGCAGCCGGATCTGGCGCCGCACGAACACGGTGCCGATCACCAGGGCGCCGACAAGTTCGGCGACGGCGATCGCTTGGCCCTCGGGGTCGCCGAGCCCGTCGATGCCGATGATCAGCAGGCCGAAGGTCAGCGCGTTGAGCACCGCGCTCACCAGGTCGAAGCGCCGCCCGCTGGCCGGGGTCGCCGGCAGGGTGCGCGTGGCCACCGCCAGGGCGAGCAGCCCCACCGGGACGTTGACCAGGAACAGCCAGGGCCAGCTCGCCACGGACAGGATCGCGGCCGCCACGGTTGGCCCCGCCGCCGAGGCCACCGCCACCACCAGGGCGACGTTGGCGACCCCCTGGCCGATCATCCGGTGCGGATAGATGAACCGCACGAAGCCGATGTTGACGCTCATGATCGCCGCGGCGCCGAGCCCCTGGACGATGCGCCCCGCAATCAGCAAGGGCAGGCTCGGCGCCAGCGCGCAGGCCAGCGACGCCGCGACGAACACTGCGAGCCCTGGCAGGTAGACCCGGCGGAAGCCGAAGATGTCGCCGAGCGATGCGAAGGGCAGGAGGCTCGCCGTCACGGCGATCTGGTAGGCGTTGACCACGAAGATCGCGTCGGCGGGCTTCACCGCCAGGTCCTTCGCCATCACGGGCAAGGCCACGTTGACGATGGCCCCGTCGAGGACCGCCATGGTCATGGCCAGCCCGATCGCCGCCATCGCCAGGACGCGCTCCCGCGGCGGCAGGCCGTCGTGCTGGGCGGGGACGCCTGTACCGGCCGGGACCTGCGCCATGCGCGCGCTCCTGCGGCGTCCCGGAGGGCCGGCGACGTCGGTTGCGGGGGGAGATCCGGGCGCGGATGCACCGCGGATTCCGGTTCCCTCTCGCGCAGCCGCGGCACAGCGTCGAGGGCCGTGGTGTGTCCTATGTCACGGCGCGGCGGGATTGTTCGCCCGGCTATGCATCACGCGAGCATGTAAGTCAGGAGCGAGCGCAGCTGCGCGGGCTTGATCGGTTTGCGCAGCAACTCCGCGCCGGACCGTGCAACCTTCGCCTCGACCTCGCGGGAATGGTCGGCGGTGGTGACGATCACCGGCAGCGCCTCGCCGTAGAGGTCATTCAGGTACGCGGCGACGTCGAGCCCGCAGGCATCGTCGTCGAGGTGGTAGTCGAGGACCAGGATGTCGGGCCGCGGGGCTCCGGCCTGCATGGCGGCGCGGACCCCGGCCAAATCCCGGAAGGTCGAGACCCGGGCGTCCCAGTTCTGCAGCAGGCGTGCCAAGGCGTCGGCCGTCGCGGCGTCGTTCTCCACCGCCAGGACGTGGGCGCCGGACAGGCGGGTCACCACGGGGGCCGGCGGCGCGATGGCGGCCGGGATCGGGCTCAGCGGCAGGCCCATGGTCACCCGGGTGCCGTGGCCGGGCCGCGAGGCCAGGGTCAAAGGATGATCCAGCGCCTGGGCCATGCGCCGCACGATCGACAGGCCGAGGCCGAGGCCCGGCTCCTCAGTGGCGCCTGTCCGGGCGCCGCCCCGGAAGAACTCCTCGAAGACCAGGTCGTGCTCCTCTGCGGCGATGCCGCAGCCGGTATCGAACACATCCACCCGGACTCCGCCGGCAGCGCGCCGCGCCGCGAGCACGATGCCGCCCGCGCCGGTGTAGCGGATGGCGTTGGAGACCAGGTTCTGGACGATGCGCTGGAGCAGCATCACGTCGCTGGTGACCGTGAGGTCCGGGCAGCGCACGGCGAGCCGCAGGCCCTTGCGCTCCGCGAACGGCTTGAAGCTCCCCGCCAGCTCGGCCAGCAGGTCGGGCAGGAAGACCGGCTGCAACTGCGGCCGGACGATGCCGGCATCGAGCTTCGAGATGTCCAGGAGCGTCTTGATCAGGTCCTCGATCGTCTGGAGGCCCCGCTCCACCCGGCCCGCAATGGTGCGCGCCTCGGGCGGCAGCGGCAGGTCGTCCAGGGTCGAGATCGACAGGCGGGCCGCGTTTACCGGCTGCAGCAGGTCGTGGCTCGCCGCCGCCAGGAACCGGGTCTTGGAGCGGTTGGCGGTCTCGGCCTCCTCCTTGGCCGCCGCCAGGGCCTCGTTCGAGCGCTCCAGGCGGTGCATCAGACCGGTCAGCTCCTCGGTGCGGGTGCGGACGCGGCCCTCCAGCATGATCGCGGTCTGGAACAGCGAGTAGGCGCTGCCGCGCTGGTCCATGCTGCGCTCGACGTGAGACATCAGCGCGGCGTTGATCCGCTCCAGCTTCTCGATCCGCCGGCGCAGGGAGGCGTCGGTCTCGAGCCCGCCCGGGTGCAGGGTCATGATCCGGCCGGGACCGGCGGGCCGCTGGGCTCCGTGCCCCGGGTCAGCCCCTTGCCGATCGCGATGCCCGTGAAGGTCTGGTTGAGGTGCATCGCCCGGTACTGCTCGCCGAAGGTCTCGAAGCCGACGACGTTGTAGCGGCGGTACAGGTCGGCGATGCCGTGGCCCACCTGCCGGCTCTCGGCATCGAGCCGGCGCAGGACGCATTCGAAGCCGATGATCAGGTCTACGCCGCCCACCACCGTGTCGAGGCGGGCCAGCTCGGTCCGGGTCGAGGCCACGATGTCCCGCGGCTCAGCCAGCGTCAGCACCACGCCCTCGTCGATGGCGCAGAAGAAGCTCAGCGAGCCGTCCTCGTTCATGCGGCGGATCGAGCGGCAGAAATACTCGCCGCCGACCTTCACGGCGAGCGGGTAGGCGGCAAAGCTCATCGGCGACAGGCCCTCGGGATCGAGGCCGATCGCCATGGCGTATTCCCGCGCCGCCGGCTCGGCGTTGAGTTCGTGGACGGTGCGCCGCTCGCTGTCCGAGGCGGTGACGACGAACTTGGTCCCGGTCGGTTCGAAATTGTCGCTCTTGAAGATCTCGAACGGGAAATCCGTCTCGACCAGCACCAGCACCGCGGCGTTACGGTGGATCCGGCCGCCATGCAGCAGCACCGCGTCCCGGAAGCGCAGGTCGTCGCCCGCCGAACCGCCGACGATCGGGATGCCGTCGAGTGCCCAGGCGATGGCCGAGACCACCGTCTCCTCCGCGTTGGCGAGCCCATCGATCAGCGACAGGGCGAAGCGGCGATCGACGGCGGGCGCTTCGGCTTCGCGGGAGGACACCGGCGGATCGAGGGTCCGGCGCAGGGCACGCACAGCTGAGGCGGTGCGTTCGACATCGAGGTGGTCGATGGCGTCGAGCACGGTCGAGACGATGCGGAAGCGCTCGGACGGGAAGGCGATCACGACGAGGCCGCGATCGAGGCCGCCCGCCGGAGCGATGCCCCCCGACATCGAGCAGCCCGCGATCGGGACGCCGGGGAACTGCCTCTCCATGGCGGCAGCCAGGATTTCGGGGTCGTAATCGTGCGAGAAGAAGGCGACGATCTGGGACAGGGCCGGGGTACCGATCGCCCGCGCGATCTCGGAGACAGCCTCATGGGCCGCCGCAGCCTCCGTCCAGGCTGTCCAGATGCCGCACGCATGGCGGCGCACTCCGGTTCCTTGAGCCACGTTCCACCCCCTCACACCCCCTTCGGCGAGCTTTGCCTCGCTCTTCAGAGTCTTGCGCGGAGTATGTCGTGCACAACCGAACGGCGCAACGGGGCGTTGCGCCGTCTCTCTGGGAGACCCTGACCCGCGTGGAAACGCGGCGCCGCTCACTTCATGCAGACATCTTCCGCCTTCGTGAAGGCAGCGGGTTTCGCCTCGTGATCGGCCGGGCGGTTGCGCCCGACCACGCCATCCGCGCGGGCGCGCAGATACGTGTAGATGTCCGGCATGTAGCACATGACGTTCCGGTTATCCCCGAACGCCGGCATGACCAGTTCCTGGGAGGCGTTCACGTCCTTCTTGCCGCCGGTGATGATGCCGGCGAAGTGCGCGTAGTCCATGCCCTTGAGCGCATCGACCAGAGAGGGCGCATAGGTCGAGCCCATGCCGTCCGGGCCGTGGCAGACGATGCAGTTGGCGTTGTACCGCAGGTACCCCGACATCGTGTACCAATCGACCTTCTTGCCGCCGTCGGTGACGTGATAGGTCGGATCGCCGTTCTTGTCGGTGTACTGGCCGTCCTGGACCTTGGCCGGCTGCGTCGGGCCGTCGCTCTTGAGGTCGCCGGGGCTCGTCTGCGGGGGCGATGGGGTGTCCGGGTTGGCGGCCGAGGCCGGGGCCGCCCCCAGGGTCCCGATCACCAGCCCCGCGACTGCGAGCGCCGCGAGCGCATCAGTTGTGCACCGCATGTCGATCCTCCAGCCGCCCTAGCGTTCCGGTTCTTCAGGTGGCGGCGGTGGACAACGGCGCTCACGGCTCGCGAATGCCGTTGGACATCTTCACGTTTTCGCGCGGGTCTCACCGACCTGCAGGCACGGGCGCCACAGGTCGGAGAATTCCTACGTCATCCGCGTTGCGCACAGCATTAACCTTTTGTTAATCCGCCGATTGCCGCCGGGCCCCCGGCGTGAGAGCTTTCGTTAACGAGAGCTTAACGGTTGGGTCACGGCGATGCGGTTCGCGGGTTCCATGGTGCAGAGTTCGGTTCCCAGCTCTGCGCTGCGTCGGGTGGCTCGCAGCCGTCGCGTCCTGGCCGGCTTCGCCTGGGCGGCTCTGTGCTTCGCCGGGCTCGGCGCCGGTACGGTGCAGGCCCAGACCTTCGCCAGCCTGCCGTCCCCGCAGATCGGGGCCGAGCCCCAGGGCGCGGCGCGGCCGATCGCAGCTTGGGTGACGTTCTGCCAGTCCTACGCGGCGGAATGCGCCGTGGACCGGAGCGAGCCGGCGCGCATCACCCTGACCCCGGCGGTCTGGGCCGCCATCGTCTCGGTCAACCGCCGGGTGAACAAGTCGGTCGAGCCGAAGACCGACATGGAGCACCTCCACGTCGCCGACCGCTGGGACCTGGCCGAGGACGGCATCGGCGACTGCGAGGACTTCCAGCTGCTCAAGCGCCACCTGCTGGCCGAGGCCGGGCTGTCCCGCCGGGCGATGCGCATGACCGTGGTGATCGACGAGAAGGGCGAGGGCCACGCCGTCCTGACCCTGATCACCGACCGCGGCGACCTGGTCCTCGACAACAAGACCAACGCGATCGTGCCGTGGCACAAGACCGGCTACGTGTTCATCAAGCGCGAGAGCCAGGACGCGACCGCGTGGGTCTCGCTCGGCGGCGTCACCTCGCCGGTCACCACCGCCAACCGCTGATCGGGCCGGTCCTGCGCACCGCGTCGACCATTCGCGGGACACATCCGGACAGCCGGATTTTCACCTGATCGTAAGCTCCCGCTAACCTTGTCGGCGTCACCCTGTCTCCGGACCGAGTGCCCGATCCATGTCGCCTGCCTCTCTCGCATCGCCCTTGCTGCTGGCTGCAATGCTGCTCGCCTCCGGGCCTGTGCGCGCTGGCGGCGAGACCGAGATCCGCCACGCCGGCTGGCGCGAGTGCCTCAGCCGCAACTTCCAGATCCAGGCCGCGCTCACGGACCCTGATCTCGCTGCGGATTCCGCGTTCCGGGCCTGCCGCAGCGCCGAGGACGCCTACCTCGCAGCCCTGGCGCGTTCACCGCTTCTCGACGGCGACGACGTCGCCCGAGCCCGGCCGATGCTCGCCAGCCGTTTCCGGGCTTGGCTGATCAGCAGCCGGGGGTGATGGGTTGGATCCGGCGCCGCTCGGAGATCCACCCAGTAATCGCTCACGCCGGCGTCCGGGGCCGGGCAGGGCGTTGGGACGCTAGATACCGCAGGCGCAGCACGACCGGACATTGGCGATCCTCTGTGCAGGCGTGCCGAACGTCGACTGGGTCACACCGTAATTGCTCCAGTGCGTGATCCACTGCTTGATGTAGTGCAGGCCGTTGGGCGCGTTGGCGAGTTGATGGGCCGCCCAGCAATCTGCCAGCCGTTCCGAGTTGTTTCGGATGGCGAGAAGGCCATAGGCATGGACGATGTGGAAGTGGCTGGCGCCGTTGACCTGGGACTCGACTAGACTGATCCGGGTCGGACACAGGAAAAGGCCGTCGGATTTGGACGTCGCGATATTGCCGGACGTCTCAGAGCAGCTTTTCGTGATCGATACATTCAACAATCCGCCCGAAGCGCTCCACTGAGCAAGTGATGGCCCGCATTGAGAAATAAATGCGCAGACAGAGGCTGCAGCAATTCGAGCGCACGACATGGAATTTTCCCGGAACAATACGATTTGTGAGCATATACGGTTGGAGAGATTTGCGAAACATTGCGCATTTTGAATGACTTGTACGGTGTTACATGTCGCAGGAAGTGTCAGAGGCGTGGCATGGGGTCCGGTGCTGCTTGCCCGCTCGGCCTGACATCGGCAGCAAGGAGCGGGACGCTTTCTCTCCCCCGGAGCCGGCACGGTTTCCGAGGACCAGGAGAGCCTCATGACCCGATACCGCTGCGTGCCGATCGGCACCGAGATCGCGGAGCGCTTCCGCCGGAGCGGGCGCGACGATTTCGATAACCCGGTGCGGACGGTCACGGCGACCGACGCCAGCGGGTTTCCCTGTCGGCAATGCCTGTGCTGCGCCGATCCGGGCGAGCCGATGCTGCTCGGGTCCTACGATTTTGGGCGTCCGCGCGGCATCTACTGGGCCCCGAGCCCGATCTTCCTGCACGCGCGGTCCTGTGGAAGCTTCGTCACGGCGGATGTCGTCGCACCGATCCTCCGCGCCAACACCCTGGTGTCGGTCCGGTCCTACGACACGGCGGATCTCTGCCTGTACGATCTCGGCCACGCCTGTCCCGGTGCCGAGATCGACGCGCCGCTGCTGCGCGCCCTCGGCGATCCGCGCACGGCCTTCGTCAACGTCCACACCGCGCGGCCCGGCTGCCTGCTGTCGCGGGTCGAGCGGATGACGGCTAGCCCTTCAGCCGCGCCTTGATGCGCCGGGTGAGCCCGTCGCGCACGTCCCGGTAGGCGTCCAGGCGCTGCTCCCGGGAGGCGTCCTGCAACAGGGTCGGGTCCGGCGTCGGCCAGTACTCGACATCGGCCGCGAGCGTGTGGGTCAGGTCGAGGGCCCGGTGGTGCGCCTCCGGCGAGAGGGTGATGATCAGGTCGAAGTTCAGCCCTTCCCAATCCTCCAATTGCTCGACGGTGCGGGGGCGATGCCGGCTCGCGTCGATGCCGACCTCGTCGAGCGCCGCGACCATGAACGGATCGGTGGGCTCGCCCGAGCGCACGCCGGCCGACTGCACGTAGGTGGATTTGCCGAAATAGGCCCGTGCGATCGCCTCGGCCGCGGCCGAGCGCACCGCATTGAAGTTGCACATGAACAGGACCGACTGGACCCGCCGCTTCTTCGGGGCGATCTCGGGGAAAGGCTCAACCATCGCCGTTCGGGGCCGGACGGCGCCCTAGCCCTTCCAGTGCAGGGCGAAGATCAACGTGAACAGGCGGCGCGCCGTGTCGTGGTCGAGGTCGACCTTGCCGTCGAGGCGCTGCTTGAGCGTGTCCGACGCTTCGTTGTGCAGGCCGCGCCGGCCCATGTCGATCGCCTCGATCTGCGACGGCGAGGCGGTACGGATCGCGTTGTAGTAGCTCTCGCAGATCATCTCGTAGTCGCGGATCACCCGCCGGAATGGCGTCAGCGACAGGAGGTGCGTCATCACCGGCTCGCCGTCCACCGTGCTGATCGCGAAGGACAGTTTGTTCTCGACGAGGCCGAGCGTCAGCATGTAGGGCCCCTCGCGGCCCGGAATCGCGAAGACGTTGTCCTCCAGGATGTCGAATAGCGCGATCGCCCGTTCGTGCTCCTGATCCGGGTTGCCGCGGGCGATGGATGCCTCGTCCAGGCTTACCTTGGCGAGGCGGTTCGGCCCGCGCTGCTTCTCGGCCATCCCCAAGACCTCACAAGTTCAACCGGATCGCGACGGAGCGGGCATGACCCTCCAGACCCTCCGACCGGCCGAGCGTTATCGCTGCCGCGCCCAGCGCCCGCAAGCTCTCCGGCGTGCAGGCCAGGATGGTGGTTCGTTTCATGAAATCCAGGACGCCGAGGCCCGAGGAGAACCGGGCCGAGCGGGCGGTGGGCAGCACGTGATTCGGGCCGCCGACATAGTCGCCGATCGCCTCCGGGGTGTGGGAGCCGAGGAAGATCGCGCCGGCGTTGCGGATCCTGCCCGACAGCGCCTCGGCATCCTGGGTCTCGATTTCCAGGTGCTCGGGGGCGATCCGGTCGACCAGCGGGACCGCCTCGTCGAAATCCCGGACCCGGATGATCGCGCCGTAATCGCGCCAGCTCGCCCGGGCGATCTCGGCCCGGGGCAGGGTGGTCAGCGCGCGCTCGACGGCAGCTTCCACCGCCTCGGCGAGTTCCGGGCTGTCGGTGATCAGCACCGATTGGGCGGCGGTGTCGTGCTCGGCCTGGGCCAGGAGGTCGGCGGCAATCCAATCGGGGTTGGCATGGCCGTCGGCGAGGATCAGCACCTCGGACGGGCCGGCGATCATGTCGATCCCGACCTGGCCGAACACCCGGCGCTTGGCCGCGGCCACCCAGGCGTTGCCGGGGCCGACGATCTTGGCGACCGGGGCGATGGACGCGGTGCCGTAGGCCAGCGCCGCCACCGCCTGGGCGCCGCCGACCCGATAGACCTCGTGGACCCCGGACAGGCGGGCTGCGGCCAGCACCAGGGGATTGAGGATGTTGTCGGGCGTCGGCACCACCATGACGATCCGCGGCACCCCCGCCACCCGCGCCGGCACGCCGTTCATGAGGACCGACGACGGATAGCTCGCCGTCCCGCCGGGAACGTAGAGGCCGACCGATTCCAGCGCCGTCCAGCGCCAGCCGGCGGTGACGCCGAGCGCGTCGGTTGCCCGATGATCCTGGGGCTTCTGCTGCGCGTGGAACGCCTCGATCCGCTCGGCGGCGAGGCGCAGCGCCGTCATCGCCTCGTCCGGGCAGGACGCCACGGCCGCATCGATTTCGGCCTCGGTGATCCGCAGGGCCTCGGCGGAGAAGTCCGCGCCGAGCCGGTCGAAGCGGCGGGTGAACTCGACCAGGGCGGCGTCGCCCCTGGCGACGACCTCGCCGATGATGCCGCGCACCGCCTCGTCGACATCCTCCGCGATCTCGCGCTTCAGGGTGAGCAGCCGCGCGAAATCGGCGGCGAAGTTCGGGGTTGAGCTGTCGAGCCGGACCATCGGATGTCTTTCGTCTGTCTCAGGCCGCCGGGCCGGGGGCGGTCACCGCATCGGTCGTCGAGTCGATCGCGTGGCCGGGGCGGGCGACCGCCTCCCAGACCGGACCGAGATCCTTCATCCGGACCTCGATGCACTCGACCTCGAGCCGCACCGCCGCGCCGCCCGAGAACACCATGTCGATATGGCCCGACGGCGAGTCGGTCGCCTCGAAGGTGAGTGCGAGCAGGCTCATCGGCGTGGTGTCGCCCGGAGCCAGCCCACGGGTCTTCACGCTGAGGACGCGCTCGACATGCAGGCCGGCCAGCCGCCGCCGCGGCGGGGCGTCGGGCGTCCAGTCGAAACGCCGTACGACCATCAGGAAGCGATGCTCGCCGCTCAGGTAGGTCAGGTCCTCCGGGCGTAGGATCGCGTCCTGGAGGTGCGCGGAGATCACGGTCAGATCCTCGGTATCGAGGGCGGCGAGCTTGAGCAGCTCCATGAAAGGATCCTCGGGGATAGGTAGGCGCGGGCGACGGCGGCGGCCCCACGGCAGGGCGTAGGTAGCGGCCAGACCGGGTTCGGGCAACGCCCGCATCCGGGAAGGCGGTTCCGGCCGTGGCATCCGGCCTCATCACGCTGCCTGGGGCCCTCAGGACGACCGAGACGATTCGAGGCAGGACGACGATGGTGAAACGGATCTCGCTCGCGGCACTGGCTGCCCTGACCCTGGCGCCGCTGCTCGCCGCCCCGGTGCGCGCGCAGGTCGGTCCCGACGCGGATGTCTACGTGTTCGGCCGCCCTGGACCGGATCGCTACGAATACGACCGTCGCCGCCGGCCACCCCCGCCACCCCCGCCGCCGGAGGACGATTGGCGCCGCCGGCCACCGCCTCCACCGCCGCCCTACGACGATGACGACCGCCCGCGTCGGCGCCCGCCGCCGCCGCCACCGCCGCCGGACGAGGAGGACGATCGGCCGCGCTACGAACGGCGCTGGCGCAGCGTCGGCCTCTGCATCACGGCCGGGGTTGACAGCCGAGCTCGTCCCGCCGCGTCCGGCGGCTGCGAGATGCCCGGCTTCTGGTACGCGCTTGGGCCGATCGAGGGCTGACGGACTTCAGGCGGCGCCGTCGTCGAGACGATAGGGCGCCGCCAGCACCGCGATCGGCAGATGCCAGGCCTCGCTGTTATTCGGATCCGGGCGAGGTGAGGGGGCGTTTCCGGCTCAGGATCTCCGATGCGCGTGCCCGCGAGCCGAGCAGGTGCCCCAGCTCCGCCGGCGCGTGGCCCATAGCGGCGAAGGCGAACTGCAGGATCTCGATCGGATCGGCCTCGGCGATCGGGAAGGTCCGCTCTTCGTAGGCTGCGATCAAGATGGAGAGAGCCTCGAACCGATTGCCGCCGGGTGTCCCGACGGCAGGCTCCTCGGCGACGTAGCGATCGATCTCCGCGAGCGCCCAACGAAGATCGTCAGCCATGCGGATCGGCCTGACGTCCTCGACCGTCTCGGTAAGCCGAGTGGAGACGGTCTCCATCTGCATCATCCGACCACTCCGGTGAGCGGATCGATGGCATCGTGCTCAGCACGAGTGCCGACGAGCCGAAGGAGCCTTCGCGACCCGGCCATACCAGGCTCGCAGCGGCACATCCGACCGAGGATGCTGTGCCCCGAATACCACGAGGCACAGCGAGCCCCCCGGTCCAAGCCCGTTCCCAGGCTGGGACCGGGGGGCTCGGGCCGGTAAGGCGCGCTCGGCCGAACTCAGATTGGCGTCAAACCCGCACGCGCTCGATCTGCGCGCCGCAGCGCCCGAGCTTGGCTTCCAGCGCCTCGAAGCCGCGGTCGAGGTGGTAGACCCGGTTGATCTGGGTCTCGCCCTCGGCGGCGAGGCCCGCGATCACCAGGGAGACGGAGGCGCGCAGGTCGGTCGCCATCACCGGCGCGCCCTTGAGCCGGTCGACGCCCTCGACGATGGCGAGGTCACCCTCGAGGCGGATCTTCGCGCCGAGGCGGGCCAGCTCCTGCACGTGCATGAACCGGTTCTCGAAGATCGTCTCGCGGATGTGCGACTGGCCCTTGGCCAGCGTCATCAGCGCCATGAACTGCGCCTGCAGGTCGGTGGGGAAGCCCGGGAACGGATCGGTGGTCACGTCGACGGCCGCGATGCCGCCGCCGTTGCGGCGCACGCGGATGCCCCCCTCGACCTGGCTGATCTCGGCCCCCGTGGTCGACAGGACGTCGAGCGCCGAGTGCAGCAGCTCGGCCCGCGTGTCCTTGAGGATCACGTCGCCGCCGGTCATCGCCACCGCCATGGCGTAGGTGCCGGTCTCGATCCGGTCGGGCAGCACCTCATGGCGCGCGCCGTTGAGCCGGGCGACGCCTTCGATCTCGATCCGGGGCGTGCCCGCGCCGCGGATCTTGGCGCCCATCTTGTTCAGGCATTCGGCGAGGTCGACCACCTCGGGCTCCCGGGCGGCGTTCTCCAGCACCGTGGTGCCGTACGCGAGGGAAGCCGCCATCAGGGCGACGTGCGTGCCGCCGACCGTGACCTTCGGGAACGCGATCTCGGCCCCGCGCAGGCCGTTCTTGGTCTTGGCGACCACGTAGCCGGCGTCGATCTCGATCTCGGCCCCGAGCTTCTCCAGGGCGGTGATCAGCAGGTCGACCGGGCGGGTCCCGATGGCACAGCCGCCCGGCAGCGAGACCTTGGCCTCGCCGAACCGGGCCAGCAGCGGTGCCACCACCCAGAAGCTCGCCCGCATGGTCGAGACAAGATCGTAGGGCGCGGTGGTATCGATGACGTTCGAGGCGGTGAGCCGGATCGTCTGGCCGGTCTCGGTGGTCTGCCCGGGGCGCTTGCCGACCACCATGTGGTCGACGCCGTGATTGCCGAGGATCCGCGTCAGCGCGGAGATGTCGGCGAGCCGCGGGACGTTGATCAGCTCCAGCGTCTCGCCGGTGAGCAGGCTCGCGATCATCAGCGGCAGCGCCGCGTTCTTGGCGCCCGAGATCGGGATCACGCCGTTCAGGGGCGCGCCGCCGGTGATGTGAATGCGGTCCATCGTATGTCCTCGGGCGGCGCACCAGATGGGCGCGCGGCCGGCCGTTCTCCTGGTGGACGCCGCGGCGTCCAGGCTTGGCCGTCCCCTATAGACCGGATTTGTCGGAATCTGGACCGGCAGAATCGGTCTCGCGCGGGTCGGGCTGCTCCGCGTCGGGGGCGCCCCCGGTCTCGGCGCGACCCCGGTCCTGTGCCTTCCGGCGGCGCAGATTCGCCCGGAGTGCCGCCTTCAGGCGCTCGGACCGCGCGTCCTTGCCCGCGCTCATCGCGCGACCCTTCGTCGCCGCAGGCTTGAGCCGCGCGATCCCGCGCCGGGGCAGGCAGTTCGGCGTGACGCCATGGCGGGATTCAAGGATCTGACAGCGTGTTCGGGCTCCCGTGGCCGCCCGTGAGGTTAGCGAGTTCGTCCCCGCCTCTCAACGGCTGCAGGGCAGCGATGCCGGAACCTTACCTTGAACCAGTTCCAGATCCGCGCGTATCTTGCGGCCCTCACGCGAAGGACTGGACCGAGGCCGTACGTTGATCGCGGGATCAGGTTGCCGAACCGGCACCGACCGCACGGCCGCACACGCGAAGGACGCTCGATGACCGTCACCCGGATGCCCAGCACGATGCTCGCCCAAGCGGGTTCGACGCGCGCCGGCTCTGGCTACGAGCGGTACTTTCGTGGCGCCCTCGACCAGCTCCACGGCGAGCGTCGCTACCGCGTCTTCGCCGACATCGAGCGCATCTCCGGACGCTTCCCCACCGCCAAGTGGCGGAAGCAGGATGGCAAGACCGCCGAGATCACCGTGTGGTGTTCCAACGATTACCTCGGCATGGGCCAGCACAAGGAAGTGGTTTCGGCGATGACCGAAACGGCCGCGCGCTGCGGCGTCGGGGCGGGCGGCACGCGCAACATTGCCGGCAACAACTCGCCGCTGGTCGATCTGGAGCGGGAACTCGCGGACCTGCACGGGAAGGAGGCGGGTCTGGTCTTCACCTCGGGCTACGTATCGAATCAGTCGGGCATCTCGACGATCGCCAAGCTGATCCCGAACTGCCTGATCCTGTCCGATGCCTTCAACCACAACTCGATGATCGAGGGCGTCCGCCATTCCGGCTGCGACAAGAAGATTTTTCGCCACAACGACCTCCAGCACCTGGAAGAGCTGCTCCGCGCCGCCGGCGACCGGCCGAAGCTGATCGTGTTCGAGTCGGTCTACTCGATGGACGGCGACATCGCGCCGATCGGCCGGATCTGCGACCTCGCCGACACCTACGGCGCCATGACCTACCTGGACGAGGTCCACGCGGTCGGCCTCTACGGACCCCGCGGCGGCGGTATCGCCGAGCGTGACGGCGTCATGCACCGGGTCGATGTGATCGAGGGGACGCTCGCCAAGGGGTTCGGCTGCGTCGGCGGCTACATCACCGCCTCGGCCGCTATCTGCGATGCGGTACGCAGCTTCGCCCCGGGCTTCATCTTCACCACCGCGTTGCCGCCGGCGGTGGCCGCCGCCGCCCGAGCCTCGGTGCGCTACCTCAAGCGCTCGAACGTCGAGCGCGAGGCGCATCAGGCCCAGGCCGCCGCCACGAAGGCGGCGCTCACCGAGGCCGGCCTGCCGGTTCTGGAGACCGAGACCCACATCGTGCCCGTGATGGTCGGCGACGCCGAGCTGTGCAAGGCCGCGGCCGACCACCTGCTGGAGCGGCATGCCATCTACATCCAGCCGATCAACTATCCGACGGTCCCGCGCGGCACCGAGCGCCTGCGCATCACTCCGTCGCCGTTCCACGACGCGACCCACATCGCCCGTCTCGCCGCGGCCCTCGCCGAGACCTGGGAGACCCTGGACCTTCCGCGGGCCGGGACGGTGTTCGTCGAGGCGGCGGAATAGGGTTTTGCGGTCAGAGCTTGCAGCCGGACCCACGCGGCTCTCCCTGCCCCGCAGAGGCTAAAACGTTCACCCATCGGCAGGTGGACGGCAAAACACGCTGTCCTCACCCGCACCCCTGACCGCTCCGCGCTCAGGGAGCGGAAATGCGTGGCGCCTCGAGCGCTGGCTGCGGACCTTGATGTTGATGCCGGCAAGTCCCCGCTTCAGGGAGGAGGACGGTGCCTGCCAGAGTCGATCGGCTTGGGCGGGAAGCCCTCACCACAAACGGCCCACCTCGCCCATCCTCGGCAGGCTCGTCTTTTCCGGCGCCGGCCTGTAACCACGGCGCCAGCATCCATCCCCGAAAAGTCGCGAAAAAATGATCTCCTCTCCGCTCATGACCGTGATGGTCGACGCCGTGCGCAAGGCTGCGCGCGGCCTGCGCCGCGATTTCGGCGAGGTCGAAAACCTCCAGGTCTCGCGAAAGGGCCCGGGCGACTTCGTGTCCGCCGCGGACCGGAAGGCCGAGGAGACCCTGCGGGACGCCCTCATCAAGGCCCGGCCGGGTTACAGCCTGGTGCTGGAGGAGAACGGCATCATCGAGGGCACCGACAAGAGCCACACCTGGCACGTCGACCCCCTCGACGGCACCTCGAACTTCCTGCACGGCGTGCCGCATTTCGCGATCTCGGTCGGGCTCGAGCGGGAGGGCCAGATCGTGGCCGGCGTGATCTTCGACCCCATCAAGGACGAGCTGTTCGTCGCTGAGCGCGGCAAGGGCGCCTACCTCAACAACCGGCGCCTGCGCGTCTCCGGCCGGCAGGACATGGCCGATGCGCTGGTCGGCTATGGCACGCCCTATCTCGGCCGCGGCAGCCACCCGCGCCTGCTGCGCGAGCTCGGCGCCGTGATGGCGGTGGCCGGCGGAACCCGGCGGATGGGATCGGCGGCCCTGGATCTGGCCTACGTCGCCTGCGGTCGCCTCGACGGCTACTGGGAGCGCGACCTCCAGACCTACGATTTCGCCGCGGGCGTGATCCTGGTGCGCGAGGCCGGCGGCTACGTGACCTCGGCGGACGGCGCGGCCGAGCCCCTGGCGGCCCGCTCGGTGGCCTGCGGCAACGAGGTGCTGCATCGCGAATTGCTCGCCCTCCTCAAGAAGGTGCAGGCGGCCTGATCCTCCGGCAGACGCCATCAAACTGGTCAGGGGCCGGGCCTTCTGCTTTAAGCCCGCCGTCCCCCACGGAAGGCCCGAACCCATGGAAGCCCGCCGCCACGTCGCGCTGAAGGAATCGATCCGCTCGATTCCCGACTACCCGAAGCCCGGCATCGTCTTCCGCGACATCACCACGCTGCTCAGCGACCCGCGGGCGTTCCGGCGTGCGGTGGATGCGCTGGTCCATCCCTACGCGGGCGGGCGAATCGACCAGGTGGCCGGCATCGAGGCCCGGGGATTCATCCTGGGCGGCGCCATCGCGCACCAGCTGTCCTGCGGCTTCGTGCCGATCCGAAAGAAGGGCAAGCTGCCCCACAAGACCGTCTCGATGGCCTACGCCCTTGAGTACGGCACCGACGAGATCGAGATCCACGTCGATGCGGTGAAGCCCGGCGACAAGGTGCTGCTGGTCGATGACTTGATCGCCACCGGCGGTACCGCCACCGCGGCGGTGAACCTGCTGCAGAAGATCGGCGCCGAGATCGTGGCTGCCTGCTTCGTCATCGACCTGCCGGAGATCGGCGGGGCGCAGCGCCTGCGCGACATGGGCGTCGAAGTCCGTGCTTTGATGCAGTTCGAGGGTCATTGAAGCCCAGGAAGAGGTCCACGAAACGTTGACTTCGCGGGACCCATCCGCCATAAGCCCGCCACTCGCGACGTGGCGCCCCGCCTGGGCGCCCTTCGTGTTTGCAGACAACCAGGACGCGTGAAGGTCGGGTGCGGCAATTGCCGCCCACGAGCGCGCCTCGACCTTTGAAGGCTCTGAACCATGAAGAGAACCTACCAGCCGAGCAAGCTCGTCCGTAAGCGTCGTCACGGTTTCCGTGCGCGTATGGCCACTGCGGGCGGCCGCAAGGTGATCGCGCGTCGCCGCGCTCACGGCCGCAAGCGCCTGTCGGCCTGAGCCGGTCGGACCCTCGCCGGCGCGGTCCTGCTGCGGCAGCCGCGCCGTGAGGCGTGTGCATGATGCGGAAACATGGAATCCGGTTTTCCGAACACATCATGCGGCACACACTATGAGATCGGTCGGGATCGAACCATCGATGGCGACGATCGCGCGGCTGAAGAAGCGGCCTGATTTCCTGGCGACAGCCGAGGGCCGCCGCTTCCACACCGATCGCATGACCGCCCAGGGGCGTCTGCGCGATCCGCAAGCGGCGGATGGCCTCCGGCTCGGGTTCACCATCACCAAGCGCGTCGGCCATGCTGTCGAACGCAACCGTATTCGCCGGCGCCTGCGGGCGGCGGTGAACCTGGTCGCCTCCGGTCTTCCGGGCGATCTGGCCGGGCTGCCGGCCGACATCGTGCTGATCGCCCGCCGCCCGGCCCTGACTGCGCCCTTCGAGGCCCTGGCAGAGGACCTGCGTCGCGCCATTCCGACGGTGACGCGCCCGGCCGCGCCGAGGCCCCCCGGCGGTTCCCGCGGCGACCGGTCCGGCAAGCCTGGCGGCCGGCCGGCCAAGACCACACCTCTCCAGCGCGAGGCGGGCCGGGTGCCCGCGCAGCCTGCTGCGTCCCGCGAACCCGACATCGATCCGTCGCAGGACCGCGCCAGAGGTCTCCGAATCACGGACGCGCGCAGGCCCGAACGGGCCGGTGCCGCTCCTGTTGCCACTCCGAACACGTGCGGCGGTGTCCCCGATGGGCAATGACAAGACGAACATGTTCGTGGCCATCGGCCTGTCGCTGCTGGTGCTGCTCGGATGGCAGTACTTCGTGGCCGGCCCGCGGGTGGAACAGCAGCGGCTGATCGAGGCGCAGAACAAGGCCGCCCAGCAGCAACAGCAGCCGCCGGGCGTGACCCCGGACGGTGTGCCGTCGCCTTCGCCCAAGGAGGGCGGGCCCGCCGCGCCCGTGCCCGGCACGGTTCCCGGGCAGGCCGGCGCCGTCTCGCGCGAGGCGGCGCTCGCCCGCTCGCCGCGCATCCGGATCGAGACCCCGGCGCTCAGCGGCTCGATCGCGCTCAAGGGCGGCCGCGTCGACGACGTGTCGCTGAAGAACTACCACGAGACCGTGGACCCGAAGAGCCCGGAGATCGTGCTGTTCTCCCCGGCCGGCAGCGAGGCGCCGTACTACGCCGAGTTCGGCTGGGTCGGCGCCAATGCCGGGCCGCTACCCGGCAGCGAGACGGTCTGGTCCAGCGATGGCAAGACGCTGTCGCCCGGCATGCCCGTGACCCTGACCTGGGATAACGGCGCCGGCCTCGTCTTCAAGCGCATCATCGCGGTCGACGACAAGTACATGTTCACGGTCCGCGAGGAGATCGAGAACAAGGGCTCGGGCGCGGTGACGCTCTATCCGTACAGCCTGGTCTCCCGCTGGGGTAAGCCGCACACCCAGGGCTACTACGTCCTGCACGAGGGCATGATCGGCTATCTCGGCAACGACGGCCTGCAGGAATTCACCTACGACAAGCTCGCCAAGGAAGGCGCCTATGGCGGCGCCAACACGAAGGGCCGCGCCTGGAACGGCGTGACCGGTGGCTTCGTCGGCATCACCGACAAGTACTGGGCCGCCGCCGTGATGCCGGCCGACCAGGACGTGCCCTACACCGGCGCCTTCACCGACCGGACCGACGGCGCAACCAACGTCTACCAGGCCAGCGTCCGCGGTGACGCCGTGAACCTGGACGCGGGTGCCTCGGCGACGACGACCCAGCGCCTGTTCGCCGGCGCGAAGGAAGTCAACCTGATCAACAACTACGAGAAGGATCTCGGCATCAAGCACTTCGATCTGATGATCGATTGGGGCTGGTTCTTCTTCATCACCAAGCCGATGTTCCGGGCGTTGGATTTCTTCTTCCATCTCTTCGGCAATTTCGGCGTCTCGATCCTGGTGGTCACCTTCTGCCTGAAGCTGCTGTTCCTGCCGATCGCCAACCGCTCCTACGTGTCCATGGCCAAGATGAAGGCCGTGCAGCCCGAGATGGTCGCCATCCGGGAGCGGTACAAAGACGACCGCATGAAGCAGCAGCAAGCCACGATGGAGCTGTACAAGAAGGAGAAGATCAATCCGGTCGCGGGCTGCTGGCCGGTGCTGATCCAGATCCCGGTCTTCTTCGCGCTCTACAAGGTGCTGTTCATCACCATCGAGATGCGCCACGCTCCGTTCTTCGGGTGGGTCCACGATCTCGCGGCGCCGGATCCGACGAGCATCGTCAACCTATTCGGCCTGCTGCCCTTCCCGGCACCGGACTTCGTCCATCTCGGCGTCTGGCCGCTGATCATGGGCGTGACGATGTTCGTGCAGATGAAGATGAACCCCGCGCCGCCGGACCCGGTCCAGGCGCAGATCTTCACCTTCATGCCGATCGTGTTCACCTTCATGCTGGGGTCGTTCCCCGCCGGCCTCGTGATCTACTGGGCCTGGAACAACACCCTGTCGGTGATCCAGCAATACGTCATTATGCGTCGCAACGGCGTGAAGGTGGAGCTGTGGGACAACCTGCGGACCACGTTCCGGCGCGGCGGAACCAAGGCGGCGGCGACCACGAAGGGCTGACGCCCGCGGTCTTCACCGACACCGCATCCCGGAGGGCGCCCGCCGCCGTCCGGGATGCCGCTCTGGGCCGACAAGGAAAGCCGTGACCGAGACCAACGACGATGCGGCCGACCTCCTGGAGGCCGGTCGCCTGCTGTTCGCCGGGGCCGCCGACTTCTACGCGGCCGCCCAGGTGCTCGAGCGCATCCCGCCCATGGAGGGCGTCGAGATCGCGTTCGCAGGGCGCTCGAACGTTGGGAAGTCGAGCCTGATCAATGCGCTGACCGGCCGTAACACCCTGGCGCGCACGTCGCACACGCCGGGGCGGACCCAGCAGCTCAACTTCTTCCGGATCGGAGACCGCATGTCCCTCGTGGACATGCCGGGCTACGGCTACGCGGCGGTGGAGAAGGCCAAGGTCGAAGCCTGGACCAAGCTGATCCATTCCTACCTCAAGGGCCGCGCCAATCTCGCCCGGGTGTTCATGCTGATCGACGCCCGCCATGGCTTCAAGTCGATCGACACCGACGTGCTCGACGGTCTCGACAAGGCCGCCGTGAGCTACCAGGTCGTGCTCACCAAGGGCGATTCGCTGAAGAAGGGCGAGATCGAGAGCCGCATCGCCGGCATCCAGGCGGGGCTCGCCAAGCGACCGGCCGCCTTCCCGCAGGTGATCCTCACCTCCAGCCGCGACGACCGCGGCATACCCGAGTTGCGCGCAGCCGTCGCCAAGCTGCTGATCGAGCGCGGCGCGTGAGCCTCTCGAGGATCGACCGGGGGCTCATGGCCTTGGCCTGCCTCGCCGGCCTGCTCGGTGTCGCCCTCAGCGCCGCGGCGGCCCACATCCCGGGGGCGGATTCGCTCAAGACTGCGGCCCAGTTCCTGTTGTTCCACGCCCCGGCGATTCTGGCGCTCACGGGCTTGGCCGCCGGAGGTCTGATGCGACCCGGCCTATCCCGCACCGCGGCGGGTCTGCTCGTCCTCGGCCTGATCCTGTTCTGCGGCGACCTGTCAGTCCGGACCTGGCTGCAGCGCCCCCTGTTCCCGATGGCCGCCCCCATCGGCGGTTTCGCCCTCATGGGCGGCTGGCTCGTGGGAGCTGTGGGCGCACTGGTGCCGGCACGGCGGGCTTAGATTCGCTCCCGATCGCGATGCGATCGGGACCACATCAACCCCCTCGACTCGACGCGCGCGCTCACGCCGAACCGGTATCCATTTCGGCGGCGCGCTTCAGCCACCAGCCTGAACCTGTAGAAACTCAAGCGCCGGTCCCTGTGCGTCCGAGAAGACGCCGGCCGTGAGAGCGCCGCCATAGACCGCCGCCGTGTCGAGATTGGTCCGGAACCGGCGCACCTCCGGGTGGCCGTCCCGCTGGGGCGTGTGGCCGTGGACCACGTGCCGGCCGAAGTCGTGATCCTCCTGGAGGAACGGCTCCCGAATCCACAGGCGGTCGTGCACGTCCGAGTCCGAGGCCGCGGTGCCGGGGCGCAGACCGGCGTGGACGTACCAGCGGACCTCATCGTCGTGCAGGGTCGGCAGGGCTTCGATCCAGTCGAGGGTATCGCTCGGCAGCCCGCTGGGGTCGCGGGCACCGAACGAGTCGAGGGTGGCGTCCCCGCCGTTATACAGCCAGTGCCGGGCTGCCTCGGGCGTCAGCAGCGCATCGAGGAGCATGCGCTCGTGGTTGCCCATCAAACAGGTGACACGCTCGGGCTCGGCCCAGTTCAGGCGGCTGACCGTGCGCAGCACCGCAGCGCTGTCGGCCCCGCGGTCGATGTAGTCGCCGAGGAACACCAGACGGTGGTCACGGTCCCCGGCATGGGCGGCGATCCGCTCCAAGAGCGTGTCGAGCAAGTCGGCGCGCCCGTGGATGTCGCCGATGGCGTAGGTTAGTGGTGCGGAGTCCATGGGCCATCGTCTACGGGAGGGATCCGCTCCGCAAGGCTTCGCCGCGGATCAAGGCACCCCCACGGGGAAGATTTTCAGCCCCCCGACTCTCGGGCGTATCGGCCGTCGTATCGGCCGGCCTGGATCATCGCGAGCACCTCGGCCTCTTGGGCAGAGTGTGCGCGCACCGCCTCGATCAGGCGCGGCGCGAGCGCGGGCGGGAAGGTTACGACGCCATCCGCGTCGCCCACCACCACGTCCCCCGGGCTCACCGTCCAGCCTCCGACGGAAACGGGTACGTTGATGGCGCCGGGGCCGATCTTGAACGGACCCCGGGGCGTGGCGGCGCGTGCGTAGCAGGGGAAGTCCGAACCGGCGAAGGCGTCGGTATCGCGGATTGCGCCGTCGATCACGAAGCCCGCCACGCCCCGGCTCTCGGCGATCGCCTTCATGATTTCGCCGACCAGCGCCCGGCTCGTGTCGCCGCCGCCATCGACCACGATCACATCTCCGCGACTGACCTGTTCGAGCGCCTGATGGATCGCGAGGTTGTCGCCGGCCCGCACCCGGACCGTGAACGCCCTCCCGAGGAGCCGGGCCTGTCTGTGGAAAGGCCGCAGGCCGTGCAGGACCGCCATCCGGTCCAGGCAGTCGCTGATCGTCGCCGTGGGGAAGTCCTGGAACGGGGCGAGCAGGCCGGGATCGACGGTGGGCGGCGGCGGATTGTGCGTGATGCCGGGCATCGGCGAGAAACCTCCCTGATGGCGGCCGGGCTGGATCCTGCCGGATCCGCGTCGGAGCTGTGCCGGGGGCGGATCTTGCCCCAGGATTCGCGCGGTGTCGCGGGGCCCGTCGGCTTCAGCGCTCGGCGGCTTGGGGGCCCGCCGCGCCGCCGCCGGTCGCGAGCTTACGGCGGGCGTCGGCCTGGCCGCTCTGCGTGTCGAAGTACTTCGCCGCGTCGCCGAGCTGGACCGCCGGCTGGCATTTCGGCGTGCAGGACAGCGATTCCTGATCCATGCCGCGCTGGACCGTGATGGTCGCATCCCGCGATGCCTCGACCCGGATCATCGTCTCGGCGATCATCGCGCCGGCCGTGTCGAGCGCGATCAGGTTGGTCGAGCCGTAGCTCTTACCGGTGAGCACGAGCACGCCGTTCTTCTGCGGCGTGACCTCCGCGATGATCGGGTTGCCGACGATGACGGTCGCGGTCTTCTCCGGCAGGCGGATGACCTTGGCGTTGTCCACCAGCACGGTGACGATCGGCAGCGGCTCTGGCTGAGCGGCTGCGACCGTGGCACCCGTCAGCAGGAGGACGAGGCCGGCTCGGCCCGCATTCGACAGGGTGCGGCGCATCGGATTCCTCGGAAGCGGCCGGCGCCTGCGCGAGGCGCGACGCCTGAAGCCGCAGCGATAGCCCGGGACCGGTGAAGGAACCGCTAAGCATGAGGCGCCCCGCGCGCATGCTCAGCAACGGCGAAACCTATCTTTCACTAAGCTCGCAGCGGACCAGCGTCGGACTTTGTTCGAGGTGCGATTTAACCGAATTTCAAGGCGTAACGGGCAATCTCCAAGAGCCGCCGATCGAGACGTAGAAATCTTCGTCGGTCATCTTTCAAACTTCACGTTGCCCGTTCTTGATCGAAGGATCGTTTCCCATGAAGACCCTGTTCTCGCGTTTCGCCTCCGACGAGTCCGGCGCCACCGCGATTGAGTACGGCATGATCGCCGCTCTGATCGCCGTCGTCATCATCGGTGGGATCAAGACCATCGGCACACAGTTGAGCGCCAAGTTCAGCGCGATCTCGGGCAACCTGACGACCACCCCGTAATCGGGTCTCTCCACGATCAGGATCCGCGGCAGGTTTGAGGCTCCATCGCTTGAGGCGATGGGGTCTCGGCCGGCCGGATCCGTCGTTCGGCTGCGGCCCCGCGCCGCTTCCCCGCCAGGTACGGATAGGGTTGGCCCCGAGATGGTTGGCGCAGGTTCGGCGATCGCGAGTCTCGGAACGGCGGGCTTCGGCCTGCTGGTGCTGTTCCCGTTCCTGATGGCTTACGCGGCGGCGAGCGACCTGCTGACGATGCTGATCCCGAACCGGATCTCGTTGGCCCTCGTCGCGGGCTTCGCGCTCATGGCCGCCACCGGCCCGATGAGTTGGCCCGAGATCGGGCTCCATGTCGGCGCTGCCGCGCTCGTGCTGACCGTGACGTTCACGCTGTTCGCGCTCGGGGTGATCGGCGGGGGCGACGCCAAGCTGGCCGCCGCGACAGCGCTCTGGCTGGGCTTCGACGGCCTGGGCGATTACCTGCTGGTGGCCTCGATCCTCGGCGGTGGCCTGACGCTCGCGATCCTGGCCGTGCGCGGCTACCCGCTGCCGATGCGCATCGCGCGCCTGCCCTTCGCGCTGCACCTCCACGATGCCAAGACCGGGATCCCGTACGGTATCGCGCTCGCGGCTGCCGCCCTGCTGGTGCTGCCCGAAACCGAGGTCTGGGCCCGCGCGCTGGCCGCCTGAGATCCTGGCACCAAAGCAATTCTCGATCTCGAGATCTGGAGCCCAGGTTCGGAGCCCGTTAGAACTGCACCATGTCGTTCGCGCTGCTGCGTCGCCCCGATCCCGACCACCTTGAGGTCCAGCACGACGGAGCCAGCCTCCAGATCGCGCTGCGCCGGCGCCCGACCGCGCGTCGGATCACCCTGCGGGTCTCGGCCGCCACCGGCGAGGTCGTGATCACCCTGCCGACCCGGACCGCCGTGAACACCGCCCAACGCTTCGCCACCAGCCATGCCGGCTGGATCGCCGCGCGTCTGGCGCGGGTGCCGGAGCGCATCGGTTTCGTTCCGGAGGCGATCCTGCCGCTGCGCGGGGCGCCACACCGGTTGCATCTGCGCGGTACGCGCAGCGGCGCGGTGCGCGTCGAGACGGAGGCCGGGGTACCGGTGATCTCCCTCTCCTGCGAGCCGGCCCACGTCCCGCGCCGGATCCGGGACTACCTGACCCGCGAGGCGCGGCGGGACCTCGCCGAGGCGGTCGAGCGGTATGCGCCCCTGGTCGGTCAGCGGCCGGTCCGCATCACTCTGCGGGATACCCGCAGCCGGTGGGGATCCTGCACGGCGCGGGGCGAGCTGAACTTCTCTTGGCGCCTGATCCTGGCGCCCCCGATGGTGCTCGATTACCTCGTGGCCCACGAGATGGCGCACCTGCGCGAGATGAACCATTCGGCGCGGTACTGGGCGCTGCTGCACGGGCTATGCCCGCACGTCGACGCCGCCGAGGCGTGGCTGAAGCGCAACGGCACCAGCCTGCATCGCTACGGCTGAACGGTCTGCCCTCAGCCCTCGTTACCCTCAACCCTTGGCGCGCAGGACCTTCTGACGCGTAACGGCCTCGCCGGGCCAAGTCGGCCGCGGATTGACTTGGCCGGGCTCGAGCGTGCGGGGGGCGACGCTGTCGCAGACCTCGCGCTGCCGGATGATCACCGGGTTGCCGAACGCATCGCGACGGCGCACCAGGCCGCCCTCGCGGCAATAGCCGGCGATTGCGGCCTGCCCATTGCGGCTGCCATACGGGTTCACCGCCACCGGAGGGTGCTCGACGATCAGCGTGTCGGAGCGGTTGAGGGAGCGTTCGACATAGGTGGTCTCGCCGACCGGCAGCGACTGTGCCCCGGCCTGCGCGAGGGTGGCCATCAAGCAGGCGGCCGAGAGGGCGAGCGGGCGCATCACAGCTTCAGGATCCTGCGCTGGAGGAAGAGCGAGCCCTATTTAGGCGCTTCTGCAACCTTCGGGTAGCGTCAAGGAGCAACACCGGAGCCGGCATCGCTTGACAGCGCGGGTCCGACCATGGTCGGAACACCCCCGATTTTACGGCCTCGCCGGTCCTCGGCGATGGCGTTCCGAAGGGTTCGGCGGTGCCGCTTCACGCGAAGCTCGATCGTTTCCGGTGCGTCGTCCGGCGCGCCGTCTTGCCGGCCTGCCTTGCCTTCTCCGCGGCAGGGCTCGCATCGGTGGGGCCGGCCGCGGCCCAGGGCATGGTGCGCAAGACCTTCGACGATTGGCAGCTGCGCTGCGAGACGCCGGCCGGTGCGAAGGCCGAGCAATGCGCGCTGGTGCAGTACCTGGCCGCGGAGGACCGCCCGAACCTCACCCTCGTGGTGATCGTTCTGAAGACGGCGGACAATCGCGGTTACCTGCTGCGGGTTGTGGCGCCGCTGGGCGTGCTCCTCCCCTCCGGTCTCGGTTTGAAGATCGACCAGACCGATGTCGGCCGGGCTGGCTTCGTGCGCTGCCTGACGACCGGTTGCGTGGCCGAGGTGGTGATGGATGACGGCTTGATCCGCCAATTCAAGGCCGGCACGCAGGCGACGTTCATCGTGTTCCAGACGCCCGAGGAGGGCGTCGGCATCCCGCTCTCGATGAAAGGCTTCGCGGCCGGGTTCGACAGCTTGAAATGACGATGCCGCCCGGGAGCCGTGCGATGATCGGAGAGCGTGACCTGTTTCTAGGCCTGTGCGGCCTGATTCTCGCCGGTTCGCTCGCCGCGAGCCCGGCCTGCGCCGAGGACGGCAACGTCTTCTCCAACCTGTTCAAGTTCGGCGGCACCACGGTCCCGCCGTCGCAGCCGCAGAGCCTCGATCCGCCCTATTGCCCGCCGGTCGAGGTGGCCGAGAACGGTGCGGCGTATCGCGTCCTCGCCGGGAGCGATGTGCGGACGCAGTTCTCGGTCGGCCGGCTCGCCCGGGAATGCGCCCGGCGCCAGGACGGCTCGATCACCGTCAAGGTCGGCGTCGAGGCCAACGTGCTGCTCGGCCCGAAGGGTGCGCCCGGTCGGTTCGACGTGCCGGTGACGATCCAGATCCGCCACGAGGGTAAGGTCATCGCGAGCCGCGTCGAGCATACCAGCGTCGTCGTCGGCCCGGGCGAGGCCCAGGGCTTCGCCACCATCGTGGCCGAGGAACTGACCGTACCTCCGGCGGTGGCCGAGGATTACGATATCACCGTCGGCGTCGGCAGCGGCAAGGGTACCGGCGGCAAGCCCGCGGCCAAACCACGGCGCAAAAAGCCGGCTGCCGCCGCCGAGGCCGCCGGCGGAGGCGACGCTGCCCAGTGATGCCGCGGCGCGCCCCGTCGAACCGACCCCACCGAGCGGACGTGCCGGACGCGGGGCAGCCTGGCTCGGCCGCCAGACGCGGTTCCGCCTGGAGCCGGCCGACGACGCGGTCTTCGATCGCCGCCTGATCCTGCCCGACCATTCTGTCGGCTGGATCGTGCTGAGCTATGGCGGTGACCCCCTGGCTGCGCCGCGCCGGCCGATCCTGCGCGTTATCCGAGGGACCGCCGGCACGCCGCAGGATTTCGTCCTCCCGGGCGCGTCGCATGGCTACGCCCATTGGCTCGGCCTGATCCCCGGGGATGCCCGGGAGATCCGGCTCTCGGCCGGACCGGGTTTCGTGCTTGAGCGGGTCGGGGCCCGGAGCGAGGCCTCCGTGCTCGTTCAATGCCTCTTGCGGCGGCCCTGGCGCTTCCTGTCGTCCCTCTACGAGCGCGCGCGCGGATCCGAGCGGCGCTACCGCGATACGTTGCGCGGTGCCTGCGCGGTGACGCCGATGCAGCATTACCGGTCCTGGGCGACCTCGCGGAGCCGCCCGATCCAGGTGGCGCCGACCGCCCTGCGGATCCGATGCTTGATCCTCGCCCGGCCCGGCGAGGATGCGGCGCTTGCCGCGACGCTGGACGCCCTCGGCACGCAGATTCACCCGGGGCGGACGGTCGTCGTCGCTTGGGAGGATGCACGTCCCGAGGCACCGGACGCCCGTGCCGATCACCAAATCTGGGACAAGCGGGCCGCGCCCGCCGACCTCATCGCCGAGGCCGATGCCCTGTGCCTGCTCCGGGCCGGCGACATCCTCACCCCCGACGCGCTGGCGCTGCTGGCCCCCGCCCTGGCTGAGGCGGATCTCGCCTACGGCGACGAGCTCGGCCCTGATGGCCGGCCACTGCTCAAGCCGGACTGGAGCCCGGATCTCGCCCTGGCCACCGGCTATGTCGGCCGCTCCAGCCTGGTCTCCCGCGCGCTGCTTACGCGGCTGCCGCCCGAGCCGGTTGGGCCCATGGACGAGGCGGTCCTGGCAATCGAGATCTCCGCAATCGTCGCCGGCGCACGCGGCGCGCATGTCCCGCGCGTCCTCGCCAGCACGGCCGGCCATAGCCTGGATGCCGCAGGGAGAGCCCGCGTGCTGGGCGCCCGCCTCGACGCGTTGAGCGTCTGGCCGAAGGCGTCCGTTCGTAAGGGCGCCGTCCAGCTGGACTGGCCGCTGCCGCGTCCCGCCCCGCGGGCCAGCATCGTGATCCCCTCCCGCGACCGGCTCGACCTGATTGAGCGGGTCTGCCGCGGCGTGCTGCACGAGACGGCTTACGCCGATCTCGAACTGATCATCGTCGACAACGGCTCAACCGATCCGGCCGTGCTGGCATATTACGACGCCCTGCGCCGGGACCCGCGCGTCCGGATCCACGTCGATCCGCAACCGTTCAACTTCGCCGCCATGGTCAATGCCGGCGTCGCGGACGCCACCGGCGCGGTCGTGGTGCTGCTCAACAACGATGTGGCCGTTCTCGAACCCGGCTGGCTCGACGCGATGGTCCGCCAGGCGAGCCGGCCCGAGGTCGGGGCGGTCGGCGCAAAACTCCTCTACGCGGACGGCACCCTGCAACATGCCGGCGTCGTGGTCGGCCTCGGCGGACGGGCCGGCCACATCCTGCGCCGCCGCCCCGGCGATACGCCGGGCCATCTCGGCCGGTTGCGCGTCGCCCACGAGGTCTCGGCCGTGACCGCCGCATGCCTCGCCGTATCGCGCGACAAGTACCACGCGGTCGGCGGCTTCGACGCCGAGACGTTCCCAGTGGATTTTAACGACGTCGATTTCTGCCTGCGCCTCGGCGCCGCCGGCTGGAAGACGGTGTGGACGCCGGCCGCCACGCTGGCCCATCTCGAATCCGTCAGCCGAGGGCCCTCGGTCGGCGCCAAGCGCGCGCGGTTCGAGCAGGAGGCGGCTCGCTTCTCCGAGCGCTGGCGCGACGTGATCCGCCATGATCCGTTCTACCATCCCGCCTTGTCACTCACGACCTTTGGCGAGGATCTCGAATGACGCCGCGCCGATGACCGAGCCAGTGGTCGGCCTCGCACAGAGACTGCAACTCGGCATCCCGCGGCGCTCCGGCCGCGCGATGCGCGATGCGCTGCGTCACCTACTGGGCCACCCTCGGGCGACGGCAGAGATCCTGCTCGCGCGGCTCCAGGGCCGACGGCTTCGCGCGCGCCAGAAGCTGGCCGCCCTAATCGGGATCGACCACCAACTCACCCTTCCAGCCGCCATCCTCGACCGGTTCCCACTCGATCGCGCCCCGCCGGCGGACGGCATTCTGGTGTTGGGCGACGGCATTCTGGTCGCGGGTGCGCGCGACCGCATCGCCACTGCGTTCGCGGCCGATCCGGAGCTACAGGCCATCTACGGCGACGCCCTGATCCAGGACCATCCACGCGGTCCGGTGCGGCCCCTGCTCGCGCCCAGCTTCGACGCCGACTGGCTTGTGCATCTCGATTATCTCGCGCCCCTGCTGGCCTGCCGGCCGGGCGCTCTCGCCGCGGCGACGCAGCCGGCCGGTCCCGCCGACGCCGCGTTTCAGATCGTCGAGCGGCACGGCGCCGGCGCGATCGGCCATCTGCCCGAGATCCTTTCGATCCGCCGCGGTGTGCCCGGGGATCGTGCGTCGCCGGCAGGGGAGGGGGGGCAGCATCGCCATTTCGACGCCCTGCGCGGGCATCTCGACCGGACCGGACGCCGGGAAAGCCGCATCGTCGTTGTCGGCGACGACGGCCTTCTCCAGGTCGAGCACCCGCTGCCCGATCCGCGGCCGCTGGTGAGCCTCATCGTGCCGACCCGCGACCGGCTCGATCTGCTCCGCCCCTGCCTCGAAAGCCTCGCTACCTGCACCGACTGGCCGAACCTCGAGCTGCTGGTCTGCGATAACGACAGCCGGGAACCGGAGACGCTGGCATTCCTCCAGGCGCTCGAGCGCGAGGGGAGGGGGCTCGTCGTGCCCTGTCCGGGCCCGTTCAACTTCGCCGCCATGAACAATGCCGCCGCCATCCGCGCCCGCGGCGCGCTGCTGGTCTTCGTCAACAACGACGTCGAGGCGTTCCGGCCCGACTGGCTGACTCGCATGGCCCGGGAGGCCCTGCGCCCCGAAATCGGCGCGGTCGGCGCCAAGCTCCTCGACGATGAGGGGCGGGTCCAGCACGGTGGCATCGTGCTCGGCACCGGCGGCCTCGTCACCCATGCGCACCGACACTTCCCCGGCGACGCCCCCGGCTACCTGGCAGGCTTGCGCGCCACCCATGCGGTCTCGGCGGTCACCGCCGCCTGCCTGATGGTCGAGACGCAAAAATTCCGGGCGGTCGGCGGCTTCGACGACGCGGACTTCGCGGTCGATTTCAATGATGTCGACCTGTGCCTGCGCCTGAATGCGGCCGGCCATCGTACGTTGCTGGTACCGGGGGCGGTACTGCATCACCGCGAATCGGCGAGCCGCCGCTGGACCCCGGCGGCGCGTGCTCGCCACGAGCGCGAGATCACGGCGTTGAAAAAGCGATGGGGGCCGCTGCTGGCGCAGGACCCCCATTATCACCCGGGCTTCGACCCGGACCTCTCGACCCACGCGCGGCTGCGGCGGGGCTTCCCTGCGGCGGGGCCGGCGTCGGTGCGCCGGCCACCCGCCTGAGCGGATTACTGGACCAGGCGGGGACCGCCGCCCTGGACCTTCTCGTTCTCCGACATGATCCCGAGTCGCTTGGCGACTTCCGTGTAGGCCTCGATCAGGCCGCCCAAATCCTTGCGGAACCGGTCCTTGTCGAGCTTGTCCGAGGACTTGATGTCCCACAGCCGGCAGGAATCCGGGGAGATCTCGTCGGCGACCACGATGCGCATCATGTCGCCTTCCCACAGGCGGCCGGTCTCGATCTTGAAGTCCACGAGCCGGATGCCAACGCCGAGGAAGAGGCCCGACAGGAAGTCATTGACGCGGATCGCCAGCGCCATGATGTCGTCGATCTCCTGAGGCGTCGCCCAGCCGAACGCCGTGATGTGCTCCTCCGACACCATCGGGTCGTTGAGCGCGTCGTTCTTATAGTAGAATTCGATGATCGAGCGCGGCAGCTGGGTGCCTTCCTCCAGGCCCAGCCGGGTCGCCAGCGAGCCGGCCGCGACATTGCGCACCACCACCTCGAGCGGGATGATCTCGACCTCCCGGATCAGCTGCTCACGCATGTTCAGCCGGCGGATGAAGTGCGTCGGCACGCCGATGTCGTTGAGGTGCTGGAACACGAATTCGGAGATCCGGTTGTTCAGCACGCCCTTGCCGTCGATGACCTCGTGCTTCTTCGCGTTGAAGGCGGTCGCGTCATCCTTGAAGTGCTGGATGAGTGTCCCGGGCTCGGGCCCCTCGTAGAGGACCTTCGCCTTGCCCTCGTAGATGCGACGGCGGCGGTTCATAGGCGTGTACCGTGGTTTGAGGAAGTCCATGGGCCGAGGCTCCTGATGCGCGACGATTGGGAGGAATTCGCGGCGCGGCGACCGGATGGGAAGGTCGGGCAGCCGGACGGCCTCTGCCCGAGGGCCCGGCTACTGCCGTTGAAACTAGCCGAACGGGGCTTCCAGCACAACGCGTTAGCCCGCAGGGCGGGATTGCGAACGGCTTTCCGGACGTGACGACCGGCCATCCGCGCAAGCGTCACATCACCCCGTGACGCGGCGCCCTTCGATGTCCGCGGTCTTGGATGGGTACCGGCACAGATCGGCGATGAGGCAGCGGGGGCATTCGGGCTTGCGTGCCTTGCAGGTGTAGCGGCCGTGCAGGATCAGCCAGTGATGGGCGTGCAGCCTGTAGGGCTCCGGAACGATCGCCTCCAGACCGGCCTGCACCTTGTCGGTGGTGGTGCCGACGAACAGCGGAATACGATTCGAGACCCGGAAGATGTGGGTGTCGACGGCGATTCGCGGCACTTGGAACGCGATGTTCAGCACCACGCTGGCGGTCTTGGCCCCGACCCCGGGCAGCACCTGCAGCGCCTCCAGGCTCGATGGCACGGCCCCGCCATGCCGTTCGACCAGGATGCGCGAGAGCGCCACGACGTTCTTGGCCTTCGTGTTGAACAACCCGATCGTGCGGATGAAGCCCCGGACCGTCTCCTCGCCGAGTTCCAGCATTTTTTCGGGCGTGTCGGCCGCCGCGAAGAGCGGACCGGTGGCCAGGTTGACGCCGCGATCGGTCGCCTGAGCGGACAGGACCACGGCGACCAGGAGCGTGAACGGGTTGACGAAGTGGAGCTCGCCCTTCGGTTCCGGCTCGGCTGCGTGGAAGCGCCGGAAGATCTCGATGAGCGTGCCCGAATCCACCGCCTCCGGCGCAGCCTCGACATGGACCGTGGTGGCCGGGGCGATGCGTCCGCCGAGGCGCCCGGAAGCTGCGGCTGTCACGGGTGGGGCGGTCACGCCTGCGGCACGCCGTCGAGGGGGGCTCTTAACCGGAGGCGGAGGCTTTCTGGCGGGCATTGGCGCGTTATATGGGGCGCATGGTCACCGGCAATCCTTCCGTCCATCCGCATGGGCTCGACCCGGACACGATCGACCGGCCGGTCTTCTCGGCCACCATCCGTCCGCACCAATCCTTGAGTCGCCGGGGCTTCCGCGTCGTGATGACTGGGTGCTGCCTGGTCTCGCTCACCGTTTCGGTCTGGGCCTGGCGAATGGGCTTCTGGCCGGTGGCCGGTTTCTTCGGCCTCGACATGCTGGCGATCTACGCGGCCCTGAAGGTGAGCTTCCGGCGCGGCCGGTCCTTCGAGGAGGTGATGATCTCACAGCTCGAGATCCTGCTGGCACGGGTCAGCCACCGGGGCGAGCGGCACGAATGGCGGTTCAATCCGCTCTGGACGAAGATCGTGACGGTCGAGGACGACGAGTACGGCCTTCAACGGCTTACCCTCGTCTCGCGGCGGCAGCAGGCGTTGGTGGCGCGCGATGCGGACCCCGATGAGCGTGCCCGCATCGCACATGGGCTCGGTCAGGCGCTTGCGCGGGTCAAGAAGGGCTACTGAACGCGTCACGCGCCGGTCACCGGAATTGGGCAGAGATGACGATTGCACCGCAACAACGCGGTTGACGCCCCCGATTCAGCTGCCTATAGAGCTGTCCATCGGCGCCGGCCGCGGAAGTGGCCCGGGCGCTGAAGCATCTTCTGACAGGATCGGCGATTGGCCGGCTGGTTTGCCGGACGATCTCCTGTTTGTCCTTCGATGCCAACCTCTGCGTCTCTGCCGCCTCGGCGGCCTGAACAACGGGGTTGACAGGGAGATCGGCGGGCACTAGACGGCCTCCACCGCTGAAGCGGCCGACCAAGTGGTCCGGCGCGTATCACGGTTCTCCCAGTCGGATAAACGAGAGATCGGGGCCTTGGCCCGGGTTGGCGTTTTGTCTGCAGCGATGTCGGCTCTGCCGGTCTCGTGGGTCTTTGACATTGTTGGATTTGAGGAAGGGAGACGCGGACGGCGTTTGTCCTTGCGGCTGGAGCTTTGGCTCCGGCAAGTGAGAGACTAGTGCCGATCGTCGTGTTTCTCTTTTTGAGCTCACCGACCGGGTCGCGCTGTGAAGCGCTG
>NZ_CEEDEA010000022.1:0-59330 GCF_979253755.1 Methylobacterium sp. AC315
CCCCCCCCCCCCCCCCCCCGACACGGAAACAGGAACAGGATCAACGCCATGACCGATACGCAGACCGAACCGTTCGACGCCGCCGGCACCGTCTGGGCGGTGTTCGGGCACCGCTTCGCCCTCGACGGGGCCGGGGGGCGGATCCTGGCGGATCTCGGCCCGAAGGGCGCCGCCGGGATCGTCCTGGCGGCCGGCGACCGGGTCTCGCTGCGGGGCACGCGCAAGCCCTCCGAGATCAAGGTCACCCGCCTTACGCTTGCGGACGGCTCGACCCGCACGATCGACTGGCCCGAAAAGGACGCCTCCAAGAAGGACGCCCGCAAGACGGGCGCCGCCAAGACGGAGGGTCACGGCCATCCGGTGGCCGATCCCGCCCTGGCGGTCCGGGCCGCGGAGGCCGCGGGCTACGCGGTCGCCGGCGCGCCGGAGCGGAAGCCCAGGCATTTCGAGCTGCAGGGCGCAAAGGACGGCGTGCGCCACACGGTCCACGTCGCGCTCGACGGGACGATCCGGAAGGCCGTGGCGCTGGCCGCGTAAAGGTCGGCGGACGCGCGGGCGCGGGTCCGGGCGCCCGCCAGAAGCCCGTCAGGCACTTGTGCCCGGCGCCTTGATCAGGCGGCAGCCGGTGATGCGCCACGTCCCATCGGCGTCCCGGGCGAGGCTGTACTCGGCGGTCCAGTCGACGCCGTACTCGTCCTGGATCGCCACCGACTGCACCACGCCCGCCTCCCCGGTGTCCCGGCCCTCGCCGAACACGAAGCTGCGGTGGCGGTAGACCGGGCGGTACTGGTTGCGCACCATGCCGATGAACAGGTCGGCGTTCGGGAACATCTCCCGGATCGCCGGGGCCGCCTGGGCGTAGGCGGTCGGCGCGTCGTCGCGCCCGAGCGCCTCGACCTGCCGGGTGATCACCGCCCGCGCCTCCGTCCGGGCGCCGTCATCGGCCGCCGCCGGCCCCGCGACGCCGGGGAGCACCAGGAGGGGGAGCAGCAGGAGGGCGAGCCACGCGCGCATCGACGGTCACTCCGATCGGGCGCCTCCCACGAGACCCCTGAGCCGACAGAACATCTAGACGGGCCCCGGCGGTCGGCAAGCACCGCGCGCGCAGGATGTGCAGATATCGCGCGCTGGTTGTGCAAGCCGCTGGAAAGAGAGGCATTTTCCGCCTCATCCCGGCGCACGGGTTTGCTTCTGTGCCCAGGTTTTGCGAGCGTCCGCTCGACCGACTCAAGCCCTGCGGGGCTCGGCCGAGCGAAGGAGAGGGCGATGGTGCAGAGCCAGGTGGACGCCGAGACCGTTCCCGTGCCTCTTCCCGACACCGTGCCGGCCGGGGACGTCGCCCCGATGAGCGTCGGGGTGTTCATCCCGATCGGCAACAACGGCTGGCTGCTGTCGGAGAACGCCCCGCAATACCGGCCGAGCTTCGCGCTCAACAAGCAGGTCACCCTCAAGGCGGAGGCGCACGGCCTGGATTTCGCCCTGTCGATGATCAAGCTGCGCGGCTTCGGCGGCAAGACCGAGTTCTGGGACCACAACCTCGAGTCGTTCACCCTGATGGCGGGGCTGGCCGCGATCACCACCCGGATCAAGCTGTTCGCCACGGCGGCGACCCTGTGCATGCCGCCGGCGATCACCGCCCGCATGGCCGCGACGATCGATTCGATCTCGGACGGCCGCTTCGGCCTGAACCTCGTCACCGGCTGGCAGAAGCCGGAATACGACCAGATGGGCCTGTGGCCCGGCGAGGCGTATTTCGCGAAACGATACGACTACTTGGCAGAGTATGCTCAGGTTCTGCGCGAGCTGTGGGAGACGGGTGCCAGCGACCTCAAGGGCACGTATTTCCAGATGAACGATTGCCGCCTGAGCCCCCGCCCGCAGGCGCCGATGAAGATCATCTGCGCCGGCCAGAGCGGGGCCGGCCTGGATTTCACGGCCCGCTACGCCGACTACAATTTCTGCTTGGGGAAAGGCCTCAACACGCCCACCGCGTTCGCCCCCGTGGTGGAGCGGCTGGCCGAGGCCAGCGCCAGGACCGGGCGGCGCGTGACCGCCTACGCGCTGTTCATGATCATCGCCGACGAGACCGACGCCGCCGCGATGGCGACCTGGGCGCATTACAAGGCCGGCGCCGATACCGAGGCGATCGCCTGGCTCGGCCTCCAGGGCGCGGCCGACACCAAATCCGGCAGCGACACGAACGTCCGCCAGCTCGCCGACCCGACCTCCGCGGTGAACCTCAACATGGGCACCCTGGTGGGCAGCTACGCCCAGGTGGCCGCGATGCTGGACACGATCATGACGATCGACGGCGTCGAGGGCGTGCTGCTGGTGTTCGACGACTTCCTGACCGGCCTCGACGCGTTCGGGACCCGGATCCAGCCGCTGATGCGGTCCCGCCGGCACGTGGTGCCGGCACCGCTCCGAGACGTGGCGTGACGAGAGAAGTGGCGTGATGGATTTGCAAGCCGGATTCCACGATCCCCAGGGCCGCCACGGCGGCGTGATCCTGCCGGCCCGGCCCGAGCCGATCGCCTTCGACCCGGCCGCGACCGCGCTGATCGTCGTGGACGTGCAGAACGCCTACGCGAGCCCGGGCGGCTATCTCGACCTCGCGGGCTTCGACGTGTCGGGCACCGGCCCGGTCATCGCCCGGATCGCCCGGGCGGTGGCCGCCGCCCGGGCGGCGGGCATCCGGATCCTGTGGTTCCAGAACGGCTGGGACCCGGACTATGTCGAGGCCGGCGGCCCGGGCTCGCCGAACTGGCACAAGTCCAACGCCCTCAAGACCATGCGGCGGCGGCCCGAGATGAACGCGCAGCTCCTGGCCAAGGGCTCGTGGGACTACGCCCTGGTCGATGCCCTGAAGCCGGAGCCCGGCGACATCGTGCTGGGCAAGCCGCGCTACAGCGGCTTCTACAACACGCCGCTCGACAGCATGCTGCGGGCCCGGGGGGTGAACACGCTGGTCTTCACCGGCATCGCCACCAATGTCTGCGTCGAGTCGACCCTGCGGGACGGCTACCACCGGGAGTATTTTGGAATTGTGCTCGCCGACGCCACCCACCAGGCAGGCCCGCGGAGCCTGCACGAGGGGGCGCTCGCCAACATCGAGACCTTCTTCGGATGGGTCTCGGACGTGGCTTCGTTCGAGACGGCGCTGAGCGCGCAGACACGCGCCGCCGCCGAATAGACCGCCCGCAATCCCCGAACCCGCACCGCGAAAGTCCCGAAACAATGCCGAAGCAGGTCGTCATCCCGCCGGGGTCGGGCAAGCCGCTCGCCCCCTACGTGCCCGGCACCCTGGCCGACGGGGTGCTGTACGTCTCGGGCACGCTGCCGCTCGATGCCGACGCCAACGTCGTCCATGTCGGCGACGCGGGCGCCCAGGCCCGGCACGTGCTGGAAACGATCAAGGGCGTGGTCGAGGCCGCGGGCGGCACGATGGACGACGTGACCTTCAACCACGTCTTCCTCAAGGACTGGGCCGATTACGCGGCGATCAACGCGGTCTACGCGGCGTATTTCCCGGGCGAGAAGCCGGCGCGCTACTGCATCCAGTGCGGCCTGGTGAAACCCGACGCCCTCGTGGAGATCGCCTCGGTGGCCCATATCGGCCGCTGATCAACGACCCCGAAGAAGCTGCGGCGCGAGGCCGGGCAGGGCGGCGGCCAAAAGTCCGGCCGCGCGCAGCACCTCCGCGGCCTCTTGCGGCGAGCGGCGGGCAAGAGCCAGGAGAAGCCGCAGCGGCACCTGCGCGCCAAAACTCGCCAGCGTGAGGGCGAGGGCCGCGACACGGCCGTGATGCTTGTGCGCATACAGGATCTGGCTGCGCAGGACGTAGAACAGCCGGCGGGCCCGCACCTGCCGGGTCGTGCCCTGGCCGACATGGTGGGCGACCGCACCGGCCACGTGCCGCACCGCGAAGCCGGCGGCGCGGGCGCGGGTGCAGAGGTCGGCATCCTCCCAGTAGACGAAGAAGCGGGGGTCGAAGCCGCCGAGCGCCGCGAACAGGTCCCGGCGGATCATCAGGAACGCACCCATCACCTGCCCGACGGCGCGGTCGTCGGCATGGTCCCATTCGACCAGAAAATGCGGCCGCACGAGTCCCAGCCGGTCGAGTGCGAGGGCGCGGCCGAGCAGGCCGAGACCCGTGGGCGCCCGGGCGCAGGAGCGCGCAGTCCGGCCGTCCGGATCGACCAGCCGGGCGCCGACGATCCCGGTGCGCGGGTCGGCCGACAGGGCGTCCAGGGCCACCCGGAGCGCGTCGGGGGCGACCTGCGTGTCCGGGTTGAGGAACAGGATCGCGGGGGCCTCCCCGGCGGCGGCGCCCTGGTCGCAGGCCCGGCCGAAGCCGCGATTCTCGGCGTTGCGGATCAGCCGGAGCGGGCGGGGCAGGGCGGGCAGGTCGTCCGCCGAGCCGTCCCGGGAGGCGTTGTCCACCACGATGACCTGCACGGCGGCGGCCTCCTGGACGGCCGCAAGGCTCGCCAGGCAGGCGCCGAGCAGGGCGCCGCCGTTCCAGTTGACGATCACCACGTCGAGGATCGGGCGCTGTGTCATACGCGATCCCGCGGGGGCCCGAGACGCCCGAGGGCGCCGTCGCGGGCGGCTCCGAGCAGCCGCAGCAGCACGGCGGGCCGCCAGCCCGAATCCGCCCAATACAGCCCGGCCTGGAGCGGCAGGTAGGCGGCCTGCGCGAGCTTCCAGCGCAGGGGCACGTGCGGCAGGCGCCAGGCATAGACCGCGTTGCGCAGGTAGGTCGCCATCCGGAACAGGGGCTGGCGCGGCATCGCGATCCCGAGGCCGCGGATCACCCCGCCGCCGACCCGGTGGGGGATCGCGACGTCCCGGGCGAGGTAGCAGCCCCAGCCCAGGCTCCAGGCGCGAAAGCACCATTCCAGCTCGACGCCGTCGATGAAGAAGTCGGCGCGGAACGGCCCGACCCGGGCGAGGGCGTCGAGGTCGATGAGCGAGCCGGAGGTCGCCAGGAACTGCACCGGAGCGAGGGCGCCGCAGGCTGGAGGGAGGGTGCCGCAGGCCGGCGCGCCGGGGCGGGCCGGGTAGGACGGCGCCTTGTGGCCGGCGGCCGGCGCGGGGGCCGGCCCCACGACGGCGACCGGAATCGCGGCCTCCCGGAGCCGGTCGCGGGCGGCGAGCAGCGCCGCGGCCAGCCCGGCGGGCGGCTCGGCATCCTGGTCGAGCAGCAGCAGGGCCTCGGCGCCGCCCGCCCGGGCCGATGCGGCGATCCGGTTGAGCGCCTCGGCGATACCGACATTGCGCCCCGCCGACAGCACGGCGACGCCGGCC
Source organism: Methylobacterium sp. AC315 (assembly GCF_979253755.1). NCBI lineage: Bacteria > Pseudomonadati > Pseudomonadota > Alphaproteobacteria > Hyphomicrobiales > Methylobacteriaceae > Methylobacterium > Methylobacterium sp. AC315. The sequence continues at coordinate 5,311 of NZ_CEEDEA010000022.1, forward strand.
CGGGCCAGGCGCTCCGCGTCCGCATCCGCCAGGCCGCCATCGTCGAAGGCGATCACCCGGGTGGATCCCAACGCGGCGTGCGCCAGCACCCGGTCCACCTGGTCCCGGCTCGGCCGGAACAGGGTGATGCCGAGCGCGAGGCGGTCCAGTCCTGGATCAGGCACGGGCCGGGCTCCGGCCGCGCACGCCCGCTCCACTGCGAAGGTCTGCCCGGCGTCGAGGGCCCCGCGGGTCGGCATTGATCGAGCGGGGGGGCCGGACTGGAAAGCCGGCGAGGCGGCGCATGGCGTCGATCCGGTCTCGAGAGAGCGCGCGCCGCCGACGTGGAGACCGGTACGGCATCAGCGAGCGCGTTGGATCAAGGGCCGCTTCGATATCGCGGACCCCGGTCCCCGACAAGCGGCCAGGCCGGATCACGCGGCCGCGCAGGCCGAGGACGGGCCGGCCCATGGTTTACGGACTCGGCCGGTTCCGTTAGTTCGACGGGCGAAGAATGCGCGGCCCGCCTCCGCGCCTCGCACGCCCCCGACGCTGCCGACCATGATCCGATCCGAGACCAGCGCCTCGACCGCGTCGACCCCGAAGGCGGCCGACGGATGCCGCGCCTCGTGACGGCGCGCGGCGACCATACCCCCGCAGAGCCCTGAGATGCGCCTCGGTTTGCCCCCGACCCTCGGGCGGTTCAAGCGCCGCCTCGGCCGGCCGGTCGCGCGCGGCGTCACGGAGTCCGCGCGCGTCCTGCGCCTCGGCTGGCGCCAGATCAGCGACCCGCTGGGCCGGCCCGGCGCGCTGCAGGCCCGCTGGGCCGACGCCGAGGCCGGAGCCGGCGACACCCTCGAGACGCGCCTGGTCGCGGCGCTGGAGCCGCATGTCGATACGGGCTTCTACGCGAGCTGGTACGGCATCACGGTCGATCCCGTGCGCGACTACTTCACGGTCGGCTGGCGCGCGGGCCGGGATCCGCGGCCCGACTTCTCGACCGACGACTACCTCGCCGCGCGGCCGTATCTGGCCGCCGCCGGCATCAACCCGTTCCTGCACTGGGTGACGGCGCAGCGCGCTAAAGGCGGCGCCCTGCCCAGGCCCGACACCGGGCAGGCCGAGCGCCTGGCCCGCCGCCTTGTGGACAGCGCGTTCTACCTCGCCAACAACCCCGACCTGCAGGCCGCCGGCGTCGATCCGGCCGGCCACTACATGGCGTCCGGCTGGCGCGAGGGCCGCGAGCCGTCGCCGCATTTCGACACCCTGGCCTACTGCCTAACCCGAAACATCTCCTACGCGACCCAGAACCCGCTGGTGCACTACGTCCTGCACGGCGGCCCGGCCCGGCTCGAGCCCAAGGATCTTTTCGCGCTTCAGGCCGAGGCGCTCGCGCCCTACTTCGACGCCGCCTATTTTCGCCAAGGGCTGGACGAGCCGGAGGAGGGCTCCGACGCGGAGCTGATGCGGGCCTACGTGGCCGGCGGCTGGCGTGCGCTGCGCAGCCCGCGCCAGGATTTCGACCCAGCCGGCTTCGTGCAGGCGCGCGCCGGCAGCCGGGCAGTGATCGGCGACCCGTTCTTCCGGTACGTGGCCGAGACCCGGCTCGCGGGGAAAAAGCCGTTCGCGGGCCCGGACAGGTTGAACGTCCCGGCCGTGGACGAGGCCTGGTACCGGGCGACCTACGCGGATGTGGGGGAGGCCGGCCCCTACCTCCACTTCGCCACAAGCGGCTGGCGGGAGCTGCGCGATCCCGGCCCGGGCCGGTCGACGCTCGACGCGCTGCTGCGCGTCTGCGGCCTGCGCCCGGCGCGTCCGCCCGTGGAGGACACGCTCTGGCTCGGCGCGGTCAGCCGGAAGCCCCTGGACCGGCCGGCGTCCCTGGACCGGAGGGCGTCCCTGGACCTGCAGGCCGGGCTGGCGGCGCTCCATTTCGACCATGCCTTCTACCGGCAGCGCTACGGCCTGGCGGAGGACGCCGACGCGATCCGCGATTATTGCGACGCCGGCTGGCGGGACGGCCGCAACCCGCGCGCCGACTTCAACGGCCAGGCCTATCTCGACGCGCATCCCTGGGTGCGGGAGACCGGGATCGCGCCCCTCGTCCACCACCTCGCCACGGCGCTGCTGCACGGCGTCGACATCGCGGCCGGGACATTCGATCCGCATTACGGCCCGGCGCCCTCCGAGGCGGACGCCCTGGCGGAACAGGCCCGGCTGATCGAGCCCTTCTTCGACGCCGCGTTCTACGCGAAGCGCAATCCCGATGTCGCCGGCGCGGCGGGCGGCCCACTCGCCCATTTCGTCGCCTACGGCCAGCACGAGGGCCGCGACCCCAGCAAGGCCTTCTCGATCGCCTTCTACGCGGAGACCTACGGCCACCTGTTCGCGCCGGGCGAACCGCCGTTCCTGCACTACGTCCGCACCGGCCGGGCCGCCGGGCTGATGGGCTGCCCGGAGGATCTCGGCAGCTGGCCGGCCATGGAGGCGCCCGAGCCGCGGGACTGGGACGGCCTGCCCCGCGCGCTCACCTTCGCCCAGGCCCGGGTCGTCGTGATCATGCCGGTCTACAAGGGCCGCGGCGAGACCCTGCGCGCCATCCACGCCTGCCTCTCGGCTCCGCAAAAAACCCCGTTCACCCTGCTCGCGGTCAACGACCGGTCCCCCGATCCGCAGCTGACCGCGGAGCTCGCCGAGCTGGCCGGCCGCGGCCTGTTCCACCTCGTCGAAAACCCAGACAACCTCGGCTTCGTGCGCTCGGTCAACCGCGGGCTGTCCCTGCGCCAGGGCCGCGCCGTGGTCCTGCTCAACTCCGATGCCGAGGTGTTCGGCGACTGGCTCGACCGGCTGGTCGCCCACGCCGAGGCCGCCGAGACGGAGGGCCGCCCGCCGGTCGGCAGCGTCACGCCGCTGTCCAGCAACGCCACGATCTGCAGCTACCCGAAGTTCAACGCCAACAACGCCATGGCGCTGGAGATCTCCCGGCCCGAGCTCGACCAGGCCGCCAAGGCGCTCAACCGCGGCCGCTCGGTCGAGGTGCCCACCGGGGTCGGCTTCTGCCTATACATGACCGCCGCCGCGCTCGATGCCGTCGGCACCCTCGATGCGGTCGCCTTCGGCAAGGGCTACGGCGAGGAGAACGACTGGTGCATGCGCGCCCGCAAGGCGGGGTTCTCCAACCTGCTGGCCGAGGACGTGTACGTCTACCATGCCGGGCAGATCTCGTTCGGGCTCGATCCGGGCGGCGAGTACGACCAGGGCCAGGCGGCCTTGCTCGCCAAGCACCCGGACTACCCGGCTTTGGTCGGCCAGTTCGTCCAGGCCGATCCGGGCCGGCGCGGCCGGGCGCGGCTCGACCTGTACCGGCTGGCCCGGCACTTCCGCGGCCGGGCGGTGCTGTTCGTGACCCACAGCTGGGGTGGCGGCATCCAGCGGCACATCGACGACATGATCGCCCGGCTGAAAGCCGAGGGCGTGGCCGTGGTGCTGCTCTCGGTCGACCGGGCCCGCAACATCCAGGTCAACGTCTCGTACCGCAGCCGGGAGTTCGTGTACCTGCCGAACCTGGACAGCCTGTACCTGCCCCGCGACGCCGAGGCGGTCTCCGCCTTCGTGGAGCAGCTGGCGCCGCTCTTGATCCACGTGCACTCGCTGGCGGGCCTGCGCTGGAATGCAGCGCGCCCCCTGATGGATCTGGTCGCCGGCTCGGGGCGGCCCTACGCCTGGACGCTGCACGACTTCTCGCCGGTCTGCCACCGCAACCACCTGGTGATGCCGGACGGGCGCTATTGCGGCCTGGCGCCGGTGCCCGTGTGCCGGGACTGCCTGGCCTCGGACGCGGACGGCTACGAGGAGCCCGATCCTGCGGAGCGCCGGGCCGTGTTCGGGCGGTTCCTGGCCGGGGCGGCGCGGGTGTTCGCGCCATCGGCCGACACGGCGGGGCGGATCGGGGCGGTGTATCCGGAGCTGGCGATCACGGTGCGGCCGCATGTCGAGCACGACCGGAGCGTGCGCTCCACCGCCCTGCGCCGGCCGGGCCGCGTGCGCCGGGTCGCGGTGCTCGGCGCGATCAGCGCCACCAAGGGCGGCCTGTTCCTCCAGGCGCTGGCGACCGACGCGCAGGACCGCAAGCTGCCGCTGCGCTTCGCGATCGTGGGCTACACCGATCCCGCGCTCACGGGCGGCCTGGAGCGGGCCGGGGTGACCCAGACCGGCCGCTATGCCGGCGACGCCGAGGCGCTGGATCTCGTCGGGCGGGTTGCGGCCGACCTGATCCTGCTGCCGGCGATCTGGCCGGAGACCTACTCGTACGCCCTGACGCTCGGGCTGCGGACCGGCCTGCCGGTGGCGGCCTTCGACCTCGGCGCCCAGGGCGACCGGCTGCGCGCCTACCCGAACGGCCATGGCCTGCCCTACGCCTTGGCTAACGATCCGGGCGCCTTCAACGACCGGCTGCTGGCGATCGACGTCTCCCCCGGCGGAGAGCTTTCGGTGCCGATCCAGGCGGCCGAATACGACGACCTGATGCGCGACTACTACGTCCTGGACCTGAATCCGGCCGGGGCGCAAAACCCACTCGACGAGGACGCCGCATGATCTCCGTCAACGAGGACATGAAGCAGGAGATGCTGCGGCGCGGCATCTCGGTGCTGCATCCGGCTCCGTTCGGCCTGCCGGAGGATTGTACCTTCGAGCCGCCGTGCAGCATCAAGTGGATGGGGATCGATTACTGCCTCACCATGGGGGCGTTCTCGTACGCGGTGAGCGGCTACTATTTCGGCGCCGACATCGCCCGCTACTGCTCGATCGGCGAGAGCGTCCAGGTCGGGCGCGGCAGCCACCCGGTGCATTGCGGCTCGACCTCGCCGCTGTTCTACACGCACCATTCGGCGGTGTTCGACCACCACGATCCGCGCGCCGAGGATTACGAGATCTGCGGGCCCTACCTGTGGCCCAAGCGCGTGCGCATCGGCAACGACGTCTATATCGGCCACGGCGCCTTCCTGATGCCCGACATCACCATCGGCGACGGGGCGATCATCGGCGCCATGGCGGTGGTGACCAAGGACGTGCCGCCCTACGCGATCGTGGCCGGCAGCCCGGCCCGGGTGGTGAAGATGCGCTTCCCCGACGCGCTGATCGAGCGCTACCTGGCGGTGCGCTGGTGGCGCTACGCCTTCTGGGACCTGCGCCAGTGCTCGATCACCGACCCCGAGAAATTCCTCGACGCCGTGGAAGAACGGATCGCCGGCGGGATGCAGGAATACCGCCCGGACCTGATCCCGATCCAGTCGCTGATCCCGGGCGCCTGAGGCTCACGCTTCCGCGTCGGCGAACCGCTGTGCGAACGCCGCCACCAGCGCGTCGGCGGCCGGCTCGCTCAGGTCGCTGAAGCAGAGCCCGTCGCCGACGAACACGGTCCACACCCCGTCATAGGTCGCTTCCTTGCGAATCCGCATGGCCGCCCTCCGGCATCGATGCGGGTCAACGGTTGGGCGCGGGGAGCGTTGCTTCGATGGTGGAGGGCCGACGCTGGCCGGCCCTCGCTCCGCCACAAGCGCCCGACGAGGACGCGGCGCTTGTCGCCGTCCTGCGCGACAGCAGCCTCACCCCGCCAGCACCCGCGCCGCCGCCGCGCCGAGCGCGCGCACGCCAAAGGCCAGGTCCGCGTCGCTGGTATCCTCCGCCCAATGATGGCTGATGCCGCCGATCGACGGGACGAACAGCATCGCGGCCGGGAGGATCCGGGCGATGTTCTGGGCGTCGTGGCCGGCGCCCGAGGGCATCACCTGCCAGTGGCCGGGACAGACCTGCTCGGCAGCCTCGGAGAGGGCCCGCATCAGGCCCGGGTCGCAGGGGGCGGGAACGGCCTTGGACAGGACCGTGAGCGTGGCGGGGCAGCGCTCGCGCCGGTTGGATTCGCGCACCAGTGCCTCGAGGCAGGCTTCCATCCGCTCCAGCACCGGCATCGATACGTCGCGGAACTGGAACGCCACCTCGGCCCGGCCCGGGATGATGCTGTAGCCGCCGGGATCCAGGGTGATCCGCCCCGTGGTCCAGGTGCTGCGCGGGCCGCAGAGTTTCGGGAATTCCCGGTCGATCGCCGCGAGCAGGCGTATCGCCGAGAGCCCCGCATCCCGGCGCTCGGCCATGGTGGTGCCGCCGGCATGGTCCTGGTTGCCGTCGAACACGATCCGGAATTGCCAGATCGCCACGATACCGCTGACCACGCCGAGATGCAGGCCGGCGGATTCGAGCTGCGTCCCCTGCTCGATATGCAGTTCCAGGAAGCCCCGGTAGCGGGCCGGGTCGATCCGCAGCCGCGGCAATCCGGCGAGCCCGGCGGCTTCGAGGGCCGCGCGGAGCGGCGTGCCGTCGGTGCGGTTGTAGGCGGCGTCGATCTCGGCCTCGGCGAGGTCGCCGATCGCCGAGCGGCTGCCCAGGAAGCCGCCGGAGAAGTGCCCCTCCTCGTCCGCGAAGGCGACAACGTCGACGGGCAGCCCGGCCCGGGCCAGGGCCAACCCGGCGACCACGCCCAGCGCCCCGTCGAGCCAACCGGCCTCGTTCTGGGTCTCGATGTGGCTGCCGACCAGGAGGTGGGGTCCGGGCCCGCGATGGCGCCCGAGCACGTTGCCGATCCCGTCGATCGACGCCTCCAGCCCGCAGGCCTCCAGACGGGCCATCAGCCAGCGGCGCGAGTCCATGTCCTGGGGCGAGAAGGTCGGCCGGTGGACGCCGGTGCGGAACCGGCCGATCGCGCGCAGGGCGTAGAGGTCGGCCAGGAAGGTTTCGGTATCGATCTCGGTCATGCGGTCCCCGGGGCTGAACGCACGGGCGGTGCAAGCGCCATGCGCGCCTGTGGGTTTCCAAAGGGCGAGCCCTTTGGCGGGGTGTCGGGGCGGAGCCCGACAGCAGGGCTCTGCCCTGCACCCGCGAAAGGTCACAGACCTTTCGAAACCATGACGTGCCGCGCTACTCGGCCGCCGCCAGCCGCCAATCCGCCACGGGGGCGCCGGCCATCCAGGCGGCGAGGTCGGCCCGGGCGCGGTCGGTGAGCGCCCGCTTCTTCAGCACGGCTTTCTCCGGGCCGCGCAGGCGGCGGCCGGTCTCGTTGCGGGGGGCCTGGGCGAGCGGCGGGAACAGGCCGAAATTGACGTTCATCGGCTGGAACGAGCGCGGCGCGTTGACCTCGCCGTCGGCCCCGACATGGCCGCCGGTGATGTGGGCGATGAGGGCGCCGAGCGCCGTGGTCTGGGGCAGGGGGCTGAGCGGCCGGCCCGCCGCCTCGGCCACCGCGAAGCGCCCCGCCATCAGCCCGACCGAGGCACTCTCGACATAGCCCTCGCAGCCGGTGATCTGGCCGGCGAAGCGCAAGGCCGGCCGGGCCTTCAGCCGGAGGGTGGCGTCCAAGAGGCGCGGACTGTCGAGATAGGTGTTGCGGTGCAGGCCGCCGAGCCGGGCGAACTCGGCCCGCTCCAGGCCGGGAATCGTGCGGAAGATCCGGACCTGCTCGGCATAGGTCAGCTTCGTCTGGAAGCCGACCATGTTGTAGAGGGTGCCCAGCGCGTTGTCCTGGCGCAGCTGCACGATCGCGCAGGCCTTGACCTGCGGGTCGCGCGGGTTGGTGAGCCCCACGGGCTTCATCGGGCCGTGCCGCAGGGTCTCGGGGCCGCGCTCGGCCATCACCTCGATCGGCAGGCAGCCGTCGAAATACGGCGTCCCCTCCCACTGCTGGAACCCGATCTTGTCCCCCGCCACCAGGGCGGCCACGAAGGCGTCGTACTGCGCCCGGTCCATCGGGCAGTTGAGATAGTCGGCCCCGGTGCCGCCGGGACCGGGCTTGTCGTAGCGGGACTGGAACCACGCCACGTCCATGTCGATCGAGTCGCGGTGCACGATCGGCGCGATGGCGTCGAAGAAGGCGAGCGACTCGGCGCCGGTGAGCGCCCGGATGCCCTCGGCCAGCGCCGGGGCGGTCAGCGGGCCGGTGGCGACGATGCAGGGCCCCCACTCCTCCGGCGGCAGGCCCTCGACCTCGCCGCGCGCGATCGTGACGTTGGGATGCTCCTCGAGGGCCCGGGTCACCGTGGCGGAGAAGCCTTCGCGATCCACCGCCAGGGCGCCCCCTGCCGGCACCTGGTTCGCGTCGGCCGCCCGCATGATCAGCGAGCTCAAGGAGCGCATCTCCTGATGGAGCAGCCCGACGGCGTTGCTCTCCGGGTCGTCCGACCGGAACGAGTTCGAGCAGACGAGCTCGGCCAGGCCGTCGGTCTGGTGGGCCTCGGTGCCGCGGACCGGCCGCATCTCGTGGATCACGGCGCGATGGCCGGCCTCGGCCACCTGCCAGGCCGCCTCGGATCCCGCCAGGCCGCCGCCGACGATGTGTAGGGTCTGTGTCATATCCCAGAATAGCGAAGGACCGTCGCCCGGATCAACGGGCGGCGGTCCTTTGAATCGAATCGCGATGGTTCAGGAGATCAGACGCGGGCGATGCCGTGGATCTCGCTACGGTTGATGCCGAGATCGGCAAGGTCGCGATCCGAGAGGCGGGACAGCTGGGAGACGGTGTCGCGGTACCGGAGATAGGCGCGGACGCGACCCAGGACGCTACGAGCGGCGGACATGGAGTGTATTGACCTCTGTTCGGGCAGTGAGTGGCGCGCCGTTGCGCATCGCTGCCTCTTGTTGGTGCAACGCACATATAAACCTCCCGCGGCGCAGCAGGAGTCGAAAGGCCAAGGATCTGGTCTGCGTGGGCCGCATACGCGGATTAAGAAACCGGCAACCTTCCCGGCTGGTCATTCTTTGTGCGCATGCGGAGACCCGGTCTGAACGCGCGAAGGGCGCCCCGCCGGCCGGCGGGGCGCCCTTCGCAGCGCAAAACGGAGGCGGCGCTCAGTAGAACGGGCGCGGGCCGTAGAAGCCGTTGGGCCGGTAGAACGGGCGGCCATAGGGGCGGTAGAAGGGACGCGGGCGGACGTAGCCGCCATAATAGACCGGCCGGCGCCCGTAATAGGGGCGGGGACCCCAGTTCGGGCGGCAGAGGCCCCAGGGATTCGGGTGGAAGCCCGGGCCGCAGCCGCCCGCCGCCTGGGCGGAGCCCGCGAGCCCGAGGCCGCCGGCGATCGCGGCGGCCACAACGAGTGCCTTCGCGCGCGATGCGCTCAGAATCGCCATGACAGATCTCCTCGAAACGTCCGGCGGATCGGTGCCGGTCGGGGGAGACTCGGCCGCGCCGCCTGAACGGATGCTGAGCCTGTGGTTGTATCCGGTGCAGGCTCCGCGCCCGGGAAACGCGGCCCCGGCGGAGACGGTTTCCCGCACCGCGCCTTCAGTGCAGCGAGGGCGTGCGCAGGAACCGCTCCCGGTCGGCCGAGACCAGGGCGAGCTTCACGCTGCGCCCGTCGCGGCGCACGGTGAGCGGGACGCGGACGCCGGCCTCGCCCAGCGCCCAGATGCTGCGGAACAGGGCGGCGAGGTCCGGGATCGGCTCGCCGGCCACCGCCTCGATCACGTCGCCGCCGCGCAGGCCTCCGGTCTCGGCCGGGCCGCCGTCGGCGAGGCCCATGACCACGATGCCCTCCTCGCTCTCGGTGGCGTAGAGGCCGAGCCAGGGCCGCGGCGGCCGGTTGGCGCGCCCGCGCGTGGCCAGGTCGTCGAGGATCGGCGGCAGCAGGTCGATCGGCACCACCATGTTGATCGGGCGGGCATTGCTGCTGCCGCCCTGCTGCAATTGCAGGGAGCCGATGCCGAGCAGCTCGCCCTGCGCGCCGATCAGCGCGGTGCCGCCCCAATGGGGGTGGGCCGGGGCGGTGAACAGGGCCTCGTCGAGGACATACTCCCAGTACCCGGCGAATTCCTGCCGGGCGACGACCTCGACGGCGACGCAGCGCTGGCGCCCGCCCGCCCCCGCCACCACGGCCCGGTCGCCGGTCTTCAGGCCGGCCGACTGGCCGAGCGGCAGGGCCGGGACGCCGAGATCGCCCAGGGCCTGGACCAGGCCGAAGCCGGTGGCGGCATCGAAGCCGAGCACGTGGCCCTGCACGGAGCGGCCCTCCCGGGTGGTGAGCCAGACGCTCTCCGCCTCCGTGACGAGGTAGCCGACCGTGAGCACCAGCCCGTCTTCCCGGATCACCACGCCGTTGCCGGCGCGCTCGGTGCCGAGGGTCTCGGCCGTGAAGGCGCTCTCGGGCACCCGCGCCGAGAGGGCGAGCACCGACGAGAGCGCCCGATCGAGATCGTAGCCGTAATCCGCAGGCCTGGGCTGGGCCTGCGCGGGGATCTTCCACTCGCCCTGCGTCGCCATGAGATTCCTTCGACTCGTTCGCTCTGCTCCGGCACCGCCGGATGCGCGAAATCAGACTAAGATAGGCTGTCGCCACGGCCTGCGACACCCGTGGCGCGGCGCCGCGCGCGGATCGGCAGCCGACGACACGTCCGCGATCCGGTGCGGGCCGGCGATGTGACAGGACACGCGGGGGCGCTTAGAGCTATCTTACGGGAGCGCGACCGGCAGGGGAACGGCGCGCGGACGCAGGAACGGATCTTGGCCGGACCGATCTTTGCCGCGGGGGCGACTCAGGACCGGGTGCCGCCGGGCCTTCATGGCGCCGACGATGCGCGGCTGCGCCGGCTGCTGTTCGAGATCGGGCGCGGCGAGGCGGCCGCCCTGGCCGAACTCTACGACCTGACCAGCCCGAAACTCTTCGGCGTGATCCTGCGTATCCAACGCGATCGGTCGCTCGCCGAGGACGTCCTGCAAGACGCGTATCTGCGGATCTGGCAGGCGGCCGGGAGCTACGACCCCGAGGCCGGACGCCCGCTCGCATGGCTGTGCACGATCGCCCGGAACCGGGCGATCGACGGCCTGCGCCGGAAGGGGGCCGCCGAGGTTCAGGGACCGGTGCGGGATGACGGAGAGGATTGGGTGGCGCGGTTGATGGACCCGCACGACGACGCCGCGGCGTTCCTGGACCGGGACGCGCTCGGGGCCTGCCTCGGCCGGCTGGAGCCGGCGCACCGGGATTGCGTGGTGCTGGCCTATTGCGAGGGCCGCTCCCGCGACGAGCTGGCCGAGCGCTACGACCGGCCGGTCAACACGATCAAGACCTGGCTGCACCGGGCGCTCGCATCGCTGAAGACCTGCCTGGAGGCGGTCACGTGACCGGCGGGCCAGGCGACCTGACCGCGGATCCCGGCTCGGATCCGGACCTGCGCGCGGCCGAGTACGTGCTCGGCACCCTCGACCGCGAAGAGCGGGCCGCGATGGCGCTCGCGCTCGCCACCGATACCGCCGCTGTCGCCCGGGTGCAGGCCTGGGAGCGGCGATTCTCGCCCCTGCTCGGTGCCATCCCGCCGGTGATGCCGTCGCCGCGGGTGCGGGCGGCGCTGCTGCGCGCGCTCCCGGTTGGGCCCGGCGGATCGACCGCTCCGCAGGGGGGCAATCCCCTCGCCGGCGATCCCGTCACTCAAGATCCCCGTCTGCGCGATCCCCTCGCCCATCTGCGGCGGCAGGTCCGGCGCTGGCGCATCGCCACCGCGGGGGCCGGGCTGCTGGCGGCCGGGCTGGCGCTGTTCGTGGCGGTGGGCCTGCGGCCGGAGCCGGAGGGCGGCCGCTACCTCGCGGTGGTGCAGGGCGGCGGCGCGCTCCCGGCGCTGATCGTGCGCGTCGACACCCGCACCGGCACCGCCCAGGTCCGGCCGGTCGGGGCCGAGGCGCCCGCGGGCCGGAGCTTGGAGCTGTGGTATGTCGGCGCCGAGGGCCCGAAGCCGCTCGGCCTCGTCGGGGGCGGTGCGACCCGGGTGACCCTGCCGCAGGGCGCCGCGCCGGACGGGGTGCTGGCGGTCTCCGTGGAGCCTCCGGGCGGCTCGCCGAGCGGCCAGCCCACGGGACCGGTGGTCTATACCGGCAAGCTGATCGCCGAGTAGCAACAGTGAGGAACCCGCAGCGCCGGAGCGGCGCCGCGGGTGGGTCGGATCACGGAATCCGGATCAGGGGGTCAGCACGGCGTTGATCACGTGGATCACGCCGTTCGACTGCATCACGTTCGGGATCGTCACCGTGGCGGTGTTGCCCTTCACGTCGGTGATCAGGACCTTCTTGCCCTGCACCGCCACGGCGAGCGGCTCGCCCTCGACCGTGGTGAGCTGGCCCTGGCCGCCGCCCTTCTTGACCAAAGCCACCAGGTCCTGCGCGGTGTAGACGCCCGGGACGACGTGGTAGGTCAGGATCTTGGTCAGCGTGGGCTTGTTCTGGGGCTGCACCAGGCTCTCGACGGTGCCCGGCGGCAGCTTGGCGAAGGCGGCGTTCGTGGGCGCGAACACCGTGAACGGGCCGGGGCCGCTCAGCGTCTCGACGAGGCCGGCGGCCTTCACGGCGGCGACCAGGGTGGTGTGGTCCTTGGAGTTGACCGCGTTCTCGACGATCGTCTTGCTGGCATACATCGGCGCGCCGCCGACCATCGGGTTCTTGGCGTAGGCCGCGCCGGTCGCACCGAGGCCGAGGGTCAGAGCGAGGGCGACCGCCCGGGCCGCGCGCCGGCCTCCGATAACGTTGAGCATCCTGGTGTTTCCTTCCCTGAGGTATCCCGGGATCGAGCGAGGACCGGGATTACGTCGCCGCTTACGGGTCCTCGGGCGGAAAGGTTTCGCAGGATCTGAATATCCGCCCGGGTCCAGGGGCATGGTCCGGCCGGGCATGAAAAAACCGCCCGGCGGTGGCCGGGCGGTTCGCCGTCCTGGCGGACGGGATGGCGGAGATCCGGGCTCCCCACCGCCTGCGCGGTGGGAACCCGGATCTCGGTTCGATCAGGACTTGTCGATCAGTACTTGCGGACCAGGGCGGTCGGGACCGGCGAGACCGGGGCCGGCGAGTACAGCGGCACGATCAGGCGGAGCCAGCCGTCCGTGGAGTAGTTGCTGCGGGTGCGGCCGAATGCGGTGGTGTACTGATCTCCGGTCACGACGTCGCGGGCGACGTAGGCCTGCACGGTGAAGACCTTGAAGTCGTAGCCGATCAGGCCGCCGATGGCGAAGCGACCGCGGTTACCGGCCGCCGCGCTGTACTGGCCGATGTCGAAATTGTAGGTGCCGTAGGCGACGGGACCGATCTCGAAGTTACCGAACTTCTTCGTCGCGGTGAGGTCGAAGTTCAGGGCGTCGGACAGGTAGAACGCGCCAAGGGTGGAGCCAACACGACCGCCGAAACGGCCGGGCGAGTCATAGATGTTGGCGGTCAGGTTACCGGTGATGTTCCAGCCGTCGCCGGTGTAACTGGCAGCGACGCCCATGCGGTAGGTGTTAGAGGAGAGCTGCGGCAGCACCGGGGTGCCAATCGGGCTGACGCCCGTCCGAGAAGTGGGGTTGGCTTGGAAACCGCCGGCGAAGAGCGAGCCGCGATCACCGTTGAGGTCGTTCAGGTACGCGCCGCCGAGCAAGCTGACGCCGAAGTTGTTGCCGAGGTCGAACGCCCAGATGCCGCCGACGAAGGTGCCGACGTTGATCGAGATGTCCTTGTTGCGCACGCCAGCCGGGTTGCGGGTGAAGGCGAACACGGTCGGGGGGGCGACGAGCAGCTCGATGCGGCCGCCGAGCGGCACCAGCGGGGTCGACCAGACCAGCACCGGGATGTTGACGGCCGTGTCAGCCGAGAACTGATTGTCCTGGCGGCGGAAGGTGAAGGTGTTGAGCGCGTAGATACCCTCGGGCAACGGCGCGCCGGTGGCAAGGCCGACCTGCTCGCCCGGAATGGTCGTGGTCTGCGCCTGAGCGATCGTCGAGGTCATGCCGACCGTGAGCGCGACCGCGCCGGCCGCGAGCCAGTTCTTCATCATTGTTTCTGTCCTTCCCAAGGTCTCAAGGCTTCCGTCCCGCATTCGGCACTACCCTGCCGGTCTGCTCGCTATTGGCGGCTGCCGACTTCCGGTGTGCCGAGCGCCCCCACGGAGCCCGCCCGTCTCAACGCCAATGACTATTCTACAGAGACCTGCGGAATGACAGTGGAATGCCGGTCGAAGCGGCAAAACCGGCCGAACCGTTGCGCAAAAGACGCATTTTTGCGGCGATGCAACACAGTCCCCAGGATTGAATAGCGGGCGGGCGGCCGGCAAAATATCGTTGAATGGTCAAGCTGTTGCCCGGGACCTCCCGGCACTTTGGCGGGAGAATCCGGCAAGCAGGGGTGGGTGAACGGGCATTCGTCCCAGCCGGGCGCCGAACCCGGAAACCCCGCTCCGGACGGCCGATCCCCGGCCGAAGACGGGCGGGAGCCGACCGAATCACGGGGCGCTGAGGCGGTCCCGAGCGGATTTTCGGGCCGCACCGGGCAGAATCTGCCGCCTCGAGCCCGGCCGGCGCCTATTCGGCGGCGGTGCGGCGGCCGGATTGCGGGGCCGGGCGACGGGCCAGCACCTCGCGCAGGAACCGGCCGGTATGGCTCGCCTTCGAGCGGGCGATCTCCTCCGGGGTGCCGAGCGCCACCACCCGGCCACCGCCGTCCCCGCCCTCGGGCCCCATGTCGATCACCCAGTCGGCGGTCTTGATCACTTCGAGATTGTGCTCGATCACCACCACCGTGTTGCCCTGGTCCACCAGCTCGTGGAGCACCTCCATGAGCTTGGCCACGTCGTGGAAGTGCAGCCCGGTGGTCGGCTCGTCGAGGATGTAGAGCGTGCGGCCCGTGGCGCGCTTCGACAGTTCCTTGGACAGCTTCACCCGCTGCGCCTCGCCCCCCGACAGGGTGGTGGCCTGCTGGCCGACATGGACGTAGTGCAGGCCGACCCGCTTCAGGGTCTCGAGCTTCTCGCGGATCGCCGGGACCGCCTTGAACAGCTCGGCCGCCTCCTCGACGGTGGAATCGAGCACGTCGGCGATGGACTTGCCGCGGTACTTCACCTCCAGGGTCTCGCGGTCGTAGCGCTTGCCCTTGCACACGTCGCAGGTGACGTAGACGTCCGGCAGGAAGTGCATCTCGATCTTGATGACGCCGTCGCCCGAGCAGGCCTCGCAGCGCCCGCCCTTCACGTTGAACGAGAAGCGCCCCGGCTGGTAGCCCCGGGCCTTGGCCTCGGGCAGGCCCGCGAACCAGTCGCGGATCGGCGTGAAGGCGCCGATATAGGTGGCGGGGTTCGAGCGCGGCGTCCGGCCGATCGGCGACTGGTCGATGTCGATGACCTTGTCGAGATGCTCCAGCCCCTCGAGTCTGTCGTACGGGGCCGGGTGCTCCAGCGCCCCGTTCAGCTTCTTTGCGACGGCCTTGTACAGGGTGTCGATCACCAGGGTGGACTTGCCGCCGCCCGAGACGCCGGTGATGCACGTGAAGGTGCCGAGCGGCACCTCGATATCCACGTCCTTGAGGTTGTTGCCCCGGGCGCCGAACACCCCGAGCTTGCCCTTCCGGCTCTTGCGCCGCGCGGCCGGGGTGCGGACCGCCATCGCGCCGGTGAGGTACTTGGCCGTGAGCGAGGCCGGGTTGGCCAGCACCTCGGCGGGGGTGCCCTGGGCGATGATCTCGCCGCCATGGATGCCCGCACCCGGGCCGACATCGACCACGTAGTCGGCCTGCAGGATCGCGTCCTCGTCGTGCTCGACCACGATCACCGAGTTGCCGAGGTCGCGCAGGCGCTTGAGCGTGCCGAGCAGCCGCTCGTTGTCGCGCTGGTGCAGGCCGATCGAGGGCTCGTCCAGCACGTAGAGCACGCCGGTGAGCCCGGAGCCGATCTGCGAGGCCAGCCGGATGCGCTGGCTTTCGCCCCCCGACAGGGAGCCGGAGCCGCGGGCCAGCGTCAGGTATTCGAGGCCGACATCCACCAGGAAGCTGAGCCGGTCGCGGATTTCTTTGAGAATTCTGACCGCGATCTCGTTTTGCTTGGCCGTCAGCTTCTCCGGCAATTCGGAGAACCAGCGATGGGCTTCCGAAACGGACAGCGCCGTCACGTCGCCGATATCGGCCATGGCGACCTTCACGGCCAGCGCCTCGGGCTTCAGCCGCTTGCCGCCGCAGGACGCGCAGGGCGTCTCGCTCATGAACCGGCCGATTTCCTCCCGCACCGCGTCGGACTCGCTCTCCTTGTAGCGGCGCTCCAGGTTCGGGATCACGCCCTCGAACGGCTTGTTGACCGCATACTTGCGCAGGCCGTCGTCGTAGGCGAAGCGGATCGCCTGCTTGCCGGAGCCGTACAGAACGACGGCGCGGGCCGCCTCCGGCAGGCTCTGCCAGGCCACGCTCGTCTTGAAGCCGTAATGCTCCGCCAGCGCGTCCAGCGTCTGGCCGTAATAGGGCGAGGTCGATTTCGCCCAGGGGCCGACCGCGCCGCGCTTCAAGCTGAGCGCAGGGTCCGAGATCACCAGTTCGGGGTCGATCCGCATCTCGTGGCCGATGCCGCCGCAGGTCGGGCAGGCGCCGAACGGGTTGTTGAACGAGAACAGCCGCGGCTCGATCTCCGCGATGGTGAAGCCCGAGACGGGACAGGCGAAACGCGACGAGAACGTGATCGTCCGGGGCTCCTCGCCCTCCGGCGCGTCGGCGAACACGATCTCGCTGATGCCGTCGGCGAGTTCCAGCGCGGTCTCGAACGAATCCGCCAGCCGCGCGGCGATGTCGGGCCGCACCACGATCCGGTCGACGACCACGTCGATGTCGTGCTTGAACTTCTTGTCGAGCTTGGGCGCGTCGTCGATCGCGTAATATTCGCCGTCGACCCGCAGCCGCTGAAACCCTTTCTTTTGGTACTCGGCGATTTCCTTGCGGTACTCGCCCTTCCGGCCGCGGACCACCGGGGCGAGCAGGTACAGCCGGCTCTTCTCCGGCAGCTCCAGCACCCGGTCGACCATCTGCTGGACGGTCTGGCTCTCGATCGGCAGGCCGGTGGCCGGGGAGTAGGGGATGCCGACCCGCGCCCAGAGCAGGCGCATGTAGTCGTAGATCTCGGTCACCGTCCCGACGGTGGACCGGGGGTTCTTGGAGGTGGTCTTCTGCTCGATGGAGATCGCCGGCGACAGCCCGTCGATCTGGTCGACATCGGGCTTGGACATCATCTCCAGGAACTGGCGGGCATAGGCCGAGAGCGATTCGACGTAGCGGCGCTGCCCCTCGGCGTAGATCGTGTCGAAGGCGAGCGACGACTTGCCCGAGCCCGACAGCCCGGTGAACACCACGAGCTTGTCCCGGGGGATCGTCAGGTCGACGTTCTTGAGGTTGTGCTCCCGGGCGCCCCGGACCGTGATCACCCGCCGGTCGGCGGCGCTCGGCGGCGCGGCGTCGAACAGGGCCTCCAGCTTGGCGTCGACGGCGGCCTCCGCGGCCGCGCTCCGGCTGCTGCCCGGGCGGACGGGGGCGGGGGCCTCGGCCTTCTTCGTACGCGCGGGCTTGTTCGTCCGCTCAGGCTCGGCCGGAACCGCCTCGGCCGGCGCTTTGGCGGACGACGCCTTCACGGGAGACGGTTTGGGGGCGGCTTTGCTGGCGCCGACGCGGGGTCCGACTCGGGTTCCGGCTTGGGCTTTGGCCATGAGGGCGGCGGTCTTTCGAGGCGTCGACGCGGTCGGGGCTGGCTTTGCGCGCGGGTCAGCCGCCGCACCCGCTCATGTCGAGCCCGGAGCGGTCGACGGCAAGGTGAGGCCGGCGGGACGCAGGCCCGACATGCAACGCCATTGCTAGAACGAAACGCGTACGCCGGCAACCGCTCGCCGGAAGCCTGTCGTTTCGCGGCCGAAAAGACGGGATTTCCAAAGGGCCTGCGGCCCTTTGGCGGGGTGTCGGGGCAGGCCCCGACAGCAGGGCGCTGCCCTGCACCCGCAAAAGGTCCGGGACCTTTTGGATCCGGGACTTCACGCGTCGGCGTTGCGCGCCATGAAGGTGGCGGGGGTGCCGTCCTCGGGGTTCACGAAGATGATGTCGGTGGGGGCCCGCCGCGGGGTGTCGATCGACAGGAACGTCACCGGCTCGCCCGGGGCGATCTCCGGCATCGCGTGCACCGTGCCCGTCTCGAAGAACAAGAGCTGGCCGGGGCCGAACGGTGTGAGGTTCGCGGGGTCACCCAGCCAGACGGTGCCGCGTCCCGACAGGCAGTACAGGTACTCGTCGCAGGTGGCGTGATAGTGCGGCGGGGTCGGGCGGTAGACCCGGAACACCCGGGCGCTCGCCGCCGCCCGGTCGGTCAGGTAGGTGTCGACCAGGAGCGTCCGCGCGCTGTCGGGCAGCGCCGCCGCGAGCGCCGCCACGTCGAAGATTCCGGTGCCCGTCCCGGTCATGGCGCCCGCCTCACGACGCAAAACCTTCGAGCACGATCTTGCCCTTGGCGCGCCCGCTCTCGATCAGCGCGTGCGCCCGCCGCAGGTTCCGGGCGTCGATCCGCCCGTAATGCTCGCCCAGGGTCGTGCGCAGGCGCCCCGCATCCACCAGCCGGGCGACCTCGTCGAGGAGCGCGCCCTGGGCGGCGATATCGGAGGTGCCGAACATCGAGCGGGTGAACATGAACTCCCAGTGCAGCGACAGGCTCTTGCGCTTGAGCAGCGCCACGTCGAGCTGCGCGGGATCGTCGATCAGGGCGAACCGGCCCTGCGGGGCGATCAGCGTCGCGATCTCGGCGAGATGCGCGTCGGTGTTGGTGGTCGAGAACACGAGGCCCGGCGCGCCGAGGCCCAGGGCCGCCACCTCGGCGGAGAGCGGCTTGGCATGATCGACCACGTGGTGGGCGCCGAGATCCCGGCACCAGACCGCCGTCTCCGGCCGGGACGCGGTGGCGATCACGGTGAGGTCGGTGAGCTGCCGGGCGAGCTGGATCGCCACCGAGCCGACGCCGCCCGCCCCGCCGACGATCAGGATCGCCGGGGCGGCGCCCGGCACCGGTTTCTTGGCGTCGAGCCGGTCGAACAGGGCCTCCCAGGCGGTGATCGCGGTGAGCGGCAGGGCGGCGGCCTGCGCCCAGTCGAGGCCGGCGGGCTTGTGCCCGACGATGCGCGCGTCGACGCAATGGAATTCGGCGTTGGTCCCCGGCCGGGTGAGGTCGCCCGCGTAGAACACCGCGTCTCCGACCGAGAAGCCCTCGGCCTCGGCACCCGTGGCGAGAACGGTGCCGGCGGCGTCCCAGCCCAGGACCTTGACCCCGCCGGCCTCGGGCTCGGCCCGCACCCGGACCTTGGTGTCGACCGGGTTCACCGAGACCGCCTCGACCTTCACCAGCAGGTCGCGGGGGCCGGGATCGGGCCGGGGCAGGTCGCAATCGACCAGGGCCTCGGCCTCGGTGATCGGCAGGGATTTTCTGTACCCGACGGCGCGCATCGCAATCTCCTCCGACTGACCCGCACGGAGATGCCGTCCGCCTTCACGGCGCGCAAGTACGCACATAAAACGCCGATAGTGCCGAGAATGATACCGCCCGACGATCGCCTTGGGATCCCGCCATGCCCCGCACCCGACACCATAGCGGCAACTGCAGCCCCGGCTGCGCCGTCGAGGCCACCCTCCGGCTCATCGACGGCAAGTGGAAGGGCGTGATCCTCTACCACCTGCTAGAGGGGACCCTGCGCTTCAACGAGATCCGCCGGCGGCTGGCGAGCGTGACGCAGCGCATGCTCACGAACCAGCTGCGCGAGATGGAGGCGGACGGCCTGATCGCCCGGAAGGTCTACGCCGAGGTGCCCCCGAAGGTGGAGTACAGTCTGACCGAGCGGGGGCGGACCCTGGAGCCGGTCATCCACGCGCTCAAGGTCTGGGGCGACCTGCATGCCGATTTGCATGAGGCCGATTTGCATGATCCCGAACGGCTTGAGGCCGAACGGCTTGCCGAGGCGGCACCGACCGTCGGGACTGCCGCCTGATTGTGCATTGCAGGCCGGGCCAAACCCCTCCACCCTAACGGTGTTTTTATAACCGTCCCGGATGATTCCGGCGAACGTTGCAGGATTCCGGGTTCCGATGGCCGTCCTCTCCTCACTCCGCGCGCGCATCCTCGCGGTGGCGCTCGCGCCCTGCCTTGCCTTCGCGGGGGCGGCCGGGTGGGCGGTGTCCGACCAATGGGCGCGGCGGGCCGAGATGGACCGGGTCGAGACCCTCGTCGGCCTCGCCTCGCGGATCAGCGCCTTCGTCCACGAGGCCCAGCGCGAGCGCGGCGCCTCCAGCCTGTTCCTGGGCGCCAGGGGGGCGCAGTTCGGGCCGGAACTCGCGGCCCAGCGCAGCCGCACCGACGCGGCTTTGGCCGGGCTCCCCGACGCGATGGCGGCCGCGACCGGCTTCGGCCCCGCCTTCGCGGCACGCGCCGAGGGCTTCGCGCAGGGGCTCACCGGGCTCGCGGCCCAGCGCCGGGCGGTCGATGCCCTGGGCCTCACCGCGCCGCAGGCGACGGGCTTCTACACCGGCCTGATCGGCGAGGGGCTGGGCGTGGTCCGGGCGATGGGCGGCGTGATCGACGAGGCCGGCATCGCGGCCCGGGCCAACGCCTACGCGGCGTTCCTGGCGCTGAAGGAGGCCGCCGGCCAGGAGCGGGCCGCCGCCTCGGCGGTGTTCGCCTCCGGCAGCCTGGACCTCCCCGCCGCGCGCCGGCTCACCACGCTCTCGGCCGATCAGGCGACCTACGGCGCCCTGTTCCGGGCCGGGGCCGTCGAGGGTCAGGCCGCGCTGCTGGACGCCGCGGAGGCGACCGAGCCGGCGCGGGAGGTGGCACGCCTGCGCAGCGCCGCGCAGGAGACGATGCCGGGCACGACCCTCGCCTTCCGCGACGCGCCGGCCTGGTTCCGGCTCGCCACCCAGCGCATCGACGCCCTCAAAGGCGTCGAGGACCGGCTGACCGCCGACCTGGTGGCCGCCGCCGGCGCGGTGCGGGCCCGGGCCGACCGGATGCTGACGGTCTGGATCGCGGGCGGGCTCGCCCTGTTCGCGCTCTCGGTCGGCTTCGCGTTCTGGCTCGGCACGGCCATCGCGCGGCCCCTGGTCCGGATGGCCCGGGTGCTGACGGCGATCGGGCGGGGCGAGGGACACGACGGGCCGGGCGCCGACCTGGCCATCCCGGCGGGGGGCCCGCGCGAGGTGCGGGCGATCGCCGACGCCGCGGTGACGTTCCGCGACAGCGTCGCCGAGCGCCGGCTCGCCCGGGCCGCGCAGCAGCGCCTCGCCGCCGAGAATGCTGCCGCGCAGCGCGCCGCCGCCCTGAGCCTCGCCGACAGCTTCGAGGGGCAGGTCGGAGGCATCGTCGCGGCGGTCTCGGCCGCCGCCGAGCAGCTGGAGGCCTCCGCCCACGGCATGGCCCGGGCCGCGCAGGACACCACCGACCTCAGCCGGGCGGTGGCCGGCGCCGCGGATTCGGCCGCCCGCTCGGCCGACACCGTGGCGGCGGCCACCGAGGAGCTCACGGCCTCGGTCCGGGAGATCGGCGTGCAGGTTGGAGCCTCGGCCGACCTCGCGGCCTCGGCGACCCGGGACGCGGACGGCATGGCCGGAGAGGTCCGCCGCCTCGCCCAGGCCGCCGGGAGCATCGGGGAGATCGTCGCGATGATCTCGGACATCGCCGGCCAGACCAACCTGCTCGCCCTCAACGCCACCATCGAGGCGGCCCGAGCCGGCGAGGCGGGCCGGGGCTTCGCGGTGGTGGCCGCCGAGGTCAAGAACCTCGCCGGCCAGACCGCCCGGGCGACCGAGGAGATCGCCGCCAAGGTCGCCGAGATCACCGGCTCCACCGAGGCCTCCGTCCGCTCGATCGGCGGCATCACCGAGGTGATCCGCACCCTCGCCCGGATCGGGGCCGAGATCGCCGCCATGGTCGAGCAGCAGGGCGCGGCCACCGCCGAGATCGCCCGCACCACCGGCCAGACCTCGCAGGATACCCGCGCGGTCTCGGGCACCATCGCCGGCGTGGGCGAGGCGGCCGGCACGGCCAGCCACGGCTCGTCCCAGGTGCTCGACGCCGCCAGCGACCTGGCCCGGCAGGCCAGCGCCCTGCGCGGCGCCGTCGGCGATTTTTTGGCCAACGTCCGGGCCGCCTGACGGCAAAGTCCCGGATTCAATAGGTCCGAGACCTTTTGCGGGTGCGGGCGGAGCCCGCTGTTTTCAAGGGCTCCGCCCCTGAACCCCGCCAAAGGGCTGAGCCCTTTGGAAACCCGGGACTAAGCCTCGGCCAGGCCGAGCCCGAGCAGGCGGTTGGCGTTGCGCCAGAGGGCGGCGTCCAGGGCGTCCTCCGACAGGCCGAGCGCGCGGAAATCCGCGACGCCCTGGCCCATCGCCCGGAACGGGAACGAGGAGCCGAACAGGAACTGGTCCTTCATGAAGCCGTTCGCCGCCTCCACGTAGAGGCCGCCGCCGGGCGCGAACGTGTACATGTCCGGGGAGACGAAGACGTTCTCGTTGCGGAAGGCCACGGTCACCATCTCGGCCACGTGCGGGTAGAACCCGTGGCAGCACACGATCGGCAGCTTCGGGAAGGTCCGGGCGACCCGGTCCACCGCCAGCGGGTCGTTGAGGCGCAGGTCCGGCGTGGTCGGGCCGGACATGACGAAGGCCGGGACCGCCAGCGTCTCGCACAGCTCGTAGAGCGGCATCAGGCGCTCGTCGTCGGCCCGCATGCCCTCGCGGTAGAAGCCGGCATCGAGGTTGATCCCCTTGAAGCCGAGCTCGGTCACGGCGCGCTTGGCCTCCGCCACCGCGGCCTTGCGGCCGAGCTTGACCGGATCCACCGAGGCGATGCCGATCAGCCGCTTCGGATCGTGCCCGGCGGCCTGCGCGAGGGCGTCGTTCGAGACCCGGACCCCCGGGACCGACCGAGCGACCATCACGGCGACGTCGATCCCGGCCCCGTCCATCTCGGCGCGGAAGCCCTCGATCGTGGCGCCGCGGGTGAAGTGCTCGACCTCGCGGCTGCCGACCCGGGCGTTCAGCCAGCGGGCGACGCCGAATTCCGGCGTGTCGGGCTCGGCGCCGAAGAACGTGTGCAGGAAGGTCGGCCGGCTGCGCATGTCCACGACGGGCATTGTTTTGGGACTCCATGGTTGTGACGGGATCCACAAGGTCGAGACCTTGTGCGGGTGCAGGGCGGAGCCCTGCTATCGGGCCTCGGGCCGTGCGCTCAAGGGCTCCGCCCCTGAACCCCGCCAAAGGGCTGAGCCCTTTGGAAACCCGATCTCGTCCCTGGCAGGCGGGTCTCGTCAATGCGAGACCGCCTCCAGCACCTTGCCGCGGGTCTCGACCCCGAGGGTGAGCACCAGGAGGGCGGCGATCAGGAAACCGCCCGCGCCGACCTGGAACGCGGTGGCCGGGCCGTAATCGCGCACCAGCACCGGCACGATCATCGGCCCCAGGATGGCGCCGATCCGCCCGAAGGCCGAGGCGAAGCCGGCCCCGGTGGCCCGGGCGCGGGTCGGGTACAGCTCCGGCGTGTAGGCGTAGAGGCAGCTCCACATGCCGAACATGAAGAACTGCATCACGAAGCCCGCGACGAACAGCCAAGTGACCGTGACGCCGGCGACGGTCAGCACGGGATCGCCGCCGGCATTGCCGTACAGCCAGGCCGCGGCCGCCGCGCAGATCAGGAACAGGGCCGTGGTCGGCTTGCGGCCGATCCGCTCGAGCAGCACGGCCGCCGCGGCGAAGCCCGGGATGCCGCCCAGGGTGATCAGGGTCACGAAGCCCACCGAGCCGACGATCGAGAAGCCGCGCTCCTTGAGCAGCACCGCGATCCAGGAATTGAGCCCGAAGAAGCCGATCAGCGCGAAGAACCACAACCCGAAGGCCATCACGGTGCGCAGCCGGTAGGCCGGCGCGAACAGGGTCGCCACCGCGCTCAGCCGGGGCCCGGGAATCCGATCGGCGACCGTCTCCGCCACCGCGGCGGCGACCTGCGGGGTGATTGGGGGCAGGGGCCGGCCGGTGGCGCGCTCGACCGCGCGCTCCATCGTGGTCATCACGGCGTCGGCTTCCGCGTGCCGGCCCGTTTCGGCGAGCCAGCGGGGCGATTCGGGCATGGAGCGGCGCACCGCGAGCACCACCAGCGACAGCAGGCCGACCACCACGAAGGCCCAGCGCCAGCCGAGATAGGGCAGCACGAAGAAGCTGATCGCCCCGGACAGGACGTAGCCCACCGCCCAGAACCCCTCCAGGATCGCGATGTATTTGCCGCGCACGGGGGCCGGGACGATCTCCGAGACCATCGCCTGCGCCACCGGCGCCTCGCCGCCGACGCCCACCCCGATCAGGAACCGGCAGGCCATCAGCACGGGCAGGCTCCAGGCGGCCGCCGCCGCGAGGCTCGCGAGGCCCCAGACCACCATGGTCACCTGGAACACCGCCTTGCGGCCGAACCGGTCGGAGGCGGTGCCGGCGACGATGTTGCCGACGAGCTGGCCCGCGAAGGTCATGGCGGCGAGCTGGCCGGCCTCCGTGGGGCTCAGCCCGAAAGCCACCACGATCGAGCCGAGCAGGAAGGTCAGGAGCGCCACGTCGATCTGGTCGACCAGCCACGCGGAGGCGATGATCGCGAAGATCTTTCGCTGGTAGCGCGACATCGGCAGCCGTTCGAGGCGCGCGGCGATGTCCGAGACGACCGGACGCCCGTCCTCCCGAGCTGTGGCGGCAAGCGGCACGGTGGATCCTTTCTCGACACCCGGACCGCCGCGCGGTCCCGTGCCGACCCCGGTACAGCAGGCCCGCCTGCCGGAACAGGCATGGCGCCGGACAGGCATGGCGCCGGACAGGCATGGCGCCGGACAGGCATGGCGCCGGACAGGCATGGCGCCGGATCGGATCCGGCCTATCTGCCCGGGCGCCCCCGGACACTGGACCCGCGATGGATGATGCTCCCTCGGCCGCGCAGCACGGCCGCTACCGCTACAGCGCCCTCCCGGACCGGCCGGTCTACGATTGGCCCGGGGGCCGGCGGCTCGCGGTCTATGTCGGGCTCAACCTCGAGACCTTCGATTTCGGGGCGGGGCTCGGGGCCGAGCTCGCCCCGGGCGGGCCGCAGCCGGACGTGCTCAATTACGGCTGGCGCGACTGGGGCAACCGGGTCGGGGCCTGGCGGCTGCGGGACACCCTCGACGGCCTCGGCCTGCCCGCGAGCGTGCTGGTCAACAGCCGGCTCTACCGGGATTGCCCGGGCCTGATCGAGGCGTTCCGGGCGCGCGGCGACGAGATCGTCGGGCACGGCCGCACCAATGCCGAGCGGCAGGGCACCCTGTCCGAAGCGGAGGAGCGCGCCCTGATCGCGGAGGCCACCGCGATCCTGACCCGGGCGGAGGGCCGGGCGCCGGCCGGCTGGCTCGGCCCCTGGATCTCGCAGTCGCGGGTGACGCCGGACCTGCTCGCCGAGGCCGGCTACCGCTACCTGCTCGACTGGTGCCACGACGACCAGCCGACCTGGATGGCGACCCGGGGCGGCGGCCGGATCCTGGCCATTCCGTATCCCCAGGAGCTGAACGACATCCCGGCGATCGTCGCCCGCAAGGAGACGGGCCGCCACTTCGCCGACGCGCTCGTCGACGCCTTCGACGAGATGCTGGAGCAATCCGCCGCGGCGCCGCTGGTGATGGGCATCGCGCTCCATCCCTACATCGTCGGCCAGCCCCACCGGCTGCGACCGCTGCGGGCGGCGCTCGCCCATATCGCGGCCCATCGGGACCGGGTTTGGATCACCACGGCGGGCGCGATCGCAGCGCACGCCGTGGCGGTGTCCGGCTGACCGGAGCCGAGACGACCCGCACCCGCACCCGCACCCGCCGATGGCCCGATCTCGAACCCGGTATTCAAGACGAGCCATCGGGTTTTCGCGCGCGCCTCAGCGCGAAAACCCGCACTCGACGTGCGCGATAACGATCCCGGTCACGATTTTCTCGCGGTCAGCCTTGCTGCCGCCATCGTTGCCCCGGAGGCGGCAGTATCCGCGCCCATCGATAACGCCGCCGCGCACGCCGCCATGTCCGACACCAGGTCCGACACCCGGGACCCGTACCGCCGCGCGGCCGTGGCCGGCGCCGTCCCCGATCCCGCGCCGGAACCGGGCTTCGAGGACCTTCTCCGCATGGCCCGCCGGGCCTGCGGGGCCCCGATGGCTCTGCTCAGCCTCGACACCGGGGACCGGCCCCGGTCCGAGGCCGCGGACGGGTTCGGGGCCGGCATCCTTTCGCCCCCAGGCATCCTTTCGCGCCCAGGCAGCCTTCCGCCCGCAGGCATCCTTGCGCCCACAGGCATCCTTGCGCCCCCAGGCATCCTTGCGCCCCCAGGCATCCTTGCGCCCACAGGCATCCTTGCGCCCACAGACGCGCTCGCCGGTATCCTCGCGCGTATCCCCGACGGCCCGGGCGTTCTGGTCATTCCCGACTTGACGGCGGATGCGCCGGCCCGCGCCGACCCGCGCCGCGCGGCCGGACCGGCGCTGGGTTTTTTCGCAGGCGCCGCGCTGGAATCCCCGGCGGGCCGGCGCCTCGGCACCCTCTGCGTGCTCGACACAGCCCCCCGGCCCGGGGGTCTCGATCCCGAGGCGGCCGAGGACCTGGCCACCCTGGCGCAGCTGGCCGCGACCCGGCTGGAGCTGCGCCAGACCCGGGCGGCACGCGACCGCCTGCTGGCCCAGCGGGCCGTGGTGGCGGATCTGGTGGCGGCCTTGCCGGGTGCCGGCGACCGCGGGGCGATCCTGGATCTCCTGGTGGCCGCCGCCCTGGCAGCCGTGCCGGAGGCCGAGGGTGGGGCCGCCGCCCTGCGCGAGGGGCCCGACCTGGTCTACCGCTCGGCGGCCGGTAGCCTCGCCCACCAAGTCGGCCTGCGCCGGCCGCTCGCCGGCGGATCGGCCGAGCCGGCGCTGCCGGCCCGTGCGGCGACCCCCGGCCCAGACCGGATGGCAGACCTGCGGACGGCGGAGCTGCCGCCGGGGGAGCTGCCGCCGGCACCCGGCATGCACGCCGCCCTCACGGTTCCCGTGCAGCTCGGCGGCGCGGCGTCGGGGATCCTCGAGCTGCGCGCCGCCCGGGCCGACGCCTTCACGCAGGATGCCTTCACACCGGATGCCTTCACACCGGATGCCTTCACACCGGATGACCTGGCGGTCGTGCAGCTGATCGCCGGCACGGTCGCGGCGAGCCTCACCGAGACCCGGGAGGTCGGCGCGGCCGAGGCCCGGCTCGCCACCGTGATGGATACGGTCCCGGTCGGGATCCTGCTCGCCGAGGCGCCCTCCGGCCGCATCGTCATGGGCAACCGGCGCATCCGGGAGGTGCTGGGCCACGACACGGTCTATGCGCCGGACAGTGCGGCGTACGGCGCCTACGTCGCCTACCACGCCGACGACAGACCGGTGGCGCCGGAGGAATTCCCGCTCGCCCGGATCTGCGCGGGCGAGGCGGCCCGGGCCGAGCTGGAGGTCCGCTACCAGCAGCCCGACGGGACGCGCCGCTGGATCGCCATCGCGGGCGAGGCGATCCGGGACCCGGCCGGCAAAGTCGTGGGCGCCGTGGTGGCGGTCTCCGACATCGAGGCGCGCAAGCGCGCCGAGGCGGACCAGAACCTGCTCAACAGCGAGCTGTCGCACCGGCTGAAGAACACCCTGGCGCTGGTGCAGGCGATCGCCGCCCAGACCCTGCGCAACGCCCCCGACATCGACACGGCCCGCGAGGCCCTGGCGGCGCGCCTGGTCGCCCTGGGCAAGGCCCACGACATCCTGCTGGCCGGCCATCTCGCCGGCCGCCCGGAGGCCGCCAGCGTCGCCGCGGTGGTGACCGGCAGCCTGGCGCTGCACCAGGACGATCCCGGCCGGTTCGGCTTCGACGGCCCCGATCTCCTGATCGGGCCGGCGGCCGCCCTGTCGCTGGCCCTGATGCTGCACGAACTCGCCACCAACGCGGCGAAGTACGGCGCGCTCTCGATGCAGACGGGCCGGGTCGACGTCGGATGGGACACGGCCCCCGATACGGCCGGGGACCCGGTCTTCACCCTGGTCTGGCGCGAGAGCGGCGGCCCGCCGGTGGCGCCGCCGACGCGCCGGGGCTTCGGCTCGCGGCTGATCGAGCGGGGGCTCGCCGGGGCGGTCGGCGGCCGGGCCGCGCTCGACTATCACCGCGACGGGCTGGTCTGCACCCTCACCGCCCCGCTCGCCGGATTCCGGGCCGGGCCGTAAAGCGGCCCGTCGGGGTTTCCGAAGGGCTCAACCCTTCGGCGGGGTTCCGGGGCGCAGCCCCTGAGGAGAGCGGGCCCCGCCCGCACCCGCGAGAGGCCGACGACCTTGCGAATCCCGGATCGTGTCCGCTCAGTCGGGGATCGCCAGTCCGATCGACAGGCACAGCGCCCCGACTGCGGTCAGGGCCACGGCAGCCTGGCGGACCTGGTGCCAGCGGGCGGTGCGGGCCCGTTCCTCCGGGCTCGCGCCCAGGCGCAGCTCGTCGTCGAACCCCTTCACGAAGGATTCGAAGCTCGGGAAGGCCCGCCGGGCGAGCCACAGCCACACGCCGACGGCGATCAGGCTGAAGGCCCCACCGCCATACGTCAAAGCATCGTCCAGCATCCGGCGCACGCCTACCAGCCCACGCCCCCCTCTACTGCCGACGTCTACGGCAGGGTGCTGGACTTGCCTAGGTCATCCCCGGAATCGGGCGGGCGAATTTTTGTTTCCGCGCCGTATCCGGCGGTCCTTCAGGCCGGCGGCCGGCCCAGGGCGTAGAGCGTGATCGCAGCCGCGTTCGAGACGTTGAGGCTGCGGATCGCCCCCGAGAACGGGATCCGGGCCAGGATATCGCAGCAGGTCCGGGTCCGCTCGCGCAGGCCCTTCCCCTCCGCCCCGAGGACGATCACCAGCGGACGGGCGACGGTGAGGGTGTCCAGGCTCGCGGGCGCATCGGAATCGAGGCCGATCCGCGTGTAGCCGCGCTCGCCCAGCTCGATCAGCGCCTCGGCCAGGTTGCGGACGGTGACGAAGGGCACGTGCTCCAGCCCACCCGAAGCGGATTTCGCCAGGACCCCGGTGGCGCCCGGCGCGTGCCGCACCGTCGTGACGATGCCGGCGACCCCGAAGGCCGCGGCCGTGCGGACGATCGCCCCGACATTGTGCGGGTCGGTGATCTGGTCGAGGGCCAGCAGCAGGGCGTCGGCCGGCAGGTCGTCGAGCCCCGGGGCGGGCAGGGGCTCGGCCTCGAGATACAGGCCCTGGTGGACCGCGTCCGGCCCGAGCAGGCGGCCGATCTCGCTCGGTCGGACCAGTTCGGGGGCGATGCGCAGGGCATCGCCGAATTCCTCGGTCAGCCGGGCCGCCGCGTTCTCGGTGGCGAGCAGCCGGTGCAGGCCGCGCTCCGCGTTGCCCAGCGCCTGGACCACCGGGTGCCAGCCGTACAGCACCGCGGCGCCATCGGGTCCCCCGGACTCGGGCCGCGGCCCGGATCCGCCGGGACGCCCGCCGGACCGGAAGCCGGGCCGAAACCCGGACCGGGGCGGGCCGCCCGGGCGGCCGTCGTTGCGGCGGCCGGTCATCGGAACGCGATCGGGGAGGGGAGCATCGGGACGGCCTTTCCAGAATGGGTCGGTCCGAGAAACCGGGCGGCACAGCCCACGTCAACCCGACGCCGTCGGAAACATCGGGTCCGGGGCGCCCCGGACCCGGATTCCCTGAATGCCAACTTCTCCCCGGGCGCCCCGGCTTGTGGATGGATCCGGGATATTCCCTTCAAACCATGTGTATGTCGATGGAACCGAGTGTGTTCTTCAGACCGAACGAGCGCCGCGTTAAGTAGGAAGATTATCAAGATGGAATCTTTCAGAGAGTCAGTTCGGAAGACTATATGGGGTGCCGAATTCATGATCTTCGTCAGAGGGTTGAGCCTGCTTTTCGTATCCGACTCTGCGCGGATGCGCATGTGACTCTGCGCGACACCGTATCGGAGTCTGCGCGGATCCAGCCGGGGGGTGCATTGGATTCTGCGCGGTTCCGTATCGGATTCGGCGCGGATTCCGGCCCGGAACGGTGGAATGCGGGGATAGACGGCCGGGACCCGGGCGTATCGAACTCTGCGTGGGGCGATGTCCCCGATCCGCCCGTATGCAACTCTGCGCCGCAACTCTGTGCCGCAACCCCGCGCGAGAACCCCGGGGAACCGTGGATTGCCGGGACAAGCCGGACCGGACCGGAGCCCCGGCCGTCGAATCGTGGCATGGCAGGATCGGGCCGCCCCTCCGCCTTCCGGGAGGGACGTGTCGGCGTGCGGCTCGGGCTGAGGGACGATGGGCATCGAGGAGAAAATCGCAGGGATCCACGACGCGGATCTGCGGGCCGAGATCGAGGCGGCGCGCGGCGGCTTCCTGTTCGCCCAGATCGTCGAGCACGTGCTGCATCGCCAGCGCGAGCGCGACGCGCAGGCCGCCGTTCTCGGGGAGCAGGAACTCCGCCGGGCCCAGCTATCGCGCGACCAGCGCCGACGCGACGCGGTCCGCCTGGTGATCGAGAACGAGCCGGCCCTGCCGTCGAGCCTGCAGCACATCCACTCGGTGCTGGCGCTCTGCGGCCTGCCCTATCGCGACCCCGGTCCGGTGCGCGAATTCTCCCGCACCTACGGGCGCAACTCGCTCAGCCTGATGGCCGGGCGGATCAAGGATCCGGAGACCGGCGCCTTCGCGCCGCAGGGGCTGCCCTACGGTCCGAAGGCCAGGCTGGTGCTGCTGCACCTCTGCACCGAGGCGGTGCGCCAGCGCAGCCCGACCGTGAAGGTCGCCGAGACGCTCTCGGGCTTCATGCGCGAGATGGGGTTTGCCGTCACGGGCGGCGAGCGCGGCACCATCCGGCAGTTCAAGGAGCAGCTGAACCGGCTGGCCGCCTGCACCATGCAGATCGGCCTCTGGGATGGGCGCGACAGCGCCACAACCCTCAACGTGCCGCCGTTCCGCAGCCTCGAATTGTGGCGTCCGCGCGCCGGCGAGGGCGACGAGGAGGCGGGGCGGACGGTCCGCTTCGATCTGGAATTCTACGAGACGCTGATCAAGCACGCGCTGCCCGTGGACGTGCGAGCGGCCCGGGCCTTCTCGGGCTCGGCGCGCAAGCTCGACCTGCTGTTCTGGACCGGCTACCGGCTGCGGTCCCTGCAGCGCCCGCTGCGGCTGACCTGGAACAACCTGCACGCGCAGTTCGGCGCCGAGAACGCCTCGATCCGCAGTTTCCGGCAGGCCTTCAAGGCCGATCTGGCGCATCTGCGCGAGGTGTTTCCGCGCCTGCCGCTCGTGCTCGACGATGGCGGCCTGACCCTGCACCCGGCCGACCCGAGCGCGCTGCTGGTGCCGCCGCGCCCCGCTTCCGCGAAGGGAATGAAGGGACGCCAGAAGGGAATTTGATCCGTTCTCTTCGTTCCCTTTGTCCCATTGGTGGGAATGCATCGCGGCGCGGCGGTTCGGAAAGAATGTTCCCTCTGCGAACGGAATGAGCTAGACGTTCCGTTCGGGTGAAGGGAACATCGGATGGGTCTGTCGGAACAGGATATCGAGGCCCGGCTCTCCGCATTGCGGCGGCAGCGCGAGGCGATCGACCGGGAGATCGCCGACCTCGTCCTCTACCTGGAACTCGGCCGGCGCCTGAGCGGTGCGCAGGGCGGCCCGGCCGTCGCCGATCTGGGGCGGGGGGACGGGCCGGATCGCGCCGTCCAGCCGCCGCTCCGGCAAGCGCCGGCCGCCCGCGCCGCCGCTGCCGAGACCGGCCGCTCGGACATCGCGCAGCCGTTTGCCCGCCCGGCCTGGACCGATCTCGAGGATGCGGAGGCCGGTCCGGTCGGGCTGCAGGCCGTGCCGCAGCGCCGGGCGTTGCAGCGCCTGGAGCCGCAGCGCCTGGAGCCGGAAGCCGGGCCGAACGGAATCCCGCCCGCGATCGCCTTCACGGAGGATGCCGCCGGCGCCCGCCGCTACGGCCGGGCGCTGGTGGAGGCGGCCTGCGGGGCGATCCTGGCGGCCGGCCGGCCGCTGCACGCGGGCGAGATCCTGGAGATCCTCCTGGCCCGCGGCTTCACCCTGCCGGGGCGCGATCCGGTGGCGGCCCTCAACACCCGCCTGTGGAAGCGGTCCGGCCCCGGAGGTCCCCTGCTCCGGGTCGCCGAGGCCACCTATGCCCTGGCCGGGCTGGAGGCCGGCGCCGGGATGGCGCGGCCCGTCCGGGGTTACGATCCGGACGCGTGAGGCCGCGGCGGTCCCGGATCGCCAACCGATCGAGCGATCCGCGGCCGGTCACGATGGCGTGACACCGCCCCCTCGGAGCGGCGCGCCGGACCCGGTTGCAGCCGGTATTCGACCCATATGGGGGAGGCGCCGGCGCACCGTCCGCGCGTAGGGTCCCGGCCCGCACCCGAGCCGGTGCGGGCCGGGCTTACCGGACGGGCGGCTCCGGTGCGGGCCGGCTTGGAGGTCGTGAAGGATGCCCAGCGCCGCGCGATCCCGCTCCGCCCTCCGGGAGGCGGCCCGATGACGATGGCGCTGGTGACACCGGCCGCTCAGGCCTGTGCCTTCGCGCTGGGCTGTGCGGTGATCCATGCCGCCCGCGGGCACGCGGAGATCCTCACGCGGGTGCTCGCCGCCGCGGCGATCGTGGCGGCATTCCTGGTGCTGCTGGTCGCGTCCCTCGACGCCCCGCAGGGGGACGCGGGTCTTCCGGATCCGCTCCCGGCCGCCGCTGCCCCCTGAGCACGCCGCCGGGTCCCGGACCGCGAGCGCGCGCCGCCGAAGGGGATACCGGTTCGGCGGCGGCGAGCGCGTCGCATCGGGAACGGCTCTAGTTGATCAGGCAGAATCCGGCCCCTGTGCCGACGCGCCGCTCCTGCGCGCACCAGGGCCTGGGGGCGGGCCTGGGAGCGGGTCCGAGCGCCTCCCGGGGCAGGTCGGCCGGGCTCTTCAGGGAGGCCGTGGTCTGGGCGGCCTCGGGCTCCGGGTGACG
This sequence comes from Methylobacterium sp. AC315, assembly GCF_979253755.1. NCBI lineage: Bacteria > Pseudomonadati > Pseudomonadota > Alphaproteobacteria > Hyphomicrobiales > Methylobacteriaceae > Methylobacterium > Methylobacterium sp. AC315. The sequence goes on from NZ_CEEDEA010000022.1 coordinate 38,145, forward strand.
GAGCGCGAGGCTGTCGAGGCGGGCCCCGGGGTCCGGGAGCCGAACCTCCGGAGCGGGGCTCGCCGGCATCTGCATCGCTCCGGCCACGACGGCCTGGTCCTGCGCGGCGGCGGCTCCGGCCAGGGCCAGGCAGGCGACCGGGACCGCGAGGAACCTGAACATCGGCGACGCTCCCTGCCGAGGACGCGCGTCCGGCGGATCCCGGACAGCGGGTGGCGGGGCGAGTGTGGCGATGGCGTCTTAAGAGGGCGCGAAGATTCAGTCTTAACCGGAGGCGAAGATTGCGGATCGGAGGTCCGGTGCGGGCCAGCACAATCATCGACCCGGCCGGCGATCACGGGTCGGCCGCCATTCCTTCGCCGATACGCCGAGACGCAGCCCCCGTCGCGCCGTGCGGCGGGGGCTGCGTCTCGCCTTGCGGGAACCGCACGGTCACTGCGCGGGGGCGGCGACCGCGGCGGCGAGGCGGTCGTGCGGGAGGCCCGATCCGCCGACCACCGCGACGCGGGTCCCGGCGGCCATGCGCCGGCTCGCCCAGTCGCCGATCATCTCCAGGCAGGTATGGTCGATCGCCGCGAGGTCCCCGGTGGCGAGGCGGACCTCGCCGCCCACGGGGGTGCGCTCCAGCGCCGCCGTCAGGGTCGGCAGCTGCAGGAAGGTCGCCGCCCCGGACAGCCGCAGCTCCGGCACGCCCGGGACCTCCGGGGCCGCGGCGTGCTCGATCCGCAGCCGCCCCTTGCGCAGGCTCGGCAGGGTCTGCGCGAGGCTCAGGGCCAGCCCGGTGAGCACCCCGCTCAGCAGGTCCACCGCCACCACGGTTGCCATCGTGGCGAACCAGATCGCCGCGGTGGTCCAGCCGTAGCGGGCCCGCAGGTGCAGGCCGTGGACCGGGCTCGCCAGCCGCCAGCCGGTGACCACCAGGATGCCGGCGAGGCTCGCGGTGGGCACCAGCGCCAGCAGCCAGGGCAGGGCGACCAGGAAGGCCAGGATCCAGAGCCCGTGCATCACCGTGGCGGCCCGGGTGACCGCCCCGGCCTGCACGTTGGCGGAGGAGCGCACGATCACCCCGGTCATCGGCAGGGCGCCCAGGAGCCCGCAGATCAGGTTGCCGATGCCCTGCGCGCCCAGTTCCCGGTCGAACCGGGTCCGGGGGCCGTGATGCATGCGGTCGACGGCGGCGGCCGAGAGCAGGCTTTCGGCGCTGGCGATGACCGCGATGACCAGTGCCATCATGACGATCTCGGCCTCGGCAAGCCGCGCCCAGGCCTCCGGATTCGGCAGGGCGAGGCCGGAGAAGATCGCGTCCGGCACCACGACGCGCTTGACCGCGAGGCCGCCGAGCCCGGCCACCAGGCTGCCCGCCAGCACCCCGATCAGCGCCCCCGGCAGCAGCCGGAGCCGCTTCGGGCGCAGCCGCTCCCAGGCGATCATCGCCGCGATGGTCGCGCCCCCGACCAGCACCGCGCCGGGACGGTCGCCGGCCCCGGTGACGAAGTCGAAGAACGCGGCCGGGATCGCCACGAGGTTGTCGAGGCCGCTCGCCTGGGGCATGGCGTCGGTCAGGACGTGGACCTGGGCGAGCACGATCAGGATGCCGATGCCGGCCAGCATGCCGTGCACCACGGCCGGCGAGATCGCCCGGAACCAGCCGCCGATCCGCAGGGCGCCGGCGGCGAGCTGGACCAGGCCGGCCACCACCAGGACGGGGCCCAGGGCATCGAGCCCGTGCGCCTGCACGAACCCGTAGACGATCACGGCGAGCCCCGCCGCCGGCCCGCTGACCTGGAGCGGCGAGCCGGCGATCAGCCCGACTGCGATGCCGCCGACGAGACCGGTGATCAGGCCGCGCTCGGGCGGTACCCCGGACGCGATGGCGATGCCCATGCACAGGGGCAGCGCCACCAGGAACACCACGAACGAGGCGGGCAGGTCGCGCGCCAGGCTGGTCCGGACCGCGCTGCCCGGCCCGAGCCGGTCGCGCAGGCCGGCGAGCGACACGCCGCTCACGCCGCCTGCACCCGGTCGCCGGCCAGGACGGAGGCCGAAGCGGGAGCCTGGGCCACCGGCATGTCCGCCTCCGCGATCGGCCGGAACCGCCCGGTGGTGCCGTCATAGGCCAGCAGCGCGCCGGATTCGATCTCGAAGAACCAGCCGTGCAGGCGCAAGCGGCCCTTGGCCAGACCGGCGGCGACGCTCGGATGGGTGCGCAGGTTGGCGAGCTGCACCACCACGTTCTCCAGGGCGAGCGCCCGGTGACGCTCCTGCGGGTCCATGCCCTCGGGATAGGCCTCGCAGACGATGCGCTCGGCCGCTTCGGCGTGGCGCAGCCAGGCCGCGACGCTGGGCATCTTCTTCAGGAGCTCCGGCCTCATCAGGCCGCTCATGGCGCCGCAATCGGAATGGCCGCAGATCACGATGTCGCGCACCCCCAGGGCGACCACGGCGTACTCGATCGCCGAGGAGACGCCGCCGATCACGTCGGAGGCCGGGGGCACGATGTTGCCGGCGTTGCGGCAGACGAACAAGTCGCCCGGCCCCGCCTGGGTGATGTGCTCGGGCGAGACCCGGGAATCCGCGCAGGCGATGATCAGCGCGCTCGGGTGCTGACCGTCGCGCACGAGCTGCTGGTACATCTGGCGCTGGCCGGGGAAGACGCTGCCCTGGAAGCTGGCGATGCCCTGGATGATGCTGTTCACGTGCGGGAACTCTGCGGCTGGGGCGGGCTGGGAGATCGGGTCTAAGAGATCGGGTCTGGGAGATCGGGCCGGGACGAGGTTCGGACAGGGATCGGCGCCCGGGAGCTTGGGCGCTGCACCGTCCCGGCGCGGCGTCCGATCGGATACGGGGAGATCGCAAGGTGGCCGCCCGACCGGGGTCCGGGCGGCCCGGGGGCCTGCTCAGCGCCGGGTGCGGCGTTCCACATGGCCGGACGCCCAGTGCGGATCGACCACGCTGCCACGCGAGACCGTTGCGGTGCCCCGGTCATGCATCATCGGGGCGCCGAGGAGCTGGCCGCTGCCCAGGCGCTGCGAATGCAGCGAACGCGGATCGTGGGACGGATCGCTGACATAGGAACTCATGTGGCCGCCGCCGGCGACCTGCCGGCTGCCGCTGCCGCCCTCGCCGGCCTGGGCCGCCATCGGCAGCGCAAGGGCACCGGCCAGGAGGCCGAGGGCCAGGAAACGCTGTGTTCGGTTCCGCGTCATGGGAGGCTCCGCCTGTGCTCGTCGTGCTGGCCGGGACACCGCGTCCTGAGCCGATGCCTCGAACATAGCCGCAGTCGAACAAAGTAGATGTGCGGTTGAGCACAGTCGATCAATGTAAAATTTAATCCGTTTCAGCGATATACTTGGTGCGGGATCGCACGGCGTCGATAAAGCGTCGTCGAGGCCATGGATTAAACGGCACCGACCGCTCCATCGGACCGGTGGCAACCCGGCAGGTCGGCCGCGATCGACGGCCGGAGGTGGGGAGCGGGCGCGCCCCGGCGGGACCGGATCAGCCCGCGCCGTGCCGGATATCGACGGCCGGTCCGTCGTCATCCCGCGGGGACCCGGATTCCGGCCGGAATCCGGCGGGCAGCGGCGCCGTCGCGGTGTAGACGAGGCCGTCCGGCTCGTACGCCAGGGCGGCGCTGTCGCGGCCGGCGAGGCCGCGCTCCAGCAGGCGGGTGCCGAAGCCGCGCCGCGACGGGGCGGCGACCGGCGGGCCCCCGCGCTCGCGCCAGGCGATCCGCAGGGTCCGGCCGCCGCCGGGGCAGGCCTCCAGGGTCCAACCCAAGGACGCCCGCCCGGCCGGGACCGAGAGGGCGCCGTACTTGACCGCGTTGGTGCACACCTCGTGCAGGATCATCGTGAGCGCGAGCGCCATCTCGGGCGGCAGCCGCAGGTCCGGTCCGGCCAGGGCGATGCGCCCTGCCTCGGGCCCCTGGAAGGGACGCAGGGCCTGGCCGGCGATCCCGCGCAGGTCGGCGCTCAGCCAGCTCTCGCGGGTCAGGACGTCGTGGGCGCGGGACAGGCTGAGCAGCCGGGCCTCGAAGGCCTCGCGCCCCGCCGCCGCCCCGTCGCCGAGATCCTTCAGGCTCTGCGCCGCCATCGACTGCACGGTGGCCAGGGTGTTCTTCACCCGGTGGTTCAACTCGTCGATCAGGAGGCGCTGGGCCTCCCCGCGCCGGGCGAGCTCGTCCGCCGCCCCGGTGAGGGCGTCCGCGATCATCGCGCCCTCGCGCACGATCGCCCGGGGCAGCGGCGGCAGGGGCCCGTCGCGGCCCAGCGCCCCGGCGGCCGCGGCCAGATCCCGCAGCGGCCGGGCGATCAGGCCGGCGAGCAGCCACGCGAGGACGGCCGCGGCGAGGGCCACGGCGCTGCCCGCGGCCAGGATGTTCCAGCGCAGGGCCGCCACCGAGGCCAGGGCCCGGTCCGCGCTCTGGCGCACCACGACCCGCCAGCCGAGGCCGGGATAATCGCGCTCGCCGTTCGTGCGCGCGCTCGCGCTGAGATACCCGGCGGCGGCGTCGGGCCAGGGTCCGACCCGGCTCGTGCCCTGCGGGTCGAGGGCGCGCCCGCCGGACAGCACGGTCTCGGGCAGGCGGTTGCCCTGGAGGGGCGGCGGTCCGAGCAGCACGGTGCCGTCGTGGGACAGGATCAGGATCTCGGCGCCGCCGCGATGGCTCCGGAGCGAGCCTTCGAGGGTGCGCGCCATATCGCGCGCCCAGACCCAGTCGAGATGCGCGGCCAGCACCCCGAGGAGGCGCCCGTCCGGGTCCCTGACCGGGGCGGCGAGGTCGAGGAGGCGTAGAGGCTCGTGGATGACCGGCTCGTGGATCGCCGGATCGCGGGCCGCGGGCGCCAGCACGGCCTGCAGAAGCTTGGCCGGGTGCACGTCCCCCACGAACGGCCGCTCGCGGGCCGCCTGGAAATAGGTGCGGCCGGAGACGTCCGCCCCCTCCAGCGCGCCGATGCTGGTGACTGCGACCCGCCCGTCCGGGTCGATCAGCCCGATGATCGAGTAGGCCGGGTAGGTCTCCTGGAGGCGCCGCATCACGGCGCGCTTGGCGTCGGTCCCGGCCCCGGGATCGCGCAGGCTGTCTGAGGTGGCCGCGATCTGGATGTCGCGCCAGCGCTCGAACATGCCGAGATCGAGGCTGCGCGCCATCTGTCCGGCGATCTCGGCGAGCTGGCCGCCGACCTCGGCCTCCAGCCGGCGCGTCGCCTCGCGGCTCACCAGGATGGCCAGCGCCAGGGCGGCGAGGAACCCGAGCGTCCCGAAGCCCAGGGCCAGCGCGAGACGCAGCCGCGGCACCTTGGGTGTCCGGCGGCCGGAATCGGCCAAGCCTCCGGGACTGGCTTGCGATCCCGACGCCGCTGCAGGGCCCGACCGGGCGACCGCTCGCATCCGCTTCCCCCGGCCCGGTCGGTCCCCCCGGGTCGAGGCGGGTCGCGTCCCTGCCCGCCCGTCTCAGCACGCGCGGGAGGGCTCAGCAAGACCGTATCGCGACCTGAGCCGCGGTTCGTGCAACTGCATGTTGCGGCGATGCATCCGTGCACCGCGGCCTTTCGTGCGCTACCTTGCGCGACCTTGCGCGACCTTGCGCGACCTTGCGCGACCTTGCGCGACCGCACGCGACGCCCCGTCGCCGAGCCTCAGCCCCCGAGCAGCGCGTGCGCGGCCCGCACCAGGATCCCGTCCGGCCGGCGCAGCTCGCCCAGAACCGAGAAATGCTCGGCGCCCGGCACCGGCAGCAGGGGACCCGGCGCGTGGGCCGCGGCCCGCAGGGCGTGCAGGTTGCGGGCGTCGTGGATCAGGGCCGGCAGCTCGCGGCTCCCGTAGGCGAGGCAGAGCGGCTTGCCCACCACCGGACGGCGCAGGGGCGACAACGCCTCGACTTCCGCCTCCGTGAGGTTGAGCTTGTCGTCGAGGGTGGTCTGGCGGATCGGCGCGAGGTCGTAGACCCCCGAGATCGCGAGCCCCGCGGCGATCGCCGGATGACCGAGCTGGAGCGCGGTCAGCAGCCCGCCCGCCGACCAGCCCGCCAGGACCAGGGGGCCGCCGATCCCGTGCGCGGGGCCGTGCGCGCCGATCCAGTCCAGCGCCGCGCCGATCTCGGCCGCGATCCGGGTCAGGCTCGCCTCCGGGGCGAGGGTATAGCCGACCATCGCCACCGACCAGCCGGCGGCGTTCGGCCCCTCGGCGAAGCAGGCGAACAGCTCGCGGGCACCCCGCTGCCAGTAGCCGCCGTGGAGGAAGACCAGGCCGGGCGCCGAGGCGTCGCGGGCCGGGTAGAGGTCGAGGGCGTTGCGGGGGCCGGTTCCGTACGGGATGTCGAGGCCGGCCGGATGCCTGGCCCGGTAGGCGGCCGAGGCGGCGTCGCGGGCGGCCACCTGGGCGGCGCTGTCGGCGACCGCGCGGGTGTTGTCGTAGCAGGCGCTGCGCGCGTCCCGGTCGAGCTCGGCCCAGCGGCGGCGCGGGTCGGCTTGGGTCGGATCGTCCAGGCGGAACGTCAGAGCCATCGTGGGTTGTCTCCCAACCTCCTGCCACACCATGCCAGCCCGCCCGACCCGGGTCGAGGCCGGGTTCAGGGAGTAGTGCCGGGAGCGGTGCCGTGATCCTGCGCGCCGATCGCCCGCAGGGCGGCGCGGGCCACCGCCACGTCCTGGTCGCTGGCGCCGGACCCGACCCCGATGCCGCCCAGGCAGGCGCCGTCGATCACGATCGGCAGGCCGCCGGGCAGGTTGGTCAGCCGCCCGCCGGTGGCGAGGCCGACCGTCACGGCGAGGTTGGCGGCGAGCCCGCCGGTGGGCGCACCGTTCGAGGCGGCGGTGACCGCCTTGGCCAGCGCGCTCTCCCGGGACAGCAGCTTGGCGCCGTCCATGCGCAGGAAGGCGAGCAGGTTGCCGTCGGCATCGACCACGGCAACGACCTCCGGCACCCCGATCGCCTCCGCGTGGGCGACGGCCGCCTGGAGCGCGATGAGGGCCGCCGCGTGGGTGAGCCGGGCGGCGGGGCGGGTGATGGCGGGCATCGCGGATCCTCGCAAGCGGTCTTCTCGGCGGCACCCCGTGGAGGGGCGGGGGCGGCGGTTCGGCGTCAGCGCGCGTCGAAGCCAGGATTGGTTCTAGAAACCGGGCCCGGCCCCCGGGATCGTATCGCCGTAGCCCCAGCCGGTGAACGGTGGGGCCGCGACCCGCTCCCGGCTGGCCGGGGGCAGGGCACGCCCCGGGGGGCGCGGTTGCTGCCAGACCCGCCAGCCCCGGAGCCGGTCGCGCGCGGCCATGCGGGCCAGCGTCATGTCCATGTCGGACGCCGCCCGCAGATCGGACGCCGCCCGGTGGTGCGGTTCCCTCGGCCGCGGGCGGGCCTCGGCCGGGGTGATCGTCAGAAGCAGCGCCGCCGGCAGCAGGGCCGCGCGGATCGGGGCGGGCGCGGGGCGCATGGTGTGGGCTCGGGCTGTGCGGAGCGCGACGGCGCTGTCTCCGCCGCCTACGCCGCTGCGGGCCTCCGGTTCCGGGACGATCCCGGGGGCAGGGCGGTTTTCGCGGGTCCGGAATCCGCGAAAACCCTTTAGGATGCCCTCACCCGAGACGATGCGAGCCGCCCGATGCCGATCCCCGCCCAGAACGCCCCCGCGCAGGATCCGGTCGCGCTGCTCAAGACCCTCGTGGCCTTCGACACGGTGAGCGCCCGCTCGAACCTGCCGCTGATCGACTGGGCGGACGGCTATTGCCGCCACCACGGCGCCGCGGTCGCGCGCGTGCCCGACGCCACCGGGGCGAAGGCGGCCCTGCTCGTGAGCGTCGGCCCGTTCGAGACGCGACCGGGCTACGTGCTCTCCGGCCACAGCGACGTGGTGCCGGTCGAGGGCCAGCCCTGGTCGTCGGACCCGTTCGTCCTGCGGGAGGAGGCGGGCCGGCTCTACGGGCGCGGCACCTCCGACATGAAGGGGTTTCTCGCGGTCTGCCTCGCGCTGCTGCCCGAGATGGCGGCGGCGGAGCTCGCGACCCCGCTCCACCTCGCGATCTCGTACGACGAGGAGGTCGGCTGCCTCGGGGTGCGCCCGCTGATCGCCCGGATGCTGGAGCGGGGACCGCGCCCGCTGGGCTGCTTCGTCGGCGAGCCCACCGGCATGGACGTGGTGGTCGGGCACAAGGGCAAGTCCGCCTCCCGCCTCACCTTTCGGGGCAAGGCCAGCCACTCGGCCCTGGCGCCGGCGGGCGTCAACGCGGTGGAATACGCCGCCCGCTTCATCGAGCATGTCCGGCTGTCCGCGGAGGCGATCGCCCGGGACGGCGCCCGCGATCCGCTCTACGACGTGCCCCACACCACCGGCCTGTCGAGCGTGGTCCGGGGCGGCTCGGCGCTCAACATCGTGCCCGACAGCTGCAGCGTGGAGTTCGAGTACCGGGCGATCGGGGCCGACGATGCCGGGGCGCTGGCGGCGGCCGCGATCGCCTACGCCACCGACACCCTGGCGCCGCTGATGCGGGAGACGGACCCGGCCTGCGGCGTCGATGTCGAGCCGCTGATCGACTATCCCGGCCTCGACACCGACCCGGAGGCGGAGATCGTGACGCGCGCCAAGCGGCTGGCCGGGCGCAACGGGCACGGCAAGGTCTCCTACGGCACGGAGGGCGGGCTGTTCGAGCGGCTGGGCGGCGTGCCGGCGGTGGTGATCGGCCCGGGATCGATCGGCCGGGCCCACAAGGCCGACGAATACGTGACCCGGGACGAGCTCGCGGCCTGCGCGGACTTCGTCCGGCGGCTGATCCGGGACTGCCGGGCCTGACAGACTTCGCAGTCTGGCGCGGTCTTCGACGCGAAGAGGCTGCGAAGCGTCCGCGACGTCTGCGGCGGTCCGGCCGCCCGTCGTGGCGTCCTGCGAAGAAACGCCCGCCACGAACGAGAAACCTTTGCGCCGCTCGCGGTTTGGATGGGCGGCGGGCCGCGAGGCCGGATCGGGAATCGGCGAGAAGCGCATGGCCAGCCTCAGCGTCGCGATCGCGTTCGGCGTCCGCCTGCTCCTGGTGCTGCTGTTCCTGCCGTTCAGCGCCCTCGACAAGATTCTCAACTTCAAGGGCGCGGTCGGCCAGGCCCGGCAGGCGGTGCATGCCACCGGGCCGGCGACCCTGCTGATCCTGATCGGGCTCTGCGTCGAGATCGGGATGTCGCTGTGCGTCCTGACCGGCACCGCCGACCGGGCGGCGGCCTTCGTGCTCGCCGGCTATTGCGGCGTCACCGCGCTGCTGTGGAAACAGTTCTGGGCGCCCGGCGACTTCTGGGCAGGCGGCGAGGGCCGCGCGTTGTTCTGGGACTTCTTGAAGAATTTTGCGCTGGCCGGAGGTTTTTTGCTGATCACCTTCGGGACGGGCGCCGGGACGGTCCAGGATTTCTTCGCCGACCCGCTCGCCTCGTCGCACCCCTACGCGGTCCAGGCCCGGCCATAAGATCCGGGATCCCAAAGGACCCATGGCCCTTTGGCGGGGTACTGGGGCGCGCAGCCCCGAGACGTCAGCCCTGCGGTACGGTGGCGACCATCGAGGGCCGGCCCTCGAACACCGCGTACCAGGCGGCGGTGGCGGGGCGGCCGTCGCGCCAGGCGAGGTCGGGGAAGCGCAGGTCGAGGTAGCCGACCGCGCAGGCCAGTGCGACCGTGCCGATATCGAGCGCCGGCATGTCGGCGACCAGGGTCTCGAACCGGTCCAGCGCGGCCGTGATCTTGGCCACCTGCCCGGCCTCCCAGGCCGCCCAGCGCTGCGCCTCCGGGCGTAGGACCCGCTCGTAGCGGGTGAGCAGGGCGGCATCGAGCAGGCCGTCGGCGAGCGCCTGCCGGGTGAGCGCGTCCCAGCGCGCCGGACCCTCGGGGAACAGGCGCGGACCGGCCGACAGGCCGTCGAGATACTCGCAGATCACCCGGCTGTCGTAGAGGACGGTGCCGTCCTCCAGGACGAGGGCCGGGATCTTGCCGAGCGGGTTGTGGGCGGCGACCTCGGGGGAGGGACCGGTCGGGGAGGCTCCGGCGACGGTGACGGCGATCCTGTCGATCAGCCCGGTCTCGTGGGCCAGCACCAGCACCTTACGGGCATACGGGGAGGCGGGGGAGTAGAGGAGCTTCATCGGACCGTCCCGGTTCGTGGCGACGCATCTGGTCATGCCACGCAGACCTCGCATCGCTGCCCGCCGGAATCCAGCCCCGTCAGACCTTCCGGGACATCCCGGAGCCGGCATGCACCACCCGGCCCCGCACCCGGCCCTGGCGCTTGGACTGCCGGTGCGCCCGCCAGACGAGGATGCCGGTGGCGAGCCGGTCCAGCAGGAGCAGGGACAGGCTGCCGATGATCGCGAGCACGCAGACGGCGCCGATCACGACGCCCCAGATCCCGGGGGCCGGGATGATCATCAGGCACAGCAGGCCGAACACCGCCGCCCCGGGGATCCATCGTGCCATCGTGCCGCCTGTCTTCGATAAGGGTCTCCCCTCTTGGGTGAGGCCCGGAAAAAAGGCATTGATGTATGTTTTAATCTCTATTTGCCGATCGTTATGCTTGAAAGCATGGTTTAAATTCGATCTATTTTTTTAATTACAGATCTCATTCTCGTCTCGAGCCGTTTCGGCTCAACCGAGGCCGCGAGCCGGCCTTCCGGGGAGCGCGCGGGCTGCCCTGGAGCGTGCCGCCAGGGCCAGGGGGCCAGAGCCAGGGCCAGAGCCAGGGCCAGAGCTAGGGCCAGAGCTAGGGCCAGAGCTAGGGCCAGAGCTAGGGCCAGGGGCAGGGCAGGGGCCTCCGGAGGATTTCGGCGCGCTGGCGGCGCATGACTGCATCGGGATCCTGCGCGGCCGCCGCCTGGGCCGGGCTCGGCCTCGCGGAATTGCCGCTGTGGCTGGCGATCGACGCCCGCGCGGCCGGGCTGCCGGCCGCGCGGGAGCCCTTTACGCCGCCGGGATGAACCGCAGCGTGCCGGCCCGGCGGGTCGGCTGGCCGGTGTCGCTGGTGTGGTTGACCCCGTCCATGACCGGCACCGCGGGGAAGTCGAACGGGCTGACCCCGTCGAGGCAGGCCACGTTCACGGCGTAGAGGTTTTGGTTCGAGCGCCGCTGGTGGTGGGTGTAGATCCCGCAGCGGGAGCAGAAGAAGTGCTCCGCCGTCCCGGTGTGGAAGCGGTAGCGGGTCAGAGCCTCCGCGCCCGCCAGGATCTCGACCCCGCCGGCCTCCGCCATGGCGACGACGGCGCCGCGCATCCGGCAGTAGGAGCAGGTGCAGCGGCGGATCGAATCGAATCCGTCGCCGAGGGTCGCCCGGAAGCGCACCGTGCCGCAATGGCACTGGCCGGACCGGATGGTGGCCCGGCTGGTGGCTTGGTCGGTGACTTGGTCAGTCATGGCGCCTGTCCTGTTCCGATCGCCGCCGGGCCCGGTCCGGCCGGGCGCCTGCCTCCGGCGACCGCCCTCGCCGTCGCGCCGGGGGTAGCCCCGGGATCCGGGCCGGACAATCCCTGAAAAGCGCGCGCGTCGCGTGAGGAAAATGCACGCGGGGACCCCCGATCCAAGCTGCGCTGCCAGGTTTTCCGCGCTTCCGGGTTTTCCGCGCTTCCGGGTTTTCCGAGGGCGGGGACTCGAATTGCCATCCCGGCGTTTCTTGAATACCTACTAGTTGGTAGGTGGCACGGGCGGTGCCGCTGCGGCAACGGCTCCCGAGAGAGCCGCGTTCGGAGGAACGCCGAGATGGAGAATTGGAACGGTTACCGGGGCGAGCTGATGGCCACGCTGGGTCAGATGGGCCAGATCAGCCCGGACCTGCTGCACGCCCACGATAAGCTGGCCTCGGCCCAGCCGAAGGTGCCGCAGCTCGACGCCAAGACCCGGGAGCTCATCGCCCTCGCGGTGGCGGTGACGACCCGGTGCGACGGCTGCATCGCCTTCCACACCGACGCCGCCCGGAAGGCCGGCGCGACCCAGGAGGAGATGGTCGAGGCGCTGGGCGTCGCCGTCGCGCTGAATGCCGGCGCGGCGTTGGTCTACAGCGCCCGGGCCTTCGACGCCTTCACGCGCGATCCGGGCTGAGCGGCCCGCGACCGGGGTGCCCCCGCGCTGCCGCGGGGCACCCCGGACCCGGCCGTCGCGCGCCCTATCCCGCCACGTCGAGGCTGCGGGCCTCGCTCACGAGGTGATAGAACCGGCCGTCGAACATCTGCATCACCGCCTCGGTGGCGGCGTGGGATTCCGGCCGGATCGACGAGGCCAGGCAGGCGTCGAGCGCCGCCTGATCGGGAAAATCCATCTCCAGGATCATGGCGATCGGCCGCGCGTCGGCATCCTTGGAGACCAGGCGCTGCACCCGCACCGCTGTGACCCCCGGGAAGCGCCGCCAGAACGGCTCCAGCTCGTCCCGGACCCGGCGGAAGAACGCATCGTCCTGGCCGTCGCGCACCGTGCCCTCGTAGATCGCGGTCCTGGTCAGCATCGGGCGTCTCCCCACGTTTCGAGCGGTCAACCGGCCAGCGCCGGGTTCGCTCCCGCCGGGTGACAGCGCGGCCGCGCTGTCCGTCCGGGCGATTGCGCCGGCCTTCACCCGGGCCGGCGAATCGGGGTAACGAATCCTCAGCCCATCGCGACGATGCGGGAGAGACCGGGATTCACCCACCAGAGGGGGGCCCGGCGCCGACGGAGCAACCGCCCCGGAAACTCTCAGGCACCGGAACCGTGTCGTCAGGGCGATCTGGAGAGCGGTGCAGCGGATCGTTTCGGTCCGTGGGCACCCGCCGAAGGGGACGTCCGCGCCAGCCTCGCCAGGGCCGGCCGGATCAAACTCTCAGGCACCGGGACAGATGGGGCGCGAAAACCGGCCGACCCGCGAGGGAAGGCCTCATCGCGTCCGCACGTCCCGGAGACCCCATCATGACCCACATCGCCATCATCGGCGCCGGCATCACCGGCGTGACCACCGCCTACGCGCTCGCCCGGCGCGGCTACGACGTCACCGTCCTCGACCGGCAGCGCTACGCCGCCATGGAGACCTCCTTCGCCAACGGCGGCCAGCTCTCGGCCTGCAACGCCGAGGTCTGGAACAAGCTCTCCACCGTGCTCCACGGCGTCCAGTGGATGATGCGCCGCGACGCGCCGCTGCTGATGAACCCGGCCCCGTCCTGGCACAAGCTGTCCTGGATGGCGGAGTTCATGCGCGAGATCGCCCATTACCGGCAGAACACCGTGGAGACCGTGCGGCTGGCGCTCAAGGCGCGCACCGCCCTGTTCGCCATGGCCGAGGCCGAGGGCATCGACTTCGACCTCAAAACCCGCGGCATCCTGCATTTCTACCGGGACCGGGCGAGCTTCGAGAAGGCGCACGCCGTCAACGCCCTGCTGCGGGAGGGCGGGCTCGAGCGCGACGCCGTGACCCCGGAGGAGATCCGGGCGATCGAGCCGACGCTCGCCGGATCCTACGCGGGCGGCTTCTTCACGCCCTCGGACGCCACCGGCGACATCCACAAGTTCACCCGGGGCCTGGCGGCCGCCTGCGCCCGCAGGGGCGTCCGCTTCGTCCACGACGCCAGCGTCGAGACGATCGCGGCCGGGGCGGGGGGCTACGCCATCGGCTGGCGCAGAACCGATCAGCTGGCGGACCGCCCGGCCGGCGCCCCGCAGGCCCTGCGCGCCGACGCGGTGGTGATCTGCGCGGGCTGCGCCAGCCGGCGCTTCGCCGCGATGCTCGGCGACCGGGTCAACGTCTACCCGGTGAAGGGCTACTCGATCACCGTGAACCTGCTGACCCCGGAGGCGCAAGCTGCGGCCCCGGAGGTCAGCATCCTCGACGAGGCGGCCAAGATCGTCACCAGCCGGCTCGGCGACGCGCGCCTGCGGGTCGCCGGCACCGCCGAGTTCAACGGCTTCAACCGCGACATCCGGCACGACCGGGTGCAGCCGCTGATCGACTGGACCCGGGAGCAGTTCCCGCTGGTCGACACCGACCGGGTGGTGGCCTGGAGCGGCCTGCGGCCGATGCTGCCGAACATGCTGCCCAAGGTCGGGCGCGGCCGCCGGCCCGGCGTGTTCTACAACACCGGCCACGGCCATCTCGGCTGGACCCTCTCGGGCGCCACCGCCGAACTCGTCGCCGAGGCGGTGGCCGCCGAGCACGCCCCGGAGGCCGCGGGCCTGCCGCTCGCCGCCTGATGCGGCGTCGAGGTCCGGGGCTCCCAAAGGGCCAGCCCTCTGGCGGGTGATCAGGGCGGAGCCCCGATGGGGGTGGGGGGCTCCGCGCCGCACCCGTCAGGATCCCGGACGTCCCACGGCCGACGTGCCAAGCCGGATTATTATGTATACACTACCCGAGCCGCCCCGGATCCCCGAGCCGTGATGCGCATGCCTGCTCCCGATATGCCGCCTGCCTATATCGACCCCGCCACCGGGGCCTCCTATCCGATCGAGGTCCCGCGCTGGCGCGGCGATTCGGGCGGTCCGCTGATGATCTCGCCGCTGCCCGGGATCGACCGGGGGCAGATCGACACCGGCCAGCGCTCGCTCTGGCGGTACGGTGCGGCGCTGCCGGTGGCGGTCAAGGATCCGGTCTCGCTGGGCGAGGGCTGCACGCCGCTGGTGCGCCGGCCCTGGCGGGGGCGGCACGCCCATTTCAAGCTCGAATGGTTCGCCCCCTCGGGCAGCTTCAAGGATCGCGGCGCCTCCGTGATGCTGTCGATCCTGCGCCAGCAGGGCATCGACGCGGTGCTGGAGGATTCGTCCGGCAACGGCGGCGCCGCGGTGGCGACCTACGCGGCCGCGGCCGGGATGCGGGCCAAGATCCTGGTCCCGGCCTCGACCTCGCCGGCCAAGACCGTGCAGATGCGCGCCGCCGGCGCCGAGGTCGAACTGATCCCGGGCACCCGCCAGGACACCGCGGACGCGGCCATCCGGCAGGCCGACACGATCTTCTACGCCAGCCACAACTGGCAGGCGCATTTCCTCCAGGGCACCAAGACGCTGGCCTACGAGCTGTGGGAGGATCTGGGTTTTTCCGCCCCCGACGCGGTGATCATCCCGTGCGGGGCGGGCAGCAACGTGCTTGGCTGCGACATCGGCTTCTCGGAGCTGCTGCGCCGGGGCGCCATCGCCCGGCTGCCCCGCCTCTACGCGGTGCAGCCGGCCCGGTGCGCGCCCCTGCATGCCGGCTTCCAGGCCGAGGCCGAGGATTTCGTGCCGGTGACCCCGGGCCCGACTCTGGCCGAGGGCGCCTCCATCGCCCAGCCGGTGCGCGGCCGGGCGGTGCTGGCGGCGCTCCGCCGGTCCGGCGGCGGCACCGTGGCGGTGTCCGAGCCGGCGATCGAGGCGGCGCTGATGGAGCTCGCCCGGTCCGGCCTCTACGTCGAGCCGACCTGCGCGATGGCGGCGGCGGCGCTGACCGACCTGACCGCCAGCGGCGCGATCGGGCCCGACGAGACCGTCGTGGCGGTGCTCACCGGCACCGGCATCAAGGCGACGCCGCGCATCGCCGAGCTTTTGGGTCTCGCCCCGTGAGCCGCTGACGTGACCACGACGCCATAAACACGCGACGACCAGGAGGAAAAACCCATGCGCAACAATATTCCCGCCCGCGTCGGCATGCCGGTGGATGCGATCGACACCCCCTGCCTGATGGTCGATCTCGACGCCTTCGAGCGCAACGTCGACAAGCTCGGCCGCTTCATGAAGGAGAACGGCCTGCGCCACCGCGCCCACGCCAAGACGCACAAGTCCTCCGACATCGCGACCGTGCAGATCGAGCGGGGCGGGGCATGCGGGGTCTGCTGCCAGAAGGTCAGCGAGGCCGAGGCCCTGGTGAGCGCCGGCATCCGCGACGTGCTGGTGTCGAACCAAGTGGTCGCGCCCCAGAAGATCGAGCGCCTGGCCGCCCTCGCGAAGCGGGCGCGGGTGCTGGTCTGCGTCGACGACCTCGGCAATGTCGACGCCCTGTCGGCGGCGGCGGTCGCGTACGGCGTCACCCTCGAGGCCCTGGTGGAGATCGATGTCGGCGCCGGCCGCTGCGGCGTCGCCCCGGGCGAGCCCGCGGTGGCGATTGCGAAGAAAATCGCCGCCGCGCCCGGGCTGAAGTTCGCCGGGCTGCAGGCCTATCAGGGCCGGGCGCAGCACGTGCGCGACTACGACGAGCGCAAGGCCCTGATCCAGACGGCGATCGACGACACGAAGCGCACCGTCGACCTGCTGAAGGCCGAGGGGCTCGCCTGCGACATCGTCGCGGGGGCGGGCACCGGCAGCTTCGCCCTGGAGGGCGGCAGCGGCGTCTACAACGAGCTGCAATGCGGCTCCTACGTCTTCATGGACGCCGACTACCAGCGGGTGAAGGACGCGAGCGGCCAGCCGATCGGCGACTTCGAGAACAGCCTGTTCATCGTCACCTCGATCATGAGCAAGGCCAAGGCCGATGTCGCGATCTGCGACGCCGGCCTGAAGGCCCAGAGCATCGACAGCGGCCTGCCCCTGGTGTTCGGCCGGACCGACGTGGAATACGTCAAGTGCTCGGACGAGCACGGGGTGATCAGCGATCCCGGCAACGTGCTCAAGCTCAACGACCGCCTGAAGCTGATCCCGGGCCATTGCGACCCGACCGTCAACGTCTACGACTGGTATGTCGGGGTGCGGGACGGCCGGGTCGAGGCGGTCTGGCCGGTCACCGCCCGCGGCATGACGTTGTGACGGGGGCTGTGCCGTAACGGGTTCCCAAAGGGCGAGCCCTTTGGCGGGTGCAGGGCGGAGCCCTGATTCATCACAGCAGGGCGCTGCCCTGCACCCGCAAAAGGTCGCAGACCTTTTGAAACCATGACTTTGGAGGTCTTCACGTCATGCGCTTCATCTCGGAAGAGGAATCCGCCGCCCTGGTCGATCACGCCCTGGCGTTCGCGGCGGCCCGGGAGGCGCTGATCGCCGCGGTCGCGCCCGGCACCACCCTGTTCCCGGCGGTGCTGGGGCACGGCTCGGAGCCGGCCAACCGGTTCTCGATCAAGTCGGGGTCGACCGCCGACTATGCCGGCCTGAAGGTCGGCTCGTTCTGGCCGGGCAACCCGGACCGGGGCCTGCCGCGGCACAATTCGGTGATCCTGCTGTTCGACCAGGATGTCGGCCGGGTCGACACGGTGATCGAGGCCGGCCGCGTCAACGCCTACCGCACCGCCGCCGCCGACGCGGTGGCGGCCAGCGTCCTGGCCCGGCCGGATTCGGCGGTGCTCGCCGTGTTCGGGGCCGGCAACCAGGCGGAATTCGAATGCGCGGCCTTGGCCCGGATCCTGCCGATCCGGACCGTGCTGGTGGTGGCGCGGGATCACGACAAGGTCGCGGGGTTTGCCGAGCGCCTGCGGGGGCAGGGGGCCGCGGTCGAGGTGCGGGCGGCCTCGGCGCAGGAGGCCTGCCGGGCCGCCGACGTGATCGTCACGGCGACGCCGGCCCGGGCGCCTCTGTTCGAGGCCGATTGGGTCCGCCCCGGCACCCATGTCGCCGCCATGGGGGCGGATGCCAAGGGCAAGCAGGAGCTGCCCCCGGCCCTGCTCGAGCGGGCGGCCCTCTATTGCGACCTGCCCGAGCAGTCGCGCATCATCGGCGAGTTCCAGCACGCCCCCGCGGCGGCGGAACTGCGGGCGATCGGCGCCGTGCTGGGGAGCGGGCAGGGGGCCCGGACCGACCCCGAGGCGATCACGGTGTTCGATTCCTCCGGCATCGCCCTCCAGGACCTGACCATCGCCCGGGCGATCCTCGCCAAAGCGGGCGGGCGCGGGTAGGGGACGCCGACGCCGGCCCTCCCCCGCCCCGGCGGAGGACAGCGCAGCATGCAGGACAGGCAGATCCGGGTCATCGGCATCGGCACGGGCGATCCCGAGCACCTGACCCTCCAGGCGGTGCGGGCACTCTCCGATGTCGATGCGGTGTTCGTGCTCGACAAGCGCGCCGAGACCGCCGACCTGGTGGAGATCCGCAAGCGGATCTGCGCCGCCCACATCTCAAGACCCCACCGGGTCGTCACCGTCGAGGATCCGCCCCGGGAGCGCCGCCCGGCCGATTACGGCGCCACGGTCGAGGCCTGGCACGCGGCCCGGGCCGAGCGGCTGGAGGCGGCGTTCGCGGCGGAGCTCGAATCCGGGCAGATCGGGGCGATCCTGGTCTGGGGCGATCC
Source organism: Methylobacterium sp. AC315 (assembly GCF_979253755.1). NCBI lineage: Bacteria > Pseudomonadati > Pseudomonadota > Alphaproteobacteria > Hyphomicrobiales > Methylobacteriaceae > Methylobacterium > Methylobacterium sp. AC315. The sequence goes on from NZ_CEEDEA010000022.1 coordinate 56,288, forward strand.
GGCCCTCTACGACAGCAGCCTGCGGATCCTCGACCGCATCGCGGCGCGCGGGCGCCTCGCCCTGCGCTGCGCCGTGATCCCCGGTCTCTCGAGCGTTCAGGTCCTGGCCGCCCGCCACGGCGTGCCGCTCAACGCCATCGGCGGCCCGGTGCTGATCACCACCGGGCGCCGCCTCGCGGCGGGCTGGCCCGGAGGGGCGGATGACGGGGCCGACAGCGTCGTGGTGATGCTCGACGGCGATCCGAGCTTCGCCGGCCTCGACCCGGAGTTGACGATCTACTGGGGCGCCTATCTCGGCAGCCCGGACGAGATCCTGGTCTCCGGCCGCCTCGGCACGGTCGGCGCCGAGATCCGGCGGGTCCGCGCGCAGGCCCGGGCGCGGCACGGCTGGATCATGGATATTTATTTGTTACGACGGCTCTGAGCGAGAGAGGCTGCGCGCCCCGGCCCCGGCCCCGGTGCTGCGCTGCGCGCGAATATCCCAATTCCGTCCGTCATCCTGAGGTGCCGCGCAGCGGCGTCGAAGGAGCCCTCCAGGGATCGCGCGGCTGGCTGGAGCCCTCCTTCGAGGTCTCCGCTTCGCTTCGCCGCCTCAGGATGAGGGGGAGGATGGGAGGACCCGGGTCGAACACGCCCCGCGAGAACGCCGACCCCCTTGCGTGACCCCGCCGCCACGGACAAGACGGCCCGACCCGGCTAGACCCGCCGCCATGCTGCGCTTGCGGGACTACCAGCGCGCCAGCCTCGACGCGCTCGCGGCCGCCTGGGGGCGGGGAGGGGGCGACGCGGCGGCGCCCGGCCATCTGGTCGTGCTGCCCACCGGGGCCGGCAAGGCCCTGGTCATCGCCGCCCTCGCCCGGGAGGCGGTCACACAAAACCCCCTCGCCCGGGTAGCGATCGTCACCCACAGCCGCGAACTCGTGGCCCAGAACTTTTCGGAGTTGACCCGCTACTGGCCGGAGGCGCCGGCCGGCATCTTCTCCGCCGGGCTCGGGCGCCGGGAGGCCGGCGCGCAGGTCCTGGTCTGCGGCATCCAGTCCGTGGCGGACCGGCTCGACGCGGTGGGCCCGCGCGACCTCGTGATCGTCGACGAGGCGCACCTGATCCCGCGGGCCGCCCACACCCGCTACGGCCGGTTCCTGGCCGGCCTGCAGGCGCTCGCCCCCCGGATGCGGGTGGCGGGCTTCACCGCGACCCCCTACCGGCTCGATTCCGGCCGCCTCGACGCAGGGGAGGGCCGCCTGTTTTCCGGGATCGCCTACGAGGCCGATACCGGCGACCTGATCCGCCGGGGCTTCCTGGCGCCGCTCGTGTCCAAGGCGACGCTCACCCAGCTCGACGTCTCCGGGGTCGGCCGGCGCGGGGGCGACTACATCCCGGCCGAGCTGGAGGCGGCGGTCAACCGCGACTGGATCACCCGGGCCGCCGTGGCGGAGCTGGCGGAATACGGGAGCGGGCGCCGGGCCTGGCTCGCCTTCTGCGCCGGCCTCGCCCACGCGGACGCCGTGCGCGACGCGGTGCGGGCCGAGGGGTATTCCTGCGAGACGGTCTCGGGGGAGACCCCCCGCCGGGAGCGCGACCGGATCGTGGCGGCGTTCCGGGCGGGCAAGATCCGCTGCCTGACCTCGGTGGGCGTGCTCGGCACCGGCTTCAACGCCCCGGAGGTCGACCTCGTGGCGCTGCTGCGCCCGACCCGCAGCACCGGCCTCTACGTGCAGCAGGTCGGCCGGGCGCTGCGCCGCGCCCCCGGCAAGGCCGACGCGCTGATCCTCGACTATGCCGGCCTGGTGCGGATGCACGGGCCGGTGGATTCCGTGACGGCCCTCAGCGCCGCCCAGGTGCTCGGCGGGGCAGGGGGGCTGCGCGCCAAGCCCTGCCCCGGCTGCGGCGCCCTGATCGCCCTGAACGCCTCCACGTGCGAGGCCTGCTGGACCGAGCCGGAGGACGAGGCCGACCCGGCCGCCCTGCACGACGCCGCGGCCGAAGACGAATTGCCGATCCTGTCGGCCGGGATCGTGCCGGCCTCGGAGCCCGCCGGCCCTGCCCCGGAGGCGGATGCGCCGTGGCATCCGGTGACGGACCTGACCCTGGAGGCGGCCCCGGACGGGCTCGATCTCGTGCTCGGCTGGCGGGACGGCGGTGCCGCGGCCGACTGGCGGGTGCGTCTGCGGCCCGGGCGCAGCGGCTACGAGCGGGAGAAGGCGGTGCTGTGGTGGCGCGGGCTCGGCGGCGGCCGCGACGCGCCGTTGGATGCCGCCGGCTTCCTGGAGCGGGCCGAGGCCCTGGCCCGGCCGGCGGCGATCCGGATCCGGCCGGGCCGGCTGTCGGACCAGATCGAGTGCCGCGCCCAGGACGGCCGGATCTTCGCCGACCAGAGCCGGCTCGCCGGGCGCGCCGCGTGACGCCGCGGCAAGGGCAAGGGCGAGGCAAGGGCAAGGCGCGGGCGCGGGGAGGGCGCTTCATGCAGGTTCCCCGGACCGCCCTCACCCGGATCTCGCCGATCCGACGCCGGTCAGCCGCGCTCCCGGCTGCTGGGCCGGCCGCCGTCGGTACCGAGAGGACGGAGCCGGCGATCGAGGCGTGCTCAGCCGGCCGCTGGCCCGGCCATCTGGCATGCCAGACCCCCTCACCCGACCGTCCCGACGATGTTGGTTCCATAATATATCTTATGCGAACTCTGGATGGGGCTGCCGGGGCTGCTCCGGGTGGGGCCGATCCAGTCCGAGCCTGGGCCTCACCATCACGGTGACGGCCCCTGAACCGTGCCGTCTGCCGGCCTTGTGAGGGCGCCTCGCGAGTTGGTTTTGGCAGTTTGGTCTTGGTCGTTGGCCTTGGACGTCCTGGGACGCGCGTCCTCGATCTGGCGGTCTCTGAGCCGACGGGGTTGGGCGCCACGCGGCCCCGCCGGGCCTCTGAGGCCGCCGACCGTGTGCCGCTCCGGTGGCACCGGCGCCGCGGCGAATCCGCCGCCTGGATGAAGCGGCCCGGCGCGTGTCGTCGCGCCGGAGACCCGCGCGGCCGCATCAGCGCGGAACGGCCCGTC
>NZ_CEEDEA010000023.1:0-56954 GCF_979253755.1 Methylobacterium sp. AC315
GGACGGGGCGGGATTGGGCGCGGCACCGGCGGTGCCTCCGGAGTGCGCGTCCCGGCGACGGGTTGCGGCGCGGGCTGGGCCACCCGCGGCGGGCTCGCGGGAATTGCCGTGTCAGGCTCGGCGCCGGGGGCCGCCGGGATGCGCTCCGGCTCGGCCGGCGGCAGCGCGGCTGGCGGGGGCTCCGGGCGCGGCTCGGGCCGGGCCTTGAGGCTGGCGATCTCGGTATCCTGGGTGCTGACCACCGTCGTCAGGTCGCGGACGATGCCGCTGAGCAGCCCCAGCTCCACGGTCAGCTCCTGGACCTCGGCCCGCAGTGCGGGATCGCCGGCCTCCGGCCGCGGCGGCACGACGGCGGTCTCGGCCTTCAGCAGCCGCCGGGACAGCAGATCGACCTCGCCGGACAGCTTCTCGCAGCGCGCCTTCAGGGCGGTGGTACGCGCCTGGGCGAGGCCGGCCGCCACGGCGGCGAGCGCACCGAGCGCCAGGGCGCTCATGAGCGGCGCGAACACCGCCAGCGGCCCGAGCACGACCAGCGCCAGGAGCCCGGCCGCCAACAGCCCCGCGTACCGGCCGAGGACCGGGACCATCTTCAAAAACACCTACCCGGGTCACGCACCGGCCGCCGGGAGAAGTCCCGGGATTGATTCGGCGGGCGAAGACCGATTCGGAGATCTTTGTCGCCGCGCGGCCCCGGCGGCAAGGCGAGCGGACGCGATTTCCGCCCGGTGTGGTGCCGGAGCCAGCCGGAACGTTGCGGAATCGTCACGGACAGGCGGTTTGCGAGTGCTCGGAAGACGATTGCGCGGGTCGCTCATGTGGATGGAAAGAAAAGGCGGCATAAAGCGCGGCTATGACCACAGTGTCTTCAAGCGTTCCGAAGTGCGTTCCGATGCTCCGTTCTCTCCGTCGTGTCGGCTCGTCCGTCGGCGCCCTCGTTCTGGTCCTCGCCGCCGCCCCGAGCCGCGCGGCAGATCTTGAGGCGGCGCCCGCGCGCCGGGGGCCGGTCTTCACGCAGCTCGACCCGGGCGCCGTCGATCCGAGCACCTGGATCGTCACGGTCAGCGCCTCGCTCCAGGCAATCCCGCGCTATCCCGGCGCATCGGACTACACCGCGGTCGGCTATCCCTCGGTCGACATCCGCAAGGCCGGCGAGCCGCGCCGCTTCTCGACCCCGGATGACGGCTTCAGCGTCTCGTTCTACGACGATCCGGTGTTCCGGATCGGCCCGACCGCCCGGATCGTGCCCGGCCGCTATTACGGTGACGACCGGCGCCACCTGTTCGGATTCCGGGATGCGCGCATCGCCCTGGAGCCCGGCGTGTTCGCCGAGTTCTACCCCGCCCCGTCCATCCGCACCCGTGTGGAAATCCGCCAGGGCGTCTACGGGCATCACGGCACGGTCGGCTCCTTGGCCGCCGACTACCTGATGCCGACGGGTGCGTTCCTGTTCTCGATCGGCCCGCGCCTCAACGTCGGCGATGCCAGCTACGCCCGGAAGTATTTTGGCGTGTCGCCGGCCGAGGCCGCGCTCAACGGCCGTGTGACCCCGTACAATCCCGGCGGCTTCTATTCGGCGGGGGTGCTCGGCGCCGTGACCTACACCCAGAGCGAGACCTGGGCCTACACGGCCTATGCCGGCTACGCCCGCATCCTGGGCGCGTCCGGCGACAGCCCGCTGGTGCGCCGGCCGTTCGGCAATCCCGACCAGTTCCAGTTCGGCCTGAAGGTCGACTACGCGTTCCGCATGCCCGCTCAATTCTGAGGCGTCTTGCGCCGGCTGCGCCGCGCTCCGACATGCCCGTCACAGGAATGCCGGTGACACGGTTGATGGAGGCCCGGATGGACGAGACGCGCGCCGACCTGCTGATGCAGGTGGAGGGCATGACCTGCGACGGCTGCGCCGCCGCGGTGACCCGCACGGTCAACCGGATCGACCCGGGGGCCGAGGTCGAGGTGGACCGGGAATCCGGGCGTGTCGCGATCCGCACCGACGCCCAGGCCCTGGTGATCGCCGACGCCCTCACCAAGGCCGGCTACACCGCCACGGCCATGACCGGGTGAGGGGAAGCCCGGTCGGCATCTCCCGTCCGCGCTCGGCTCGCGTCGGATGAGGTCGCGCCGCGGGGTGGGGCGGGGAACAGCTACCCCCCGATTTCGACCGCCACGCCCGCCTATGACCGGCTGAGGAACATCCCGGTCAGCAGCAGCCCGAAGGCCGCCAGGCCGAACAGGCCTTCCTTGCGGTGGGTGTGATCGAGGAAGTGGGCGGCGGCGCCGGCCGCGCAGCAGGCGGCACCCAGGCCGATGGTCAGCGACGACATCGCAATCCCTCCGCATCGCGCGCCGCCCGCCGACGCTGCGAAACAGTCCCGGTCCCGGGGCCTGTCGGACGCCGTTGTCCGTTCAGGATTTCATCTCGTGTACAGGCTGGCACGACGCGAAAGCACTGGCAAGCGTGCGCGAGAGCTTATCTGTCTGCGCGCCGCTTGGAATTTCCGAAGTTCTGCCGGCAAGAATTCGTGCTGCGCTCGCCCGGACGGCCTCGAATACTGCGCCGTGTTCATGGCCCCCTGCCCCGCCATGCGTGGGACACAGGCGTCGAGCGCGTCGATTCTCTGGTTCGATCCAAGGGTCCCGCGGCCGGATGCGTTGACCGTCCCGGCCGCACCCGCGTAATCACCCGCATGCGCACCACATCATCCGACCGGTTCGACGTCGTGGTCGTCGGCGGCGGCCATGCCGGCGTCGAGGCGGCTGCCGCCGCCGCCCGCTGCGGCGCCCGCACGGCCCTGGTCACCCACGACCCCGCCACGATCGGGGCGATGTCGTGCAATCCCGCCATCGGGGGGCTCGGCAAGGGCCATCTCGTCCGGGAGGTCGACGCCCTCGACGGCCTGATGGGCCGGGTCGCGGATGCGGCCGGCATCCAGTTCCGGCTGCTCAACCGCCGCAAGGGGCCGGCCGTGCGCGGACCCCGCACCCAGGCCGACCGCAAGCTCTACGCCGCCGCCATGCAGGCGGCCGTCGCGGAAACGGACGGCCTCACGGTGGTTGCGGGCGCCTGCGAGGATCTCGTCCTCGATCCCGAGGGGCGCCTCCGCGGTCTCGTGCTGGCCGATGGCCGCACCATCGCCTGCGGGGCCCTGGTGCTCACCACCGGCACGTTCCTGCGCGGGCTGATCCATATCGGCGAGCGCCAGATCCCGGCCGGCCGGGTCGGGGAGGCGCCGGCGATCGGGCTGGCCCAGACCCTCGACCGGCTCGACCTGCGACTGGGTCGTCTGAAGACCGGCACCCCGCCCCGCCTCGACGGACGCACCATCGACTGGTCCGGTCTGGAGATGCAGGACGCGGATGCCGACCCGGTGCCGTTCTCGACGCTCACGGACAGGATCACCACGCCGCAGATCCGCTGCGGCATCACCCGGACCAACCAGGCGGTCCACGACCTGATTCGGGCGAACCTCCACCGCTCGCCGATGTATTCCGGCGGCATCGCCAGCCGCGGCCCGCGCTACTGCCCGTCGATCGAGGACAAGGTGGTGCGCTTCGGCGACCGGGAGGGGCACCAGATCTTCCTCGAGCCGGAGGGGCTGGACGATCCGACGATCTACCCGAACGGCATCTCCACGGCTCTGCCCGAAACTGTGCAGAACGACTTGATCCGGCTGATCCCCGGGCTCGAGCGCGCCGCCATCCTGCGGCCGGGCTACGCCATCGAGTACGATTACGTCGATCCGCGCGAGCTCGATGCCGGGCTGCAGGTCAAGCGCCTGCCCGGCCTGTTCCTGGCCGGCCAGATCAACGGCACCACCGGCTACGAGGAGGCGGCAGGCCAAGGGCTCGTGGCTGGGCTCAACGCGGCCCGGCGCGCCGGCGGCCTCGACGCCGCGACCTTCGATCGGGCCGAATCCTATCTCGGGGTGATGATCGACGACCTCGTCACCCACGGGGTCAGCGAGCCGTACCGGATGTTCACCTCGCGCTCCGAGTATCGCCTGTCGCTGCGGGTCGACAATGCCGACGAGCGCCTGACCCCGCGCGGCCTCGCGCTGGGCTGCATCGGGCCGGGTCGGGCGGCTCATTTCGCGTCCTCCCAGCAGCAGCTCCAGGCGGCGCGGGCCCGCCTCGACGCGGTCAGCCTCACCCCCAGCCAGGCCGCCACCCACGGGATCGTGCTGAACCGCGACGGCATCCGCCGCAGCGCGTTCCAGCTGCTGGCCTATCCCGAGATCGCCTGGGGGCAGCTCGCCGCGATCTGGCCGGAACTGGCCGGGACGTCGCCGCGGGTGGCGGACCGGCTCAAGACCGACGCGACCTACGCGGTCTATCTCGATCGGCAGAATGCCGACATCGCCGCCTTCCGGCGCGACGAGGCCGTGCGGCTGCCGCCGAGCCTCGACTATGCCGGGATCAGCGGCCTTTCGAACGAGATGCGGGTCAAGCTTGAGACCGTTCGGCCGGGCACCCTCGGCCAGGCGGCGCGGATCGAGGGCGTCACGCCGGCTGCCCTCACCCTCCTGGCCGCCCATGCCAGACGGGCCGTGCCGGACGCCGGCCGGCGCGCGTCATGAGCGACTCGGACCGCACCCGGATCCTGGCGGCCTCCGGTGTTTCACGTGAAACAGCCGCGCTGCTCGATCTCTACGTCGCGCAGCTCCGGCGCTGGCAGCCGATCAAGAACCTCGTCGGCCCGGCCACCCTGGCGGAGGTCTGGAGCCGGCACATCGACGACGCGCTGCAACTCCTGGACCTCGCCCCCGAGGCCCGAACCTGGCTGGACCTCGGTTCCGGCGCCGGGATACCGGGCTTGATCCTCGCCATCGCGGGTCGGTCACGCGGCATCCAGGTCGATCTGGTGGAGAGCAACGCGCGCAAATGCGCCTTCCTCACCGAGACGGCGCGGCTGACCGGTGCCCCGGCCCGGGTGCGCAACGCGCGGATCGAGGCGGTGATCGGCGAGTTCGCCGGCGTCGACGTGGTCTGCGCCCGTGCTCTGGCGCCGATGACGCAGCTCCTCGCCTGGACCGAGCCGCTGTTGAAAACGGGCACCACCGGCCTGTTTCCGAAAGGGCGCGACGTGCAAGCTGAATTGACCCAGGCCGCCGCGCAGTGGAGAGTCGTTAACGACCTCGTGCCGAGCCGGACTGATTCCGAAGCCCGGATCGTGCGCGTCACTGCCCTCGCCGCCCCGAGCCATCGATGACCGAAGCGATCCTCGGCGACTCCGCCGACCGGTCCATGGATCCTTCCCGCGATCCTGTCCGTGATCCCGCCCGTAGCTCCACCCCAGGCCCGTCCGTGCGGCATCCCCTGCGCATCCTCGCGCTCGCCAACCAGAAGGGCGGCGTCGGCAAGACCACGACCGCGATCAACCTCGGCACCGCGCTGGCGGCGATCGGCGAGGACGTGCTGGTGCTCGATCTCGATCCGCAGGGCAACGCCTCCACGGGGCTGGGCATCGACCGGGCACGCCGTCACGTCTCGACCTACGACGTCATGATCGGCGAGGCGACGCTGGCCGAGGCGGTGATCCCCACGGCGGTGCCGCGGCTGTCGATCGCGCCCTCCACCATGGATCTGCTCGGCCTGGAGATGGAGCTGGCGACCCTGCCCGACCGGGCGCACCGGCTGCGCGCCGTGCTCAAGGACATCGCCCAGGCGCAGAGCCTGAACCGGATCAGCTACGTGCTGATCGATTGCCCGCCCTCGCTCAACCTGCTGACCATCAACGCGCTCGCCGCCGCCGACGCGGTGCTGGTGCCGCTGCAATGCGAGTTCTTCGCCCTGGAGGGCCTGAGCCAGCTGCTGCGCACCGTCGAGCAGGTCCGGGGCGCCCTGAACCCGAAGCTGACCATCCAGGGCATCGTGCTGACGATGTTCGACCCGCGCAACAACCTCTCCGCCCAGGTGGTGGCGGATGTGCGCGGTTTCATGGGCGACAAGGTCTACGAGACCGTGATCCCCCGGAACGTCCGCATCTCCGAGGCGCCGTCCCACGGCAAGCCGGCTTTGCTCTACGATTTGAAATGTGCCGGCAGCCAAGCGTATCTGCGCCTCGCCTCCGAGGTGATCCAGCGTGAAGGCCGGGTGCCGGCGGCGGCGTGATTGTGTGATCCCCAGAAGCCGGGGATCGAGTGCGGAGCGTGACACGGGTGACAAGGATGGCGGAGGAGGGGGCACGACCCCGTCTCGGGCGCGGGCTCGCGGCGCTGATCGGCGATTTCGGCGACGCCGGACAGGCGGCCAAGCTCGACGGAAAGATCGAGCCGCAGCGCAAGGTCCCGGTGGAATTCCTGCGCCCGAACCCGCGCAACCCGCGCCGCAGCTTCGGCGAGGCGGAACTCGCCGAGCTCGCGACATCGATCAGCCAGCGCGGCATCATCCAGCCGATCGTGGTCCGGCCGCTCGGCGATGTGCCGGGGGCTTTCGAGATCGTGGCGGGCGAGCGGCGCTGGCGCGCGGCCCAGAAGGGCGGCCTCGACGAGGTGCCGGTGGTGATCGTCGAGATCGACGACCGCGCCTCCCTGGAATTCGCCATCCTGGAGAACGTCCAGCGGGCCGACCTCAACCCGATCGAGGAGGCTTCGGGCTACGAGCGCCTGATGCAGGATTTCGCCTATACCCAGAAGGAGTTGGCCGAGATCCTCGGCAAGAGCCGCAGCCATCTCGCCAACACCCTGCGGCTGCTCAACCTGCCGCCCGCCGTGCAGGACCGGGTCACCGCCGGGGAACTTACCGCCGGCCATGCCCGGGCGCTCCTGGCCGTGCGCGATCCCGAGGGCGTGGCCCGCCGGGTCGTGGCCGAAGGCCTGTCGGTGCGCGAGGTCGAGGCGGTGGCGGCGTCGGAGGCCGCCGATGCCGCGAAGCCCGACACTCCCCGCCCCGGCCGTCCGCGGCTCTCCGCCGAGCGCCCTGCCCCGGTGCGCGACCTGGAGTTGCGCATCCGCCGGGCCCTGGGCGTCGAGGTGACGTACAAGCCCAAGGACGCGGAATCCGGCGAGATTCGCATCCGCTACGAGACCCAGGACGAGCTGGAAGGTTTGCTCAACCGCTTCAAGGTGTCGGAGCCGGAGGAGGGCTGAGGACGCGTTTCGCGGTCTCCCAGCGCTTCAACGACCTCCGAGATCCCGCCTTCGATCGGAGGTGTCGCGGCCACAGGATGAATCGCCTTGTCGTTCCGGGGCGCCGCAGGCGAGCCCGGAATCCGGATCCGCCGACGGCGCCGGACCTTGATCTTTCGGCGGCTATGGATCCCGGGCTGCGCTGCGCGGCCCTGAGATGACGAAGTGGATGATCGCGCGCTGCGAGAAGTCCCGACCGTGCGAAGACTCAAATCCCCCCGTGAGGGGAACGCACGCCATTGCAGGCCTGCGCGTCCTATCGAGCCAGCATCACCTCTAACGCCGCCGCCTTGCCCCCGCCTCCGCCACCCGCAGCAGCGCCGCCGAAGCGAGAGCGTGGGCCAGTTCCGGCTCGGCCCGTCGGCAGGCCAGGACGGCCTCCTGCAGGGCCTTGGCGGCCTGCCGGAGGGTGCCGGCCGGCCACGTGGCGAGCTGGCCCTCGATGCTGGCCTTGCGCTTGAAATGCAGGCCCCGCCAGGCCGCCGCCATCAGGGCCGGGGTCTTGTCCGGATTGTCGAGGCGAGTCGCCAGCAGGGTCAGGGCGTGCCGCAGGGCCGAGCCCAGCACCACGCCGGGATCCAGCCCCTCGTGCCGGAAGCGCCGGTAGTCGCGCTCCACCGCCTCGCGGCGCCCGTCGAAGGCGGCGTCGATCAGGGTGTTGAGCACGCTGGCGGCGACGTCGCTGGTCACGGCCTCGACATGGTCGAGGGTCACGGTCCCCTCCCCGGCCGCGTAGAGCGCCAGCTTCTCGATCTCCATCAGGCTCGCCCGTCGGTCGCCGCCCAGGCTGCGGGCCAGGACTTCCCGGGCGGCCCGGTCGATCCGCAGGCTGCGCTCCTGAAGGGTGCGGTCGATCAGGTCGCCGAGCGTGCGCTCGTCGTCGGCGTAGCAGGGAATCGCCAGCGCCCGGGGCGAGCGCTCGCAGAGGACGCGCATCGGGTTGTTCTTGGCGAGGTCGCCGCCCTCCACGACGACGCGCGCGTCGGCGATCTCGGCGGCCAGCACCGCCTCGACGGCGGGCGCGTAGTTGCGGCTGCCGGGCCGGACCCAGATCGACCGGCGGCCGCCGAACAGCCCCATCGTGCCGGCCTCGTCGCACAGCCGGCCCGGGTCGGAGGCGAGGGTGTCGCCGTCGATCCGCACCAGCGCGAAGGGATCGCCGGGGTCGGTGACGAAATCCTCGGCGAGCTTGCGGGCGCGCTCTGTGACCAGGCCGGTATCGGGCCCGTAGACCAGGATCACCGGGATGCGCGGATCGGGCCCGCGCCGGATCAGCCCCTCGATCTCGCCCGCCTTGACGGCCGTCAAAGCCGGCTCACGGCTTGGTGGACAGCACGGCCGCGAGGCGGGTCTTGATCTGGTCCGCCAGCACGCTGGCCAGGCGGATCTCGGCGTCGCGCGCCGCCCGCTGGCTGGCGAAGCGCTGGACCGAGCGGTCGTAGGTCGCGGTCGAGGTGGCCACGCCCTCGGAGTAGACCTTGGCGCCGGCCATGTCCTCCAGGCTGTACTTGATGTTGGCGACCAGCGTACCGGCCTCGGCGCGGCCGGTGGTGGAGGAGACGATCGGGGTCTGCACGATCTCGGAGCCCGAGAGCTTCAGCCGATAGCGCTTGCTCGACGGCTGGCCCGACCCGTCGAGCTCGAACACCAGTTCGCTGCGCAGGTAATGCCCGAGCCGCTCCTGCCCTTGCGCCATCGCCACGTCGTCGACCTGCACGGAGGCCAGCAGGGCCTGCACGGTCTCGCCGGAGGCGGTCGGCCCGTACAACGGACGGAAGCAGGCCGACAGGCTCAGCGCCAGGCCGGCGACGCAGGCGAGGCGGCCGACCCGGCCCGCAACCGATACTTCCGAACGCACCATCACGTCGCCGTTCCGCCCCGCGTCATCGCCGCCACTCTTAGCCCGGACCGGGCGGGCCGCGCCATGAGGCTACGCGGCAACCGTTACGATTCCTCTGCGGCGGGAGCGTGGTCGCGGTGTTTCAGACCGTTGCCAGATAGCCCGACACCGTGACGATCGACAGGATCGTCGAGACCAGCACCACCCGGGCGGTCAGGTCGGCCTCCCGGCGGTAGAATTCCGCCAGCATGAACGGGCCGGTGCCGGTGGGGAGGGCCGCCATCAGCACCGCGACGTGCAGCAGCAGCGGCGGCAGGTCGAACAGGAAGCGGCCGAGCCCGTAGGCCAGCAGCGGCTGCCCGGCGAGCTTGAGGCCGACCAGAAGGGCGGCCGCCCGGGTCTGCGCGCCGCCGGGCCGGCGCTTCTGGGCCAGGAACAAGCCGAGCGCCACCAGGGCGCAGGGCGAGGCCGCGCCCCCGAGGAGCTTCAGGAAGGTCTCGGCCGACACCGGCAGGGTGAGGCCGGCGGTCGGTACCAGGGCGCCCAGCGCCGGCGCCACCAGGAGCGGGTTGCGGATCAGCGACCGGCCGACCGTGCGCCAGACCGGGACGCCGGACCCGCCCGCGCCGCCATCGCCGGTCTCCCGCCGCAGCCCGGTCTCGATCAGCACGATCGCCACCGCGAACACCCCGCAGACCGTGAGGATCGCAGCCACGGTTGTCGGGGCCAGCGCCTCCGGGCCGAACGCGACCAGCCCGAGCGGAAAGCCCATGAAGCCGGTATTGGGATAGCCGGCGTTGAGCCCGTCCACGGCGGCGTCGGAGAGCGGTCGCCCCTCCCCGCGCCGGATCAGCACCGTCAGGGCGAACACCGCCAGGCTGCTCAGCCCGAAGGCGCCGATGAAGCCGGGTTTCCAGATCGCGCTCCAATGCGCGTGCGCGGTCACGTCGAACAGCAGCGCCGGCAGGGCCAGGAACACCACGAACCGGTTGAGCTCGGTGGTCGCCGCAGTGCCGAGCACGCCGATCCGCCGCGCCAGCCAGCCGGCGAAGATCAGCGCGAAGATCGGCAGCACGACCAGCAGGGTCGAGAGCATGGGCGGCCCGGGTGGGAGGACGAGGCTCCGGCCTTAGGACAGGAGCCGCATCGACCTCCAGTGCCGGGGACGGGAACCTGCCATGCTCCCCTGCCCCGCGGGAGCCGCGACCAGCGATAGATCAGGCTGCCGATCACCGTGGCGGGGGCGCCGCGATAGCAGAAGCCCGCCTCGCAGGTCGTGGAGCTGCGGTCGAAGAGGTTGAGCGCGTTGATCGGTGCACGAAACCCTTTGTCTTTCGGATCGAGCGCCGCAACGTCGTAGGCGACCAGGGCGTCGGACAGGGTGACGGTCGGCGGTGAGACCCGAGGGCCGCCGCCCCCGCCGCCGGTGGCCGCGCTGTTGCCGTTGCCGCCGCTCACGTTGGCGCCGCCGAAGCCGGCCCCGGCCGGGAGAACCGAGGTCGGGCGGGCGGCCTCGACCGAGATCTCGTTGAGCTGCACGTCTGCGCCCTTGACGTCCGTGCCCCGCGCGACGGCGGCGTTCGTCAGGGCGGTGGCGGTGAGCAGAAGCCCGAGGCGGGCGGAACGCGGCGGCACGATGGATCCCGGGATGCGCCACGCATCGGCGCTTCGACCCCAAGATCATCCCGTCGCGGGCGATCGATCAGCCCGAAAGCGTGTCGTCAGTCGGACACTTGGAGGTGTTCGCATCTGGACTCGTTCGTGGCTCAGAACTCCAGCGGCGGCTCCCGGAGGGCGTCGGCCTCGCGGGTGCAGATGGCCTGGTCGGGGGCCGCGCCGCCGCCGGACAGGGCGCCCCGGAGCTCGGCCCGCGCCTTCTCCAGATCGGCCCGGAAGCCCGGATCGCCCATCAGCGTGGCGAGGACCGAGGAGCCGGTGATCCGCCCCGCCGCCACGTCGCTCAGCCAGTGCACCCCGCACACGACCCGGCTCTCGCCGTAGGCCCGGCCACGAGCCAGGATCGCGGTCGCCTTCTCGGGCACCAGGGAGGCCAGGATCAGCGCGTAGGCCCAGCCCTGCGTGGCATGGCCGGACGGGTAGCTGAAGCTGTCGGTGAGCGCCTGGGTCCGCTGGACGCAGATCGGCGCCTCGTTGCCCACGAAGGGCCGCAGCCGCCGGTAATGGACCTTGGGGCCGCGGGTCGCCCGGGCGAGGTCGAGGCGCGTGCGCTCGAGGAGGTTCATCACCGCCGGCACCCGGGTCTGGTCGATGCGGATGCCGAGCACGCAGGCGAAGTTCTCGAGGACCGCGGAGGCCCCCTCCGACACGTCGTTCGCGGCGATCTCCCAGCGGGCACTGCCCTTCAGCGCGCGGGTGCTGTTGAAGGCCGCCCGGTCGGCCTTGTCGAGCGGCGCGTCGTGGGCCGGCGGCGCCGGCAGGATCTGGACGGCATCGGGACCCGCGGTCTCGGCCAGGTAGGGCTTGATCGCCGGCTTGCCCGGCTTGAGCGTGTCGGCCCCGAGCGACGGCGCCGCCGGCGGGTTCGCCGGGGCTGGCTGGGGCATATCCTCGGCGCGCACCGGGGTCGCGGCCGCCAGCAGAGCGAGGATCGGCAAGGTCAGGGTGCGGCGCATCGGATCCTTGGCGGTGTCGGCGAAGGGGCGGGAGCGGAGGCGGGCCGGTCCCGCAGACAAACGACCGACTTGCAAACGAACGACTTGGCGGGACGGTTCAGTCCGCACACAGGGCTCTCATTCTGTCCAGGGGCGAACCCGGCGGTTCGTCGAGCGGGCGGGGCGGTTGACCCGAAGCCGCGTTCACGCGAACGCTGCACCATCCCCGCTCCGGCCTTCCGACCCCATGGCTCAGCCGCTCGACCGCGCCCGCCTCCTCGAGGCTTTCGAGGCACTCGGTGCCGACCTCGCCGAGTACGGACGGTTCGTCGAGATCGCCGTCTACGGTGGCGGCGCGCTGATGCTGCAATTCGCCTGGCGGCGCAGCACCGAGGATGTCGATGCGGTCGTGCGACCCGGCTACGACGAGGCAGCCCTGGCACCCTCGGTGGCCCGGGTCGCCGCGCGGATGGGACTGGAGTCGGATTGGCTCAACGACGCCGTCGGGATGTTCACCCCGCTCGACGAGGATGAGACGCTGTTCGCCCTGTCCGGCACGTTCCCGGCTGATGGGACGCCGGGACTTCGGACGGTTGTGGCCAAACCCGCCTACCTCCTGGCGATGAAACTCCATGCCCTGCAGAGCCTGGATCGCGGCGACCGTGACCTGAACGACGCCCGTGCCCTGGCCGCTCACTTGGGCCTGCGTGATGTGGAAGCCCTGGAACAGCTGTACCGCGCGATCTACGGCGAAGACCCATCACCGGAGGCCCGCAGTCGATTCTCGGCCGTCTTCGCGGGGACGCCATGAGGCCGCGTTCCCTGGCTGCCGTGGTCGAGCGCGCGCGCGGCGACGGCGACTGGGAGCATCACCTGCGCGACTTCCTCGACGCCTTCTACGCGGCCGATGGCGACGTTGCCCGGCAGGCCGCCTTCGTGGCCGACGAGCCCGGCCTGCTGGGGCGGCCGGAGGCGGACGCGTTCCTGGGTGGGGCCGGTGAGCATCTGGCCCGGCGCTGGGGCCTGCCCATCCCCGGTTGGGTCCGGGCCGAGGAGCGGTATCTGGCGACGGCCCTGTTCGTCCCCGGCGACAAGGCCCTGCGGGGCTACCTGATCTGCGTCAGCCCGGTCTCGTTCCGGACGCGGCTGATCTTCACCGGCCCAGATCCGCTCCAGCGCGCCCGCTTCCCCTACCATCGCGGTGTCATCACGATGCCACCGGAGCATGGGTTTCCAAAGGGCTGAGCCCGGTGATCGGGGCTGAGCCCTGATGATGCCAGGGCTCAGCCCTGGACCCGCAAAAGGTCCCGGACTTTTTGAATCGATAAATTTGCCGGCTAATTCGCTCGGATCGCGGTTGCGACCGCGGCCGGAAACTCCTCGTGCGGGCTGAGCGCGCCGGGGATCGCGGTGCTGGCGACCCGGCCGTGGGCGATCAGCGCGTCCATCTCGGCGCCGGAGCGGCGCGGGGCGTTCTCCGGCCGCAGCACCAGGGTCGGCGGCAGGCCGTCCCCGAACAGGTCCAGGAAGGCCGCGCGGTCGCCCACCGGGTCGAGGCCGCCGGTGACGAAGGCGGCGGTGCCGAAGCGGCCGTTGCGCTGCCGGGTGATGGCGTGCTTGGCGCGAATCAGAGCCGGTGTGACGTGAGCCGCGTCCGCGTAGACGTGGGCGCGCATCATCCGGCCGATGATCGGCGGGCTGATGTTGAGCCGGTAGAGCGCCTCGCCGAGGATCGGCGCCTCGACGGCCCGGCGGATCCGCGGGAACCAGTGCGCCCGGCTCGGCATCGCGGTGGGCAGCGGCCCGCGCCAGGTCGGCGCCACCAGAACCAGGCGCGCGAACGCTGCCGGGTGCCTGCGCGCCGCGGCGACGAGATAGCCTGCGGCGTGGCCCGCCGCGATCCCGACCGCGTAGGGGCCGGGCGCGGCGGCGAGCAGCGCGTCCAGGAAGGCGTGCAGGGTGTCGGGACCGAGCGGCAGCCGGGTGCGCGGCCGGGCGCCGAAGCCCGGCCAGTCCGGCACCAGGCAGCGGTACTCGGAGCCGATGGCGTGGGCGAGGGCGTGCATCTCGGACCGGTCCGAGATCGTGGACAGGGCCGGCAGCAGCAGCGCGTCGGGCCCCGCACCGATCACGGCGCACGGGGTCGGCACCGGCCGGCCCGCCACGATCAGGTCCAGGGTCCGCGTCGACTCCACAGGGCCGCCCTCAAGTCCCAAAAGAATCAGGTGCGCAGCAGCTCGTTGATCGCGGTCTTGGAGCGGGTGCCGGCATCGACGCGCTTGACGATCACCGCGCAGTACAGGCCCGGGCCCGGGGTGCCGTCCGGCAGAGCCTTTCCGGGCATCGTGCCCGAGACCACCACGGAGTAGGGCGGCACGCGGCCGTACATCACCTCGCCGGTGCTGCGGTCGACGATCTTGGTCGAGGCGCCGATATAGACGCCCATGGACAGCACGCTGCCCTGGCCGACGATGACGCCCTCGGCCACCTCGGCGCGGGCGCCGATGAAGCAATCGTCCTCGATGATCACCGGGTTGGCCTGGAGCGGCTCGAGCACGCCGGCGATGCCGGCGCCGCCGGAGATGTGGCAGTTCTTCCCCACCTGCGCGCAGGAGCCGATCGTCACCCAGGTGTCGACCATGGTGCCTTCGCCGACATAGGCGCCCAGGTTGACGAAGCTCGGCATCAGCACGGCGCCCGGCGCGATGTAGGAGCCGCGGCGCACGAAGCAGCCCGGCACGGCACGCAAGCCCGCGGCGCGGAACTCCGCCTCGCCCCAGCCCGCGAACTTGGACGCGACCTTGTCCCACCACGGCGCGCCGCCGGGGCCGCCATCGATCGTCGCCATGTCGTTGAGCCGGAAGGACAGCAGCACCGCCTTCTTCAGCCACTGATTGACGACCCAATCCTGGTTGCCGCTCTTCTCGGCGACCCGGGCCTTGCCGGAATCGAGCAGGTTCAACGCCTCCTCGACGGCCTCGCGGACGGCGCCCTGGGTCGAGGTCGAGATGCCGGCGCGCTCTTCCCAGGCCGTCTCGATGGTCTTGGCGAGGTCGGAGGTGGACATGGGCGCACGATGCTCTCGATGGCGGGAGCCCGTGCTTACTCGCGGGCACCGGGGCTGTCACCCGGGGAGCCGGCGCAATCCGCCCGGATCAATCCTCGAGCAGCACCCGCACCCGGTCGAGATCGGTCACGAGGTCCACGAGGTCGATCGCCAGGGTGTCGTAGACGGATTGCGCGGCCGCGGGGAATTCCTCCAGCACGCGCCGCATCAGCGTCGGGGTGATGCGCATCACCTCGGCGGCGCCCTCGGCCCGCGCTTCGGTCGGCCGGGTGCCGCGCACGAACAGGGCGAGCTGCCCGATCAGCGCCGAG
Organism: Methylobacterium sp. AC315; assembly: GCF_979253755.1. Lineage (NCBI taxonomy): Bacteria > Pseudomonadati > Pseudomonadota > Alphaproteobacteria > Hyphomicrobiales > Methylobacteriaceae > Methylobacterium > Methylobacterium sp. AC315. The sequence goes on from NZ_CEEDEA010000023.1 coordinate 14,955, forward strand.
CGCCCGGCACGGACCGGCTCGGCATCCGGCACCCGGGGCGCGAGCCGGATCGTGCCCGACATCACCACGAAGCCGCCATCGGCCGGGTCGCCGCGGGCGAACAGCAGGTCGCCGTCCGCCAGCTCGCGCCGCTCGGCCGCGAAGGTCAGCAGGCGCAGCGCGTCCCGGTCGAGGAAGCCGAACAGCGGCGCGTCGGCGAGGATCGCGATGTCGTCGTCGAGCCCCAAGGAACCGCCTCACCGCCTGCGTGCAAACGAGCCTGCGCCTCGCGTACACGCAAATCCCTAAAGCCGTTCCCAACCGCGTTGCAATCGCACCCGGCTCCGCGTGCGCCCTGCGACGGGCGCGATTCGATCAGGGCAGCAGCTTGTAGCCGCCGCCCTCGGTGACGAGGATCGCCGCGGTGGCGGGGTTCGGCTCGATCTTCTGGCGCAGCCGGTAGATATGCGTCTCCAGCGTGTGCGTGGTGACGTGGGCGTTGTAGCCCCAGACCTCGGCGAGCAGCGTGTCGCGGTTCACCACGGCCCGGCCGGCCCGGTACAGGAAGCGCAGGATCGCGGTCTCCTTCTCGGTGAGCTTCAGCTTCGAGCCGCGCTCGCCGACCAGCAGCTTGGCGCCGGGCCGGAACGTGTACGGGCCGATCTGGAACACCGCGTCCTCGGACGCCTCGTGGCTGCGCAGATGCGCGCGGATCCGGGCGAGCAGGATGCCGAACTTGAACGGCTTGGTGACGTAGTCGTTGGCGCCCGCCTCAAGCCCCTCGACGTGGTCCGCCTCCGAGTCCTGCGCGGTCAGCATGATCACCGGGCCGCGGAAGCCGCCGGCCCGCATCCGGCGCACGGCCTCGCGTCCGTCGAGGTCGGGCAGGCCGACATCCATCACGGCGAGATCGATGCGCTCGGCCCCGACCCGCCGGACCGCGTCCGCGGCGTTCGCCTCGGTGACCACGGTGAATTCTTCGCAGAGGTCGAGCTGCTCGGTGAGCGTGTCGCGCAGGATCGCGTCGTCGTCACAGATCAGCAGGCGATAGACATTCGACATCGTCCGGGGCCCTGGAGCACGCTGCGGGACCGGGAGACCCGGTGTTCGGAGACAGTGCGCGATGACAAGGATCTGGAGCACGCCGCCCGTCGCGTGACAACACGGCCGGCTCCAGGAAAGCGGGGCCGGCGCGCCGGAATCCAAGGGCGCTCGGTCCCCCCGTCGCAGGGCGGTGGGCTGATTCGCTCCCGAATCCCGGCTTCGACGGCCTAGGTTCCACCGTAAGGATAGAGCTTCGTTTGTGGCCGGAAATTGCCTTGTGCGCAATTTTTCACGGTTTCGGTATTGGATACCGGGCATAACCCCTGCCGATCCGCCCCTGGCGCCGCATCACCGCGGGCCGGACCGGGGCGCGTGCGACCGGTAGGGGAGGGGTGTTGTGCGGGGACATCGGCGCGAGCGGCCCGGACCGGTCCGCATGACCGTGAGCGAGATCCGGGTCCGCGCACTGGTCGGCGACCGCTGCCGGGGCCAGCTCCTGGTCGGCCCGGCGGTGATCCCCTGCGCCCTCGGGGCGGGCGGCATCGTCTCCGACAAGCGCGAGGGCGACGGCGGCTCGCCGCGCGGTCGCTTCCGCCTGCGGGGCGGCGCGTACCGCCCGGACCATCTCGGCCTGCGCCCGCGCTCGGCGCTGCCCCTGCGGGCGACCCGGCCGGGCGACGGCTGGTGCGACGACCGCCGGGACCGCCGCTACAACCGGCCGATCCGCCTGCCGGCCCCGGGCATCAGTGCCGAATCGATGTGGCGCGACGACGGGCTCTACGACGTGGTGATCGACCTCGACTACAACCGCGCGCCGATCCGGAGGGGACGGGGCTCCGCGATCTTCCTGCATATCGCCCGGGACGGCTACCGCCCCACCGAGGGCTGCGTCGCCCTGGCCCGGTCGGACCTGCTGCGCCTGCTCGGGCGCCTCGGCCCACGCACGCATCTTCGGATCGGGTGAGGCTCACGCCTTCCGGGGCCTGGCCCCGAAGATGGCGGTCCCGACGCGGACATGGGTGGCGCCCTGCTGGATCGCCGCCGGAAAATCCGCGCTCATGCCCATCGAGAGGATCGGCAGGTTGTGATCCCGCGCCAGGCGGGCGAGCAGGGCAAAATGGGCCGAGGGCGGGTCCTCCGCGGGCGGGATGCACATCAGGCCCTGGATCGCGAGCCCGTGGGTGTCGCGGCACTCGGCCAGCAGCGTGGCGAGCTGATCCGGGAGGACCCCGGCCTTCTGCGGCTCCGCGCCGGTATTGACCTGGATCAGCAGCTTCGGGGTCCGACCCGCGCGGTTGATTTCCTTGGCGAGCGCCGCCGCGAGCGACAGCCGGTCGAGGGCGTGGATCACGTCGAACAGGGCCACCGCCTCGCGGGCCTTGTTGGATTGCAGCGGGCCCACGAGGTGCAGCTCGACATCCGGGTAGCGGGCCCGCAGGTCCGGCCATTTCGCGGCGGATTCCTGGACGTAGTTCTCTCCGAACACCCGGTGCCCCGCCCCCAGGGCCGGAACGATGCCCTCCGCCGGCACGGTCTTGGAGATGGCCACGAGCTGGACCTCCGCGGGGTCGCGCTCCGAATCCTCGGCCGCCTGCGCGACGGCGGCTCGCACCTCGGCGAGGCCGGCGGCGACGTCGGCCTCGCCGACCGGGGGTTTGGCGGTCGGCTGCCCCATCCCGTCGGTGGCGGGAGCGGTCTGCCCGGTGATCGCGTCGTCCATCGCGTGCCTATCCTGATGGGACATCGGTCCCTTGCCCCGCCGACCTATGCCGTTGCGCGCCTCGCGCAAGCCCGGATCCCTGCATCCGTTGACCGGCTCCGGCGCAGATATGCTACTGGGCCGCAACCGTGCCGCGGCTCTCCCCGATCAGCCGCCGAGCCTCTGACCCAGCCGGACCCATGACCAGCACCGCCCCCCAGCCCGTCGAGCGCTACAACGCCAAGGATGCCGAGCCGCGCTGGCAGGCCGCCTGGGCCGAGCAACGCCTGTTCGAGACCGACAATTCTGACGGGCGCCCGAAATACTACGTGCTGGAGATGTTCCCGTACCCGTCGGGGCGCATCCACATGGGCCACGTGCGCAACTACGCGATGGGCGACGTGGTCGCCCGGTACAAGCGCGCCCGGGGCTTCAACGTGCTCCACCCGATGGGCTGGGACGCGTTCGGCCTGCCGGCCGAGAACGCCGCCATGGAGCGCAAGGTCAACCCGCGGGACTGGACCTACGCCAACATCGCGTCGATGCGCGACCAGCTGAAGGCCATGGGCCTGTCGCTCGACTGGAGCCGGGAGATCGCCACCTGCGACCCCGATTACTACAAGCACCAGCAGCGGATGTTCCTCGACTTCCTGGACAAGGGCCTGGTGACCCGGCGCACCGCCAAGGTGAACTGGGACCCGGTGGACCACACCGTGCTGGCCAACGAGCAGGTGATCGACGGGCGCGGCTGGCGCTCCGGCGCCCTGGTCGAGCAGCGCGAGCTGACCCAGTGGTTCTTCAAGATCACTGACTTCGCCGAGGATCTGCTCACAGCCCTCGACGGGCTGGACCGCTGGCCGGAAAAAGTCCGGCTGATGCAGAAGAACTGGATCGGCCGCTCCGAGGGACTGGAAGTCCGGTTCGACCTGGCCCGGCCTCCGGCCGGCGAGGCCGAGTCGGTGACGGTCTACACCACCCGGCCCGACACCCTGTTCGGCGCCCGGTTCCTGGCGATCGCGGCCGACCATCCGCTGGCAGCAGCGGTTGCCGCGAACAACCCGGATCTCCAGGCCTTCATCGAGGAATGCCGGCGCACCGGCACCGCCCAGGCGGCGATCGACACCGCGGAAAAACTCGGCTTCGACACCGGCCTGACCGTCCGACACCCCCTCGACCCGGCCTGGACGCTGCCGGTCTACGTCGCGAACTTCGTGCTGATGGACTACGGCACCGGAGCGGTGTTCGGCTGCCCGGCGCATGACCAGCGCGACCTCGACTTTTCCAACAAGTACGGGCTCGGCAACGTCCCGGTGGTCTGCCCCGAGGGGCAGGACCCGGAGGCGTTCCTGATCACCACCACCGCCTATGTCGAGGACGGGCGGATGATCCATTCGCGCTTCCTCGACGGCATGACCACCGGGGAGGCCTTCGAGGCGGTGGCGCGCCGGCTGGAGCGGGAGGGCGTGGCCAAGCGCAAGGTCCAGTTCCGCCTGCGCGACTGGGGCGTCTCGCGCCAGCGCTACTGGGGCTGCCCGATCCCGATCATCCACTGCGAGTCCTGCGGCCCGGTGCCGGTGCCGGTCTCCGACCTACCGGTGAAGCTGCCCGAGGAGGTCTCGTTCGACCAGCCCGGCAACCCGCTGGAGCGCGACCAGGTCTGGCGGACCGTACCGTGCCCCACCTGCGGCGCCCCGGCCCGGCGCGAGACAGACACGATGGACACATTCGTCGACTCGTCCTGGTACTACGCGCGCTTCACCGCGCCCTGGCTCACCGACGCCCCCACCGACCGCGCCACGGTCGATCGCTGGCTGGCGGTGGACCAGTATATCGGCGGTATCGAGCACGCGATCCTGCACCTGCTCTACGCCCGGTTCTTCATGCGGGCGATGCGCGAGACCGGCTGGGCCGGCGTCTCCGAGCCGTTTGCCGGGTTGTTCACCCAGGGCATGGTCGTCCACGAGACCTACAAGGACGCGGCCGGCGCCTGGGTGCCGCCGGCCGAGATCCGCTTCTCCACCGAGGAGGGCGAGCGCCGCGCGTTTCACGTGAAAACTCAGGCGCCGATCGCGATCGGTTCGATCGAGAAGATGTCGAAGTCCAAGAAGAACGTGGTCGATCCGGACGACATCATCGCAAGCTACGGGGCCGATACGGCGCGCTGGTTCGTCCTCTCCGATTCGCCGCCCGAGCGCGACGTGATCTGGAGCGAGGAGGGCGTGCAGGGCGCCGCCCGGTTCGTCCAGAAAGTCTGGCGGCTGACCCATGCCGCGCTGGCCGCGAGCGGGGATGGCGCCGCCGACCTCACCCTGCGCAAAGCCGCCCACCGGGCGCTCGCCGCCGTGCAGGACGATATCGAGCGCCTGCGGTTCAACCGCTGCGTCGCCCACATCTACACCTTGGCCAACGCCCTCGAGGACGGGCTGCGCGGGCCGGTCTCGGGCGCGGCGGCGACGGAGGCGGCGGGCATCCTGGTGCAGCTCATCGCCCCGATGATGCCGCACCTCGCCGAGGAATGCTGGACCGCGCTCGGCCGCCCCGGCCTCGCCGCCCAGGCCCCCTGGCCGGAGGCCGAGGCGGGGCTCCTGGTCGAGGACGAGATCACCCTGCCGGTCCAGATCAACGGCAAGAAGCGCGCGGACGTGACCGTGCCGCGCGACGCCGACGCTAAGGCTGTCGAAGCCGCGACCCTGGCCCTGGAGACGGTCCAGAAGATCCTGGAGGGCAAGCCGCCGCGCAAGGTGATCGTCGTGCCGGGGCGGATCGTCAATCTGGTGGTGTAACGAGGGCGGGCCTGCCGATCCCGCTCACCTCGGCCTGCGAGGTCCGGCGATCGAGGATCGCTGGGCCTCGCAGGAGGGCTCCAGGGATCGCGCGAACACACCGATCGAAGCGCCTGACATGGCGGCACGGGCCGACCCGCTGCTTGCAGCGTCGCCGCGCAGCCCGGCCTTGCGCGCCCGCGTGGCGACCTGATGCGCGGGAAGCGCGACACGTTCTCGCTGGACGCCCGCGTCGATATCGCCAGCGCGGCTCACCCTGCGCTGCGAATCGCGCTGATCGAGGCGGCAGGATGCACCCGGCTTGGATCAGGGTGCTGCCAGCCCGGGATCCTGCCCGCCGGCCGCGAGGCTGCGTGCGATCATCCCGTCCGCCTTCGCCTGGGCGAGGAAGTCGGCCAGATACGCCGCCCCCGCGTCCCGGCCCACCGGCAGACCCATCGCCTGCGGGATCTCCATGAAGTGCCCCGGCAGCAGTCGCACCTCCGGGTGCGCGGCCGCGTAGGCGGCGAGCGGCTGGTGGACCCCGGCGGCCACGTCGAGCCCGTCCCGGGCGAAGGCCGTGACCGCCTCCGCCGAGGTCGGCGCCCGCACCAGGGTCGCGTGGCGCAGCGTACGGGTCAGGAACAGGTCGTAGGCGCTGTCATGCCCCACCGAGATCCGGATCCCGTCGCGGTCGACGTCGGGCAGGCTCCGGATCGGCGCGTCGGCCGGGACGAGGTAGCTGCCGGCGATCAGCACGTAGGGGGCCGTGAAGGCGATGCCTTCGGCGCGCTTCGGGTCGATCGCCAGGAAGCAGATGTCCCAGGTCCCGGCCCCGGCCGAGCCCGAGACGGCCCCCGCGCCGGTAAACGTCACGAACGCCACCGGCACGCCGAGCCGCTGCGCCAGCGCCCGGGCGAGATCCACCGACACGCCGGCCGGGCCGTCCGCCCCGGACCGGGCGAGCACCGGATTGCCGAGATTGATCGCCGCCCGGAGGGTGCCGGTGGGGGCGAGGTCGTGCCGGGCCGCAGGGGAGGGGGGCATCGGGACCGTCTCCGCGCCGGCGGGGCTGGCGGTCAGCAGGGCGCACAGGAGGGCCGCGATCCGCATGGGTGTCTCCAGCGCCGTGTCGCCGCTTGCGCCGGAGGCCGGCGGGACGGGACCGCTCAGCGCGGGCTCCGCTCCGTGCCGGCGGCGGCCGCCCGCTTGCGTCCGCGGGCCAGCATGTTGAGGCCTTCGACGCCGGCCGAGAACGCCATGGCGGTGTAGATATAACCCTTCGGCACGTGCGCCCCAAAGCCTTCCGCGATCAGCGTCATGCCGATCATGATCAGGAAGCCCAAAGCCAGCATCACCACGGTGGGGTTGCGGGCGATGAAGGCCGAGAGCGGCTCGGCCGCGACCAGCATGACGATCACCGCCACGACCACGGCCACCATCATCACCGGCACGTGCTCGGTCATGCCCACCGCGGTGATGATCGAGTCGATCGAGAACACGAGGTCGAGGAGCAGGATCTGGCCGATCGCCGCGCCGAACCCGATCGTGCCGCCGGATTTCCCGGTGTCGGCCGGGTCGTCGGGGTCGACGCTGTGATGGATTTCCTTGGTGGCCTTCCAGAGCAGGAACAGGCCGCCGCCGATCAGGATCAGGTCACGCCAGGAGAAGTCCTGTCCGAGCACCGAGAAGACCGGCTCGGTCAGGTGCACGATGAACGCGACCGTGCCCAGCAGACCGAGCCGCAGGATCAAGGCCAGACCGATGCCGATCCGCCGCGCCCGCGTCTGCTGGTCGGCCGGCAGCTTGTTGGTCAGGATCGAGATGAAGATCAGGTTGTCGACGCCGAGCACCACCTCCATCACGATGAGGGTCGCCAGGGCGACCCAGATCGCGGGCTGGCTCGCAAGCTGGATCAGGTCGGTCACGGGTCGTGCGTCTCGCTGGTCGGGAAGAGGCGGCTGCCGAGGGCGGCCAGATCGAACGGACCGGCACTGTCCGCCGGATCGGGAGCGTACACCCGGAGGATCTTCGGGAAGACCTTGAAGTGGGCGGGCGTATGCGTGGTCAGCTCGCCGTCGGTATTCACCGGCCGGGGCTTGCGCGTCGCGATCTTGATCTCCCGGGTCTGGAAGGCGCGCACGTCGGCCGCGCGTCCATGGGTGCCCCGGCGCAGGGCCGGCAGCAGCGCGATCAGCCGCCACCAATGGGCGACTTCCAGGCTGTAGAAATCGAGCTTGCCGTCATCGACCGTGGCGGCTTCCTCCACGGTCATACCGCCACCGTAATGGCGCCCGTTGCCGACCGAGACCTGGATGGTCGTCACCCGCTCGACCGTGCCGTCGTGCTCGATCGTCACCGTGAACGGCCGCACCCGGCGCAGCACCCGGATGGCCGCCACCGCGTAGCCGAGCACGCCCCAGGTCTTCTTCGATTCGGCCGTGAGTTCGCCCGCGAGCTCGGCTGAGAAGCCGATGCTGGCGACGTTGAAGTAGTAGTGGCCGTTGACCCAGCCGAGATCGACCGGCCGCGTCGCGGCATTCGGGATGAACCGCGCCGCGGCGATCGGATCCAGCGGCAGGTCCAGGGATCGGGCGAGGTCGTTGGCGGTGCCCAGCGGCAGGATAGCAAGGGGCAGCCCGCTCTCCACCAGGGCGGGTGCGGCCATGTTCATGGTGCCGTCGCCGCCGCCCAGGATCACGAGGTCGACATCCTTGGCGTGCGCCCGGATCACTTCTCGGCAATCGGCGTCCGGCGGCGGCTCCACCGGCTCGATGCCGCCCGCCCGCAGGATGCTCCGCACCTCGTCGAGGTCGAGGCCGCCGTTGCGCGCCTTCGCGTTGCAGATCAGCAGCGCCCGGCGTTGGTCGGCACTCATCACGGGCTCCGATGCATCTGCGAGGTCACCGCGGTCTCGAGTCGGGACACAGGAACCTCGATGCTCAGGGCGGCGAAAGGGGGGATGACAGCCCGAAACGCGCGACAGCCAAGATTGTCCCCGACTTGGTGGTGAAAAGATCGAGCGCAACCCCGTCATCCACGCAATCCCGGGCTGGTGTGGGCCCGGCACATCGTCAGAGTCACGGGTGCGCCCGGGGAAACCGTGGAACCGCTTCGGCATGCGGGCGCGTTCTCCCCACGTACGCTCCGGCCGCCAGGAAGGCACCGATGCCCGCCACCATTCCCACCCGCTCTGCCCTCGCCCTCGGCGTGATCCTGCCGCTGGCCCTCGTCGGCGGCGCCTCGGCCCAGCAGCAGGGGGCGGGGTCCCAGAGTTCCTGGGTCGATCCGCCGGCCCGCAGCGCGCCGTCCGCGGCAGCCAAGTCGAATCCGGCCGACCAGGCGAAGCGGGCCGTCCCGGAGACGGAGCCGGTCCGGCAGGCTGCCAAGCCAGAGCCCGCCGACGACGGCCTGCCCAAGAGCGCCACGACCAAGAGCGCTACGACCAAGAGCGCCGCAACCGGGAGCGCCGCGACCCAGGACGCCGTGACCCGGGCCGCGGGCCCGAAGCGGGCGGCCGCCCTGGAGCGTCCGCACGCCCGCCAGGCCTCGCCGCGGTATGCTGCGCATCCGCGCCGGCTCGCCGACACGCCGGCGGCCGTGGCGCCGGCTTCGGCCGCCTCGGGGCAGCGGGCCGCCGTGGCCCGGGCCCTGGCGGCGAACTACCTCGCCACCGTCTCCAGCTCGGGCGACACGATGGTCGGCGCCGCACCGCATTTCTACGGGTCGCGGGTGCGCTTCTACGGGCACCCGGTCACCCTGGCGGGGCTGGTCGCCGAGAAGCGCAGCTTCGTGCAGCGCTGGCCCGAGCGGCGCTACGAGCCGCGGACCATCCGCACCGCCTGCGACACCGAGACCTGCACGATCCGCACGATCGTGGATTTCCGCACTGCGAACCCGGATCGCGGCGCCGTCTCCACCGGGGCGGCCGAGCTGGTCCTGGAGGTGAGCTTCGCGGGCACGCGCCCGGTGATCGTCGGCGAGTCCGGACGGGTCCTGCACCGGAGCGTCCAGGCCGGCACCCTGGCCCCCTCGCCCGGCAAGGCGTAAAGCGGCTTCCGTGCGGCGCGCGGTGATGCCGGGATCGGGTTTATGACGTCTTCAACGGTGGTGGCGGAACAGGAATCGAGGCCGGCGCGTCCGGCGCTCGACGATCCGGAGCGCGCCGCCCTCCGCGAGGCGATCCAGGCGGCGATCGCCCGGGCGCGCCCGCGCCCGGTGGCGGTGCGGACCCTCGGGCTCATGGCCGAGGCCGCGATCGTGCGCGGAGACGCGGGCTACCGGGTGCTCGACCGGCACGGCGTCGTGCGCACGCGGCCCGGCACCGGCGAGCCGCTGACGCTCGCCGACTTCGTGGCGGAACTCCAGGCGCGGCATCCGGCCCTGTTCCTGCCGCCGGAGGTGGCACCGGAGCCCGAGGCCGAGCCCGAAGATCCGAAGGATTCCCCGATCCTGACCGGCGCCTACGAGATGAAGGCCGCGACCGCGCGCTTCGTCGAGACCCAGTCCGAGCGGGCCCGGTCTCTCGCCGAGCGCTCCTCCGTCCAGGGACGGGCGCTGGCGCAGACCGCGGCCGGCCGCTTCGCCACCCTGCGGACGGGCCTGCAGGCCCGTCTCACCCGCCGTTCCGAGGCCGCGGCGTCCGGCGCGGATCCGGTCTCGGCGTGGAACGACGGCCCGGGCCGGCTCGGCGAGTCGGTGCGTGACAGCCTGCCCCGTCTGCGCGAACGGCTCGGTCTCGCCGGCGGCGACGAGGGCAGCCGCCGGCATCGGCGCTGGCTCGCGGGCGCGAGCGCGGCCGCCCTGGTGGCGGTGGTCGCGGCGGGCCTCGTCCTGGCCGGCCGCGAGCCCGAAGCCACGCGCTCCACGACCACCTCGCCCCAGACCGGCGACGCGCCCGCGAGTGTCCAGACCGCCGCACCGCAAGCGGGATCGCAAGCCGGATCTCAAGCTACTGGGCCGTCGGCGGCGTCTCCCGCGGCCCCCGATACGGTCACGCCCCCGCCCGAGACCGGCGGCGATCCGGAGCCCGATACGCCGCCGCCCGCGGCCAACGCCATCACCGGACCGGCCCAGGTGATCGACACCGCGACCCTGAAGGTCGCCGGCAAGGTCGTGCGCCTGTTCGGCGTCGAGTGGGTGCGCGGCGGCCAGGCCGACGAGCTGACCCGCTACATCGGCGGCCGCCCGGTGACCTGCCAGCCGGCGCCGGGCAGCGACACGATGAACTGCCTGGTGAACGGGCGGGACCTCTCGGAGGTGGTGCTGTTCAACGGCGGCGGCCGCGCCTCCCCGGAGGCCAGCCCCGAACTGGTCGCCGCCGAGGACCACGCGCGCACCGAGCGGCTCGGCGTCTGGAAGCGCTGAGCGGGGATCGCAGCATGGCGGGCGAGATCTTCGGGCGCACCGCGGACGGTCAAATCGTCACCCGGCACCGACTGGCCCGGGGGAGCCTGCGCGTCCACGTCATCGATTTCGGCGCGGTGATCACGGCGATCGAGGTGCCCGACCGCGTGGGCCGCAGCGCCAACGTCGTCCTCGGGCTCGACACGCTCGCGGGCTACGAGACCGTGAGCCCGAGCTTCGGCGCGGTGGTCGGGCGCTACGCCAACCGCATCGCCGGCGGGCGCTTCAACCTCGACGGCCGCACCTATCGGCTGCCGGTGAACGAGGGACCCAACACCCTGCACGGCGGCGACCGGAATTTCGGCACACGCCTCTGGCAGGCGGAGGCGGCGGACGCCACCAGCCTCACCCTGGCCCGTCGCTCCCCGGACGGCGAGGAGGGGTTCCCCGGCAACCTCGACGTCCGCGTGCGCTACAGCCTGCCGGAGGACGGGCTGCTGCACATCGCCTACGAGGCCCTGACCGACCGGCCCACGGTCCTGAACCTCACCAACCACAGCTACTTCAACCTGGCCGGGGAGGGGACGGGCAGCGTGCTCGACCACGTGGTCCAGATCGAGGCCGACGCGTTCACGCCCACGGATGCGACGCAGGTCCCCACCGGCACGGTCCAGCCGGTCGCCGGCACCCCGTTCGATTTCCGGACACCGCACCGGTTGGGCGCGCGCATCCGCGAGGGCGACCCGCAACTCGCCTACGCCAAGGGCTACGACCACACCTTCGTGCTGCGCGGCCCCGCCGGGACCCTGCGCCCGGCCGCCGCCTGCATCGATCCGGGCAGCGGCCGGCGGCTCGACGTGGCGACCACGCAGCCGGCCCTGCAGCTCTACACCGGCAACAACCTGGACGGCACGCTGATCGGCCCCTCCGGCCGGATCTACCGCTCCGGGGACGGCGTCTGCTTCGAGACGCAGGGCTTTCCGGACGCCCCGAACCAGCCGGACTTCCCGTCCGCGACCCTGCGCCCGGGGGAGGTCTTTCGGGCGGCCACCACGTTCCGGTTCTCGGTGGCGTGAGGCGCCACGCCTTCGAGACACCGGTCTCCGCAGGCGATCGATGATCAGCCCCTTCCCCTGCCCAATGGTGGGTTCCCGTGACCGGGGCCCGCATCCGAACTGCGACCCGCCGAGAGCCGCCAGCCCAGCGCCGCTGTCAGAGACGCGGCCACGATGATCCAAAGGGCGACGGGCAGGGCGCGGTCGAAGCTGGCCAGTGCCGTAAGCAGCGCGCCGAAGATGGCGACACCCAAGGCCGCGCCCGTTTGCCGGGCCGATTGCAGGGTCGCGGCCGCGACGCCCGCATGATGCGCCGCCACGGTACCGAGGGCTCGCCCTCGGCGGCCGCCACCGCTTTCAGGGACGCGTCCCAGGCCCGGAGCCGGTCCCCACGGTGCAATCGGGACCGGCGCTCGAGCCTTGATTCGACGCGCTCGGTCGAACCGCGAGACCCTCAGCCCGCAGCCTCCTCCAACAGGATCTCGCGCTTGCCGGCGTGGTTGGCCGGACCGACGATGCCCTCGGTCTCCATCCGCTCCATCAGGGAGGCGGCGCGGTTGTAGCCGATCTGGAGCCGGCGCTGGATGTAGCTGGTCGAGGCCTTCTGGTCGCGCATAACCACCTGCACGGCCTGGTCGTAGAGGTCGCCGCCGGTCTCGCCGAACGAGCCCTGGTCGAACACGGCGCCGTCGAGTTCCAGCTCGGCCGCGCCGGCCTTGCCCTTGGTCCCCTTCTCGGGGGCGCCGTCCTCGTCGTCGGCCGTGACGGCGTCGAGGTAGCTCGGGCGGCCCTGGCGCTTGAGGTGGGCGACCACGCTCTCGACCTCGCTGTCCGAGCAGAACGGCCCGTGCACCCGGGTCGTGCGCCCGCCGCCGGCCATGAACAGCATGTCGCCCTGGCCGAGCAGCTGCTCGGCGCCCATCTCGCCCAGGATCGTGCGGCTGTCGATCTTGCTGGTGACCTGGAAGGAGATCCGGGTCGGGAAGTTCGCCTTGATCGTGCCGGTGATCACGTCCACCGACGGGCGCTGCGTCGCCATGATCAGGTGGATGCCGGCCGCGCGCGCCATCTGGGCCAGCCGCTGGATCGCCCCCTCGATGTCCTTGCCCGCCACCATCATCAGGTCGGCCATCTCGTCGACCACGATCACGATGTAGGGGAGGGGGGCGAGGTCCATGGCCTCGTCCTCGTAGATCGCCTCGCCGGTCTGCCGGTCGAAGCCGGTCTGGACGGTCCGGGTCAGCACCTCGCCGCGGGCGGCGGCCTCCGAGACGCGGGCGTTGTAGCCGTCGATGTTGCGGACCGCGATCTTGGACATCTTCTTGTAGCGCTCCTCCATCTCGCGCACGGCCCATTTGAGGGCGATCACCGCCTTCTTGGGGTCGGTCACGACCGGGGAGAGCAGGTGCGGGATGCCGTCGTAGACCGACAGCTCCAGCATCTTGGGATCGACCATGATCAGCCGGCACTCCTCCGGCTTCAGCCGGTAGAGCAGCGACAGGATCATGGTGTTGATCGCCACCGACTTGCCCGAGCCGGTGGTGCCGGCCACCAGCAGGTGCGGCATCCGGGCGAGGTCGGCGATGATCGGCTCGCCGCCGATGTTCTTGCCGAGGCACAAAGCCAGCTTGTGCTTGCTCTCGGCGAAGTCCGTGGAGGCCAGAAGCTCGCGCAGGAACACCGTCTCGCGCTTGGCGTTCGGCAGTTCGATGCCGATCGCGTTGCGGCCGGGGACGACCGCCACGCGGGCCGAGACCGCCGACATCGAGCGGGCGATGTCGTCGGCGAGCGCGATGACGCGGCTGGACTTGGTGCCGGGTGCGGGCTCCAGCTCGTAGAGCGTGACGACCGGGCCGGGGCGCACCGCCAGGATGTCGCCGCGCACGCCGAAATCGCCGAGCGTCGCCTCGAGCAGGGTCGCGTTCTGCTCCAGGGCGTCGGCCGAGACCTGGCTTGCCGGGGAGGTGCCGCGCGGGGCCGCCAGCAGATCGAGGGCCGGCAGGGCGTAATCCTCGGGCCGGACCTGCGGCGCGGGCGCCCGGCGGGCCGGCACCGGCGCGGCGGCCGGCGCCGCGACCCGCGAGGCGGTCGGCTCCGGACGGGCGGCGGCCGGCCGCGGCGGGGCCTCCTCGTACGCGTCCGGCTCGTCCTCTTCCGGGGGCAGCGGGACCGGTGCCCGGCGGGCGGTCGCCCCCGCAGGAGCCGACGCGTCCCGGCTCGGATCCTGACCGTCGAACGGGGCCTCGAAAACCGGCTCGCGCCGCGCCTGGCCCGGCTGGGCGGCCTCCGGCAGGTGCTCGGCCCAGGGCAGGTCCGCATCCGTGAAGGCGCGCCGCGCCGCGAGCGCCGGGGAGGCGCTGTCGAACGGCTCGACCCGGCCGGTCCGCCACGCCTCGATCCGCCGCGCCAGGGCGACGCGCATCCGCATCAGGCCCTGGGCGAGGGCGCCGATGCCCACGAGGCCGAGGCTCGGCTCGTCGGCATCCTCGCGCTCGTCGCGACCCCGCACGGACGGATGCCGGGCGGGATAGGGCTCGTCGTGGAAGGACTCCTCCTCGGCGGCCCCGAACCGGCAGGCGCCGGTCAGGCTGAGGATCGCCACCGCGGCGTAGACGAAGCCGACGAGGTGGGCCGCCGCCGACGACACCGCCCCGACGATCACCCGGGCCATGGACAGCAGGCCGTCTCCGGCGACGCCGCCGAGCCCGGTGGGCAGGGGCCAGCGCGCGGTGGGCGGCAGGGCGCTCGCCACCGCGCTCGCGGCGCAGAAGCCGATGATCCAGAGCGCCAGGCGCATGCCGCCCTGGGGCAGGTCGCGCTCGCGCATCAGCCGGACGCCCCAGAGCACGGGCGGCAGCACGAACGCGAGGGCACCCAGACCGAGGATCTGCATGGCGAGGTCGGCCACGACGGCGCCCGGCTGGCCGAGCACGTTGTGGGCCGGGTGGTCGGTGGCGTGGTTGAGGCTCGGGTCGTCGATCGACCACGTGGCGAGCGCCACGGTGAGCGCGACCGCGCCGGTGAACAGGACGAGCCCTCCGAGCTCCGTCAGGCGCTTGCCCAAGAAGGGGCGAACGCTGTCGACGTAAGTGTCGTAGGGCGACGCGGGACGGCGAAGCGAGCGCATGCGGGACCGGACGCGAACGGGGACTCTGACCCGAAGGCTAGTCATGCCGGCCTTAACGACCTGCTAAGGTTGAGGAAGCCTGACCCCCCGTACCCGGGCCCGCGCGGGATCCGGAGCGGGCGTGTCCGGGCCTGGGGTGGTGCAAAAACCGCCCCGCTATGGCACAGAAACCGCCATGAACATCGACGGTCAGCCCTATCGCACGATCTTCCCGGACCCGGACGGCGTCAGCGTCCAGGTGATCGACCAGACACGCCTGCCCTTCGCGTTCGAGCTGAGGCGCCTCGCCACGCTGGACGACGCGGCGGTGGCGATCCGCACCATGATCGTGCGCGGCGCGCCGCTGATCGGCGTCACCGCGGCCTACGGGCTGGCGCTCGCCATGCGGGCGGATCCGTCGATGGACGGGATCGACCGGGCGGTGGCGACGCTCGCCGCGACGCGCCCGACGGCGATCAACCTGCGCTGGGCGCTCGACCGGGTCGCCGGCAACCTGCGGCAGATCCAGCCGGCCGAGCGCTTCGCCCACGCCTTCGCGGAAGCCGGCCGCGTCGCCGAGGAGGATGTCGCCAGCTGCCGCTCGATCGGCGCCCATGGCGGCCAGATCATCGCCGACCTGCACAAGGCGAACGGCGGGCGGCCGGTCACGGTGCTGACCCATTGCAACGCCGGCTGGCTCGCCACGGTGGATTGGGGCACCGCGCTGGCGCCGATCTACGCCGCCCACGAGCGGGGCGTGCCGGTGCACGTGCTGGTGGACGAAACCCGGCCGCGCAGCCAGGGCGCGGCGCTCACCGCCTTCGAGCTGAACGGCCACGGCGTGCCCCACACGGTGATCGCCGACAATGCCGGCGGCCACCTGATGCAGCATGGCGGCGTCGACCTGTGCATCGTCGGCTCGGACCGCACCACGGCGTCGGGCGACGTCTGCAACAAGATCGGCACCTACCTGAAGGCGCTGGCCGCCCACGACAACCGCGTGCCGTTCTACGCCGCCCTGCCGTTCTCGACGATCGACTGGACGCTCCACGACGGCGTCAAGGAGATCCCGATCGAGGAGCGCGACGGCCGCGAGGTCACCCACATGACCGGCCGCCTGGCCGAGGGCGGCTTCGCCACGATCGAGGTGGTCTCCCCGGGCAGCCCCGTGGCCAACCCGGCCTTCGACGTGACCCCGGCCCGCCTCGTGACCGGGATCATCACCGAGCGCGGCATCTGCGCGGCGAGCGAAGAGGGGCTGTGCGGGCTCTACCCGGAGCGCCGGAAGGCGGCGTGAGCCGCCTCAGCGCACGCCGGGCCGGCCGGATTCGGCGAGCTGCTGCGCCCGTGCGTTCTGACGCTCGAACATCCAACCCGGGTATTCGGGCGGCAGGACGCTCACCGCGTCGAGGGCATCGAGTTCCGCGTCGGTGAGGCTCAGCCGCGTGGCCGCGATGTTGTCCTCGAGTTGGTCGAGGCGCTTGGCGCCGACGATGACGCTGGTCACCGCCCGGCGGTGCAGCAGCCAGGCGAGCGCCACCTGAGCCACCGAGACGCCGCGGCTCTCCGCCACCGGGCGCATCGCGGCGATGCAGGCTTCGCCGCGCGGGCCGTCGACCGGCGGAAAGTCGAAGCTCGCCCGCCGACCCTCCCCGGAACCGCCGGAATACTTGCCGCTGAGCAGGCCGCCGGCGAGGGGGCTCCAGACCAGGAGTCCGAGACCCTCGGACCGCAGCATCGGGACGATGTCCCGTTCGAGGTCGCGCCCGGCGATCGAGTAATACGCCTGCAGGGTCTCGAACCGCGCGAGGTTGGCCCGCTCGGCGATGCCCTGCGCCTTGACGATCTGCCACGCCGCCCAGTTCGAGACCCCGACGTAACGCACGTGGCCGTGCTGCACGAGGATGTCGAGGGCCCGCATCGTCTCCTCCATCGGCGTCGCCGGGTCGAAGCCGTGGATCTGGTAGAGGTCGATGTGGTCGAGCTTGAGCCGCTTCAGGCTCGCCTTGCAGGCGTCGATCAGGTGCAAGCGCGAGGCGCCCCGCGCGTTGGCGCCTGGACCCATCGGCCCGTAGCCCTTGGTGGCGACGACGATGCTGTCACGCGGGACCTTGAGATCGCGCAAGGCCTGTCCGGTGATCTCCTCGGAGAGCCCCTCGGCGTAGACATCCGCCGTGTCGATGAAGTTGATGCCGGCGTCGATCGCCCGCCCGACGAGCCGCCCCGCCTCGGCTTGGTCGAGGGCGCCGATCTGGCGCCACATCCCGGCTCCGCCTCCGAAGGTCATCGTCCCGAGGCAGAGTTCCGAAACGAACAGCCCCGTGTTGCCGAGCTTCTTCTGGTACATGTATCCGGTATCCCGTCCGTCTCCGTCGCGACAACGCACGGGGACCGGAACCGCTGCGCCTCACGGCTCCCAGCGATGGAACACCGCGCTGTCGAACGAAAAAACCGGCTCGCCGCGCTGGTTCATCCCGGAGTTGCGCGCAAACGCCAGGCCCCAGCCGGGGCGGGACGCGGAGGCGCGCTTGTCGGTGAGCTTCGTGCTGAACCGGACCGTGTCGCCCGCGTAGACCGGCTTGAGCCAGCGCAGGTTCTTGAAGCCCGGGGAGGGGCCCGATTCCGGAACTGGGCCGCGGCTCGCCGTGTAGGCGGCGTCCCGGGCGCGGGTGGTGAGCAGCCGGTTCATGTAGGCTGAGGCGGTGTGCCAGCCGGAGGCGCAGAGACCGCCGAAATGGCTGCGCTTGGCCGCCGCGTGGTCGAGGTGGAACGCCTGCGGGTCGTAGGCCTCGGCGAAGGCCACGATCGCGGCGGCGCTGAACGGGTAGGCCCCGAGGTCGCGGACCAAGCCGATTTCGGCGTCCCGCAGGAACGGCAGGATCTCGGCATCCTCCGGCTCCTCGACCGGGCCCGGCTCGCCGATCTCGACGGGGCGGGGCGGCAGGGGATCGGTGCCGCGGCGGGCCAGCATGAAGGTGAAGCGCTGGGTCAGCACCGTCTCGCCGCGCGGGTTGCCCAACGCGACCTCCGCGGTGACGAAGCCGAGCCCCGGCTTCGAGGCCGAGTCCCGCATCCCCACGACCCGGAAGGTCAGCGTCAGCGCATCGCCGGGCAGGACCGGCGCCAGCCAGCGCAACTCGTCGATCCCGGGCGCGCCCAACGACGAGCCGCCCTGGAACGGACCCCGCTGCAGCAGCCGCATGCCGAGCGCGGCCGTGTGCCAGCCCGACGCGATCAGACGGCCCACGAAGGTCGGCTCCGCCGCCGCCTCGTCGAGGTGGAATGGCTGGAAGTCGAACGCCCGCGCGAACCCCACGATGGCGTCGCGGGTGACCGTCAGGGGCTCGCCGGCGATGACGTCGCCGACGGAAAAATCCTCGACCGCGGGGTCCGGCATGGCAGCCTCGTCCAGTGCGTCAGGGGAGGGGGGCTCAGTTGGCGAAGCGGAAATGCAGCACGTCGCCGTCCTGCACCACGTAATCCTTACCCTCGAGCCGCAGCTTGCCGGCGTCCCGGGCACCGGATTCGCCGCCCAGCGTGGTGTAGTCCTTGAACGCGATGGTCTCGGCGCGGATGAAGCCCTTCTCGAAATCCGAGTGGATCACCCCGGCGGCGCCGGGCGCGCGGGTGCCCTTGGTGATCGTCCAGGCCCGGGCCTCCTTGGGGCCGACCGTGAAGTAGGTCACGAGGCCCAGGAGGTCGTAGCCGGCGCGGATCACCCGGTTGAGGCCGGGCTCGGTCAGACCCACGGCCTCCAGGAACTCGGCCTGGTCGCCCTCCGGCATCACGGCGATCTCGCTCTCGATCTTGGCCGAGACCACCACCGCGATGGCACCCTCGGCCTTGGCGCGGGCGAAGACCGAATCCGAGTAGGCGTTGCCCTTGTCGGCATCACCCTCGTCGACGTTGCAGACGTAGAGCACCGGCTTGGCGGTCATGAGGCCCAGGGACTGGAACAGCTTCTCCTCGTCCGGCTTGCGCTCGACCAGCCGCGCCGGCTTGCCCTCGCGCAGCAGCGGCAGGGCGCGGTTGACGAGATCGAGGCTCTCCTTGGCCTCCTTGTCGGCACCCTTGGCCTTCTTCTCCAGGGCGATGGCCCGGCGCTCCAGGCTGTCGAGGTCGGCCAGCATCAGCTCGGTCTCGATGGTTTCGATGTCGGCGGCCGGATCGACCTTGCCCTCGACATGGGTGACGTCGCCGTCGGTGAAGCAGCGGACCACGTGCGCGATGGCGTCGACCTCACGGATGTTGGCCAGGAACTGGTTGCCCAGGCCCTCGCCCTTGGAGGCGCCGCGCACCAGCCCGGCGATGTCCACGAAGGTCAGCCGCGTCGGGATTTTCTCTTTCGAACTCGCGATCCGGACGAGGTCGTCCAGGCGCGGATCCGGCACCGCCACCTCGCCGACATTCGGCTCGATGGTGCAGAACGGATAGTTCGCCACCTGCGCGGCCGCCGTCTGCGTCAGCGCGTTGAACAGGGTCGACTTGCCGACGTTCGGCAGGCCGACGATGCCGCATTTGAAGCCCATGGACTCAGTTCCGTTGAAGCACGTCGCCGGGCGACGCGCGGAAAGGGTTGATGAGGGTCAGGCCCTCGAACACGGTGCCGTGTGCCATATCCTCGGTCAGGAAGTATCGGCATCCGGCGAGCTGGGCCGCGGCTACCAGGAGGCAATCGAACCACTGATAGCCCAGCTTGTCCCGCACCGCCCAGGCGACCTCGAGTTCCTCCTCGTCCAGGGGCTTGTCGCCCCAGACCTTAAGCGCCTCGATCTCCTGCTGAATGTCGGCGAGGGGACGCCTCGGCTCGTTCCTCAGGATCCAGCGTGTCAACTCGTTGAGGACCTGCATGTTGATGCGCGCGGCGCCCTGTGCGCCGAGGCTTCGCACCCATTCCTGGGCGGTCGCCTTTTTGTCGCTCTGCTTGGCGTCGCGCCCATAAATCAGCACGTTGGTATCGACGAAGACCTGGTCAGTCATCGTACAGCTGGTCGCGTGTCGGGGCGCGTCCGTTCTCGTCGGTCAGGTTCATTGGGGGGCCGGCCAGGAACCGCTCGATCGCTTCGAGCTGCGTCAGCGGCCGGCCGACGCGCTGCTCGACGGCCTCGGCGACGAACCGCGACAGGCTCTTGCCGTCGCGCGCGGCGGCGACACGCGCCCGCTGCAGCAGGGCCTCGCTCATCGTCACGGTGACGTTCTTCATCGCAGCCTCCGCCGGCTATATCGTGTCCTCGTGTTTCCGTGTCAATTTTTCGCGCCCAGCGTCTTCACCGCGTCCCAGCCTCGGCCGGCCATGGCGAGGTGGACCTTGTTCTGGAAGCTCGCATCCTCGCCCACCGCCAGCAGGGCGACGTGGTCGGCGACCGCGTGGCAGAGATCCTCGACCCAGGGCAGCTCGGCCTTGCCGAAATCGTTGAGCACGTAGGCGTGCACCTGTGCCTTGTCGCCGGGATGGCCGATGCCGAGCCGCACCCGGCGGTAGTCGTTGCCACATTGGGCGGTGATCGAGCGCAGGCCGTTATGGCCGGCATTGCCGCCGCCCAGCTTCACCCGGAGCTTGGCCGGGGCGAGGTCGAGTTCGTCGTGCAGCACGATCACGTCGCTCAAGGGGATCTTGTAGAAGCGCTGCGCCTCCGAGACCGAGCGCCCGGACTCGTTCATGAAGGTCGAGGGCTTGAGCAGGATCGCCCGCTCGGTGCCCAGCACGACCTCGGCAGCCTCGCCCTGGAAGCGGTGCCGGAACGGGCTCGCCCGGTGCTGGCGGGCGATCGCGTCGATGGCCAGGAAACCGATATTGTGCCGGTTGTTCGCGTAGCGCGAACCCGGGTTTCCGAGGCCGACGATCAACCGCATGGCAGAGTTCCTGGCGCGATCCGGTTCATACCCGCTCACGGGGCATCCATTGCGGGGCGGTCTGTGGCACGCTTCCCCGCGCGACGCATCCCCGCGCCGGCCGCGAGACCCGCACCGCCGCGCCTGCCGTTCCGGCCTCACCGGATCCTGCATCGGGCCTTCGGAGCCGCACGGTCGCCGACCTTGCGCCGACCGTGCGCCACCGCACGGCATCGGTCGAACCGCCGGCAGAGTATCGCGGTTGAGAGGTCACATTCGGCCAAGCAAAGCCCGAGCGATCAAGACCGCCGCACCGACGATCTTCCTCACCCGACACGGTTGACCGGATCACTTCCCGTCGCAGTCAGACTCAGACACGAGGAGATCGTCATGACGATTCGCATGTTCGCCGCCGCCGCCCTGTTCGCCGCCGCGGCCACCCCGGCCCTGGCGCAGGGGCTGGACTCGAAGCATTCGCCCTACCCGGCCTCGGCCTATTCGGGCTGGGTCGGGAATGCCGGCGTCCTGCAGCAGGATCGGACCCAGTCCGCACGGGCCTCCGCCTATCGCTACGCCGGCCCGCATGCCGGCGGCCCGGCCAACGCCCTGCCGCGGTACTGAGGCCGGGGGGGCGCCGCCCGTCAGCGTACCGGGACGGCCAGCTCGTCCCGCACGCCGATGCCGGCTTCCGGCCCCACGCCATCGATCGCCCGCAACTCGCCCGGCCGCAGGGTCCCGCTCAGGAGATCGACCTGGCTCACGAGGCGGGCGAGCGACTGCCCCCGGTCGAGGACCGGCCGCTCGGGCAGCGGCCGGTCCTCACCGAGCGCCGCCAGGGTGGCGGCGATCCAGGCCCGCCAGGCCTCCGCCTCGGGGGCGCCGGCCTCGGGCGCGTGGCGCAGCACCGACAGCCGGGCGCTGATCCGGCGCAGGGTCGCGTCCGCCACCATGGCGGCCTCCACCTCCGGGTGGCTCCCCGCCCGGGGCTGTTGCAGGGCCCGCGACAGGGCGGCTTCCAGGTCGTTGAGGGCGAGGCCGGCCGTGCGGGCCCGGGCCAGCACGACGGCATCGCGCGCCTCGCCGGGGACGGCGAGCAGCACCGCCTCGGCGAAGCCGGCATGGGCCTTGAGCGCCCGCCGCAACTCCTGTCGGACCTGGTCCGGCTCCCAGATCGGCCAGAGCAGGAGACAGCTCGCCACCGCGATCAGCCCGCCCAGCACGGTGAAGCCGGCGCGCATGCCGACGATCTCCCAGGAGCTGTGGCCGGGCTCCAGCAACTCGACCAGCAGCACCACCAGCGGGGTCAGACAGGTGACGAAGAAGCCGTAGGAGATCTGGCGCGCGGCGAACCCGACGACGCTGAGCACGAGGATCAGCCCGGCCTCCACCAGCGGGGTCGTGGCGTAGTAGGCCAGCACCGCGCCCGCGAGGCCGCCCAGCACGGTGCCGCCGATCCGCTCCAGTGCCCGCTGCCATGTCGCGGCGTAGAACGGCTGCATGGTCAGCACCACGGTCATCACCAGCCAATGCGTGAACGCGCCGGCATAGGTCAGGGTCGCGGCCAGCGCAGGCGCCGCGACCGCGGTGGCCCGCAGGGCGTGCCGGAGGTTCGGCGAGGCCGGGGTGAAGTTCTGCCGCAGCGGCTCCCAATAGCGGGTCCAGCGGTCGAGGCTGCGGCCGTCCGTGAGGGTGCCGCCGGGCCGATAGCCCTCCGGGGTCGAGAGCTTGGCGCCCATGCGGACGCGCCCGACGATCCGGTCGGCCAGCCGCGCCAGGGTCGGATCCTCCGACAGGTCCTCGGCCGCCCGGGCGATGGAGCGCTCCAGCCGGGCGAGATCGAGGCTGGCATCGTCGCGGATCGCCCGGGCGATGGTGACCAGGAGCGGGCGCAGGCGCCGCAGGAAGGTCTTGGCCAGGGCCCGGCGGCGGGCATCGGGCCGGCTGTCGATCAGCTCCGAAACGGCGATCAGGGCGGAAAAAATCTGCTCGGCGCTCTCAAGGCGCAGGAGCGCCTGGGCGGTGCGCTCGGAGACGCGCTCCCGGGATCGGGCGAGGTCGAGGATCATGGTGCGGGCGGCCTCGATGCTCGCGCGCACGCCCCGCCGGTGGCCGCGCGCATGCCCGTCGAACGCGTCCGCGTCGGGAGCGGGCAGGGCGACGAGCCGCTCGAGGTCGCCGCAGAGCCGCGCCAGGCCGTGCCAGACCTCGGCCACCGCCCGGTGCGCCGGCCGGTACGGGTGCAGGCGCCAGATCACCAGGGCGAGCAGCGTCGCCCAGAGCCCGCCGGCCGCGAACATCAGCGCCACGATCCCGGCCTGCTCCAGGGTCAGCGGCCGGTCGAGCGCGATGCACAGCACCACCACCAGCACGTTCCCGGCCGATTGCGCCTGCACGCTCCAGACCCGGACGTAGGAGCACGCGAAGATCAGCGCACAGGAGACCGGCACCACCACCAGCAGCCCCAGGGGCTGCAGCAGGCCGAGGCCCGCCCAGAGCAGGCCGCCGAGCAGCGAGAACGCAGTCAGCACGCGCAGGCGCACCCGCATCGGGCCGCCATTGTCGCAGAAGCACGCGAGGTTGGCGGCCAGCGCCATGGTCAGCAGCGGCGGCCATTGCACCCAGATGTTGATCAGGATCACGACGCCGAACGCGAAGGCCGCACGCACGCCTTCGACCAGCCGCACGTTGCGCAGATCCAGGCCCGTGGGCAGGCGCCGCAGATCCGCCCCGGGCCGGCCGAGGCTGCCCCGGCCCTCAGCCCGGCGGCGCGGCGCCGGCCTGGGCGCCCCTTTCGGCGCCGGGTTGGGCGCCGGGTTGGGCGACGATGCGGGGGGACTCGGGGCCGACAAGCTCGGACTCCTGTGCGGGCGCTCCTGCGGGCGCTGGGCCCCGGCATGAACCGCGCCCCGACCTGTCCGGATCCACCCCGCGCCGCAACCCTGCCTTGCCGCGCCGGGGCGACGGAACGCGCTCGCTGCCACGCCGACCGGCTGCCCCATCGGGGCGCCCCGGACCGGCCGCAGACGCTTGACCCTCGGCCAAGCCCGTGGCTTCTGGGCCTGCTGGCACCCAAGACTCCGTAGCTCAGCTGGATAGAGCAGCCGCCTTCTAAGCGGCAGGTCGTTGGTTCGAGCCCAACCGGGGTCGCCAGGCGTTTTCTGGAGGCGGTGGAGCGTCGCCTGCGCCAGTTCACGCAGCGTACGAGCCCGGCGCCCCGGGGCGGAGGTCGTCCCCGTCGTTGCCGGCCCTGGCGTGTCCGAACGATTCGCCGGCCGCACCCTGGCTCAGCATCCTGCCTGCTGAGCTCGTCGGAGCGTCGGCCCGACGTGTCTGTGCGGGTGAGGGTGAACGCGCTCCGACAACTGCCACCGTCGCACCGGCGCTCCGGCATGGGCGCAACGGCGATCGTCGGATCACGGCGCCGCTTCGGCGCGTGGGTTGGGTGGAACGTGAAGCGGTTCGACCCTTCGTCGGGCTCGTAAGCCGCTGATCTGGCCCTGTGAAAGGCTTTCGGTTCCGGCGCGTCGACCGAGCTGCGGCGGGCGCGCCTTCGGTGCGAAGACGGCTCAGGCGTGCGCCTCGAACCCAGGTCCCCAGAGCGGGCCGGCCCCCAGGACGATGCCGTCCCGGAGGCGCCGTATGTCCTCGTCTTCAGCCCCGCGGAAGCGGAACAGGAAGCGCCGCCGTCAGATCGAGGCGGCGCGATGGATGCGGTGGTATCGCGCTGCGCGCTGGCTGGCGCGCGCATTGTGCAGACGGCGCATCCGGTCCTGATGAACCTCATCCTCGTACGATGGATTGACTGTCATCGCGGCGTGGATCGGCAGTGCAGGAAGCCTCTCGTTCTGCGGGTGTACGGTTTTCATGGCGATGCCCCTCGTCACTACTTACGCATTCGAGCTTAACCGCTCATTTGCGATTTGCAAGCGGGCGGCGGGACCCCGTCACCATGGGATTGGCCACCGCGTCCGGCGATCCGCCCGATCCGCATGAGCCCCCCGCTTCCGGACGCAGGGCCTGCCGGCAAGATCCGGCGGAACGCGGCCGGGTGTCGGTCGGCTCTCAACGCCCCCTCCGTTCGAACACGTGCGCGCGGACCGAACACGTGCGCACGGCCCGGCGCCTGCCCGCAGCACGGCAGCTCCCGACCGCATGCCGCGGCGCGCCGATGAGCGCCCAGGCCTGCGCCCGGGGGCTCGAACGCGGATCAGTTCCGCAGCGGCTTGGCGTCGATCTGCATCCGATAGATCGTCGTCGGGAATTTCACCGCCGAGGCCTCGCCACCGTTCATCGCCGGCGTGCGGTTCATCTGCGCGGCCGGAATCCACAGGCCGCCCTGCTCGTCGATCCACATCGCGTCGACCCAGACCAGGCGCGGATCCTCCACGAGCGTGCTCATGCGCCCATCCGGGGCGATTTTAAGGATACGCAGCCCGTCCGTATCGCTGGCGTAGATCGTCCCGTCCGCGTCGATCGCGGTCCCGCCCGTGGCTACGGTGGCGGCGAACAGCGTCACGTGTTTGGCCCGCTCGGCGTCGGCCAGGCCGGCATCGTCCAGATAGCGGGTCTCGATGCTGTAGAGCGGGCCAGTGCAGGCCTGGTAATACAGGGTCTTGCCGTCGGGAGAGACTTCGAGCTGGTCGGCGTGGATGAACAGGAGCTTGCCTGTGTCGTCCCGCAAGGTGCGGCCCTGGCCGGTCAGCGGCCGCTGCGCGATGGTGGACCAGTGCCCGTCGAGCGCACGCCGCAAGGCGCCTGTATCGAGATCGAGCACGATCAGCCCGGGCTGGCCGGCATCCGTCAGGTAGACGTTGCGGCCGTTGAACCGGAAATCGTCGATGAAGCTCCGGTCGGTGGTTGCGGCTTGCAGCGGATAGACCCGGCGCACGGCGTTGGTGGCCAGGTCGATCTGCACGAGCTTCGGGCCGCCCGGGAGTGGCGCCTCGCCCATGCCGGGTGCGCCCTTGTCGACCACCCAGAGGTCGCCGTCCGGTCCGATCCGGATCGCGTTGACCGCCACGAAGGCCTTGGCCGGGTCGTCACCGGGCTTCCACGCGTTCCAGCCCGCGTCGGGGAATGCCACCGGCTGACCGTCCCGCCATTCGCCGAGTTCAATGCCCTTGCCCTTCGACTGGCGCTGGAACGGCGAGAACAATCGGCCATCCTTCGATCGCGTGAACCCGTTGAAGACCAAGCTATCGGATTGCAGCATCGGCTTGAGCGTGTCGGACCCGTGCTGCGCGTCGGCGGCACGGCCGGGCAAGATCAGGCCTCCGACAATCAGAAGGGCGACGATCGAGGAGCGGATCATGCGGAGTCGGGCCTGATGTGCGGTAGCCGGGTCTCCTGCTGCAAGGCGCGAGGCGCCGCGGGTGTTCCTCGGCGGCGGCCGGAAACGGCAGCTTCCCCCGCCCGCACCAGCCGGGCGGCCCTCTCATGACGACCTGCCCGGCCTCTCGCTTATCCAGAGGCGTGCGGCCGTCTTCCCATCGACGTTGATCCTCAGGGTTGCAGCGGGCACAGTGAGCGTAGATCAACGGGGCTTGAGACCGTGATAGGATCGGAGGCGCTCCATGAAGCGCCGCACCGTGTACCGGAAGGCGAAGGGCTGAACTGACGTGATCGCTCAATCTCTGCTTGCAGCCGCAGGTGTCTGCCTGGTCGCGGGTACAAGCCAGGCTGGCAGCGCCGGCGTCCGGGTCGCGCTGGCGAACCCCTCGTCCGTGAACTGCGCCAAACAGGGCGGCACGACGGAGATCCGGGACGGCGTCGGCGGCCAGATCGGATATTGTCGCTTTTCGGACGGTCGCATCTGCGAGGAATGGGCCCTGTTCCGGGATAACCTATGCAAGCCGCCGGCATGAGACCGGCACGCAATCGAGTCGGCGGCCCCTGGGCTCGTGAGACAACGGGATTCCCGACGTGACCGGCTCCCACACTGAACCCGACAAGGTGGCCGAGGTGGCCAGGCTCGCGACGGCGATCGCCGACCGCATCCTCGAGCAGAACGCGGCCGGGATCACGATCCCGCCGGAGCAGTTCACCATGCTGGTTAGGGCCGCCCGGATGCTTCTCGACAACGGGACTCCCTGGCCGCCGCCTGTGGAGTATGTGTTGATGGAGGTGGCCAAGCGTGTCGCGGAGGCTGAGGTTGCAGCCGACCTCGGCTCGACCGCGTCCGAGGGCGATGACGTCGTGGCGCACCTGACGCAAGCTCTCGATGCGACGAAGCGGCGTTAGGGAGGCGACCATGCGTATGGGGCGATCCAAGCATCGGCGACCCGAGCGTTCGACCCAGCCGCTCTCCGATCCGAAGGTCGTGGTCCTGAGGCCCCGAAGCCGTCGTCGTGGCGTCGATCTGGGATCGGAGGCGGCCAGGAAATTTGCAGTCTCGGCCGTGACCCTCACCATCATCGTGCTGGCCGGCGGGTACATGCTGCGCGTGTGGTAACCGTAGCGTGGAATGCGGCGCCGAGGGTTCAGCGATCCTTAGCGTTGGCTGCGTAGCCAGATCTATCTCGGCGCGTGAAAATATTCGCCGAACCGTTGCGTTTCCAATCCATGATAAAGCGTGCGGCCAATGCGGCTATAGCCTGCTTCGTGGATGGGGATCCCAACCATGGCCGATGACCGCTCGGATCACCTCGACAATGCGAAGGATCGGTCTGTCATTCGCATCATCGCCATGATGCTGGCGATAGAGATTGCGTTCCTGCTTGCATCGCTCATGGTTCTGGATTGATCAGGAGCCTCCCCGCCACCCCGGGGCAAACGCCCGGGCGCGGGGCATCAAAAAGCCCGCACCGGCGAACCGGGCGGGCTGAAGATTGCTGATCTAGGACCATGGACCACAGCGAATGTCGATTATTATAGTTAAAAAAGTCTAAACGCCAGACAATGACGGTCTATTCGGCGGGGCTGGTCAAAGCGATCCACGACCCGCCGCGCCCATGATCTGGTTCCCTCGTCGCGTCGCTTTCGAGTGCGCGCGGTGGGCGGCGGGGGCCGCGGCGCGGAGCCGGTTCCGATCGCAAGACAACCGGGCTCGCCCTTCCGGCACCCGTGGGCACGTCGGATGTCGCGGGCGGGGTCGCTGACGCATGGGGGCGCGGCCCGAGCGGGTCGCGTGGGATCTGGCACCATGCGAAGTGAAACGAGAGCCCCAGATGCTCGAAGCTTGGCTATAATCTTAACTGCATGTTTTATCTGTGATTGAGTGCTATTAACCACAATAAATAATTGCCAATGGCCCCTCTGAAGGTCAATGTATTTACGTTGCGTAACTTGAGTATTGGCAATGGACTACGTAGGGATATGCTACTTTACTGAGGTCGGACGTTGCCTGTGCGCTCATGCGGCGGGCGGCGGCGGCAATTCCGGCGTGGCCGATCAGAACCCCGGTTTGTCCGCCGGCATTCTCCGCTTGCTTCCCGCCATTGCCCCGGTGACCGGTGCAGATCCGTCCTCCACGTCGCCCCCGGGCGCCGGGGGAAGCAGGACGATGTCCTTCACCGCCGCGCTCCGCGGTTCCGAAGACCCCGTCTTCGCGTTCAGCGCCGTCGGCGGGGCAGGGGCGGGTTGGGGAGCTGGAGGCGCCTCCGGCGGAGCGCCGTCGCCGGAGGTGAATGCCGGGCTCAGCGTGATCCTGGCCGCGGGGGCTGTGGCGTTCCTTCGCCGACGGCGTGCGCGGGCCTGAAACGCCGGCGACGAATGCTCTCGTCGTGCGTTGACGGCATCATCCAGCCTTGCCCATCCTCGAGCCTTGCCCATCCCTCCTTGCCGGAGTGTCCGATGCTCATCCGATCCGCATTGCTTTTCGTGGCCCTGACGTCGGGCGCGCACGCCGCGGCGTTCGATGACGTGAAGGGGTATCTGGCGTCCTGCCTCAGGTTCGAGATGAAGGGCGCCGAGGCGCAACGCGGCGTGAACCCGGCCTCCAAAATCCGCCCTGCGCTGGAGCGGTGCGGTCCGGAGTTCGATCGCGTTGAGCGGGCGGACGGGCGGCGCCTACGCGGCGATGGCGGGATCAGCCCCTCGACCAAGGAGGTCATCCAGAGCGTCGTCGGCCGAAGCGGAAACGGTTTCTCCAACGTCCGGTACTGACGATCCGGCCGGTTCCACGGTGGCCGGTGGGCTGGATCCGGCCACCGGCGATCCGGCGTCCCGCCCGGTCACGTTCGCCGCTGCGTGTCCGTTTTCGCCGTGTCGAACGCTTCATGCCCGGCGCGCTCGACCGGCGAGCGTGTGTCGCCCTGCTCGGCCACCCGCTTCGCCTCGTCGTTTCGCGGCGCACCGATATCCCCGGGCTCGGAGGCGCCAAGGGAGCGTGGGCCTTGCGAGGTCCCGCGGACCGGCAGGTTCTCGTAGCCACGCTCCCCCGGCTCTGCCTGGGCGGGATCGGTCTCTGGGCGCTTCGGGTCGATCATGGTCGCGGCGCTCTTCGTATCGGCCTTCGGACGGGGTTGGGCGGCCGAGATCAGGTCGGCTGCACCTCGGTGTCCTTCACGTCGGGGTCGTCCTCTTCGGGCACGGTGGGCTTGGACGGCTCGATCTCGTCGAGGCGGGACGGATCCTCGATCAACGCGCCCGGATCCTCGCCGGGCATCGGGGTATCAGCCTGAATCATGGTGCGCGCCTCCGTTCTCGTAGCGCTACGCTCCATGAGCCCAGGCGTTCCCAGTTCGCATCAAGGGGTACAACCTGCATGTCGACGTTCGCCGAGCGAAAGGCACGCCTGATCGTTCACGGGGATGCGCCCTACAACGCGGAGCCACCGCTGGTCCGGCTGCGCGCCGCCTACCGTACGCCGGCGGATGCGTTCTACGTGCGCTCCCACGGAGATCTGCCGGCGATCGTCGGGGATGAGGCCCGCATCAGCGTCGATGGTGCGGTCCCGACGCCCCTCGATCTGTCGCTGCACGACGTGCAGTCGCACTTTCCGCACGTCGTCGTCACCGCGACGATGCAATGCGCGGGCAATCGCCGCGCCGACATGGGGGCGGTCGCACCGGTGTCCGGTGATCCGTGGGACGGCGGCGCCATCGGAACGGCCGACTGGACCGGAATCCGATTGGGGGATGTGCTGCGCGCGGCCGGGATCCAAGAGGGCGCGGCCCTGCATGTCGCGTTCGAGAGCCACGACATGGTCGAGGGGCATCCCTACGGCGTCTCGATTCCGCTCGCGAAGGCGCTGGCGCCGGAAACCCTGCTGGCCTTCGCCATGAACGGCGAGACGCTCCTGCCGGAGCACGGCTTCCCGCTGCGGGCCGTGGTGCCGGGTTACGCCGGGGTGCGGAGCCCGAAATGGCTCAAGCGCATCACGGTGCAGGACCACCCCTCCGACAACGCGATCCAGGCGAGCGATTACAAGCTGTTCCCGGCCGATGTGACCGCGGAGACGGCCGACCCGGCGAAGGGCCACACCATCAACACCATGCCGCTGAACGCGGTGATCTGCGAGCCGCTGCGCGGCGCCGCGTTGAGGGCCGGAACGACCAGAATCCGCGGCTACGCGGTGTCGGGTGACCGCGCCGTGGTGCGTGTCGACGTCTCCGGCGATGGTGGGCGATCCTGGGCCCAGGCCTCGCTCGAGCATGACGCCGCGTCGCCCTTCGCCTGGACGTTCTGGACCATCGACCTCGACCTGCCCTCCGGTGAGCGCACGTTGGTGGTACGGGCGTGGGACGAGGCTGGGCAGACACAGCCTGCCGACCCCGACGTGACCTGGAACTACAAGGGCTATCTCGGCACGGCATGGCACCGCGTGCCGGTGAGCGTCGCCTGAGGGCTGCCTGACAGAGCGGTCGCCGGGGCATTCAGTGCGGGCGCGCCGGCCGTGCGTGAACGGGTGCGGCACGACGACTGGCGTGCTCGCAAGCGGGAGCCCGGTCAGGCTCGACCGCCGCGATCGGTGAGGAGATCAGGATCGCCGGAGGGGGCGGGCAGATCCCTGCCCGGCCTCAGGCCTCCTGGGTCTTCCGCGGCCGCCCGGCACGCTTCGGCTTCTCCGCAGCTGTCGCTGTGAGGTCCTCGGCCTTCGGGGCCGCCTTCTTGCGCTGCTGGCCGAGACCGAGGCTCCTCGCGAGGGCCGAGCGCTGTTCGGAGTAGCTCGCGGCCGTCGAGGGGTAGTCCCGCGGCAGGCCGTAGCGCTCCCGGTACTGCTCGATCGTCATCCCGTTGCCGTTGAGATGCCGCTTCAGCGTCTTGTACGGCTTGCCGTCGACGAAGCTGATCAGTGCATCGGGGGTGATCGACTTCCGGATTTGGGATGGGGTCGGCCTGTCGGCCGCCGGTGCCTCGGGGGCGCCGCTATGGGCAAGCCCCGCGAGCGCGGCGTGCGTGTTGGCGATCAAGCTGGCAATCTCGCCCGGCTGCAGGTGGTTGTTCGAGACGTAGGCGGAAACGAGACCCGCCGTCAGTTCGATGTAGTCGGGAGCCCCACGCTCGATCGTTTCGACGGTTTCGTCCACGGTGTGCACCTGTGCTTGAAGAATCGGCACAATGTGCTGTCGAACGTCACAAGGCAATGCGATAACGATTGTGCTGATTGTTTCTACAAGCATTCGCGGTGGATACGCTGCACGGCTCCGAAATCGGCGCCCTCCCGCTGTCGTCATCGCGCATGACGGTGAAACCGGGAGCCGGTTCGCGCGGATCGGAGGCCGCGCGGTGCGGGGCATTCCAAGCCCTATTGCCAAGCCCTGTTGCCGCTCGGGCCGACCGGCTCCGGTGACGGGGCGGCGTTGTCTTCGTGCCGGCTGGAGTTGCTCCCTTTCGCCGAACCGGTATCCACTGCGCGGGCGAGCGCTCTAACCAGCGCGACGCGCGCAACGGACGTAGGTCGAGGTGCCCATGGCGCTCGTCCAGGTCAGGCGATCGCCGTTCACCGCGATGCGGACCTGCGAGGACCAGCGGCGGTCGCGGGCGCCGCAATCGGCCGCCATGGCCCAGGCATTGCCGGTTCGATGAGCGCCGCGAAAGCTGCAGATGGTGTCGCCGGCCTGGGCCCGATCGGGCGTGAACGTCGCCGGGACGTAGCCCTTGCGGCGCGCGGGGGCGCTGCAGGCATCCGGAGTGGGCCCCCAGGTCCCGACATAGGCGAACCCGGCTGAGGCCGAACGGGGCGTCGCCGGCGGTGCGACCGGTTGCGTTGCGATGATCGGCGATGCGGGGGGCGCCCCGGCATCGGGTGCCGCAACGGCTCCGGCCGGCTCGGGTGCCGCAAGCGCCATCACAGGCCGGGACAGGTCATCGGGCTGAGCGATGAGCGGTTCCCCGACGGACTGAACCGATGACGTCTGGAGCGGGAGATCCGTGTCCAGATAGGCGCCGCAATAGGCGAACAGCCCGGCCCAACCGAGACCGAGCAGGATGTGCAGCACTGTACTCCGACGGCTCTCGGCGCTGGGGCCGGCGAGCGGTGCCGCCATAATGATCGCCCCCATGTCTCCCTCCCGCTCCGCTCTTCCCCAGGTTGCCTATGCCTCGGGGCGACATCTGCCGCTCTTCAGGAAGCGCGATTTCGCGTCCTGGACAGGCATGTGTCCGGTGTCGAAACGGCGGCGGTTCATTAACATTAATTAAATCGTTAATATTTCGTTAATGTGCCAATATTGATTAGCCGCCACGGCTCCGTTGCCCGGAGCGGCGGTCGGCACCAGACCGCGCCCGCATGGATGCGGCGCGGCAAGCATCCGCCGGGTTTCCGGGAATAGGGCTGTCGCATCAGGGTGTGCCGCGGTCGTCGCCCTCGGGGCGGTGCATGATCCGGGCGGCCGGCCGCCAGAGGATTGCAGCGCCGATCGACCTGCCGGCGATCGCTTCGACATGCCGATCGGACGCGCCCCGAGCGCCGTTCTCCTTCACCGCGACACGCATCCGCTCCATCGTCTCAGGGTTTGATCGGTCGATCGCCGGCGCGCGCGCCGGATCGGCAGGGCACATCGTATGCCGATCGGGGTTCGGCCCATCTCTGGATGAGCATGCCGCAATGGATCTGCGGATATGCTGTTTTCATATCCTATCAACGGCATGATGCACCGGATATATGCCCGATTGAAGAAATCGATAAAATCGAATGCTTGGTGTTGCGAATTGGATACATCGCGTTTGGTTTTTATTGATTACGTTCCTGCCCGTTCGGGGTATTTCGAGGGGCTAGAAGGGTCATGAAAAAGATTTCGGTCGCTCTGACCGCGCTTACGGCACTCACGGCAACAGCATCGGCGGCGGATCTACCGCGCCGAGCGGCTCCGCCCCCGGTCTTCACACCGGTGCCGGTGTTCACCTGGACGGGGGCGTATTTCGGTATCAATGCTGGGTATGGCTTCGATGCCAGCAGCCGGCAGGATAATCTCGGCGTCGGCATCGCCCCCGGGGCCAGCCCGCTGTTCCCGGCTGCCGGTGGCACGCTCATTGGCTTCTCGGGCCAGCGGTCCCAGGAAGGTTTCACCGGCGGCGGCCAGGTCGGCTACAACTATCAATTCACGCCGGGGTCGGGTGTCGTGATCGGCTTCGAGGCTGACGCCCAGTACGTCGACTTCGGCCGGGACCGGAACCGCAACTGCGTCTCCACCCCCGCGACCGGCACCTGCGGTGGCGGCGCCGCGCCCGGGACCCTGATCTTCAACCCGTCCGGTCTGGCGAGCCTGGACTTCTTCGGCACCGTGCGCGGCCGCCTGGGTTATGCCTTCGACCGGGTGCTCGTGTACGGCACCGGCGGGTTCGCCTACGGCGCGGGCGGCGGCCGTGATTTCGGCCTGCCGAACAGCAGCCGCGACGACTTCAAGACGGGTTGGACCGTCGGTGGCGGCTTCGAATACGCGCTGCCCACCGACTCGTTCCTGAACTTCTTCCGTTCGAGTGCCGTGACCTTCAAAGTCGAAGGTCTGTACGTCAACCTCGATCGCGGCAATCAGAACAACGGGATCTTCGCATCGAACGGGGTGACTTCACTGAGCGTCTTCAGCCCTGGCGTCGCCCTGGGCAACAGCGTCACCTTCGTGCCTGTCTCTCCGACCGTGCTGCGCCGTGACACGGAGTTTGCCGTCGTCCGCGCTGGCCTGAACTACAAGTTCGGCTCCTTCTAGAGCCATCGCCGCCGACGCGGATACCGGTTCGGCGTGAGCGAGCGCGTCGAATCCAAGACTCAGAGCCGCTGAACTCATCCCCCGGCGTGCGCGCCGGGGAACTCGGTGGGCGGAGCCTCGCTCTTTGCCCTGTGATTCGCCCACTCACCAGGGAGGCCCCGGACGTCACTCGACCTCGAGTCCCCAGTCCTATCAGCATGGTCGCGAGGTCGGCAGCGCCCTGGAAGCAACCGCTTCCGGGGCGTTCGCCATTGCGGCGGAGCGGTTCCTCGCCGCGACGGCGGTGGTGCGGGATACGCCGGCCGATTGTCGGGCTGGGCCGCCCGCCCCGTCTCGCTGGCCCGCATCGCGTGGCGGTTTGTCTCATCGCTCTTCCCGCGGGAAACTTGGGCTGAGCCGTCCGGTTCGCGGGATGGCACCTCAAGCGACCTCTGGCGCCTCGGTGTCCTCTCTCACGACCCGGAGCCTTCTCATGATGCACCGTCGCGAAGTCCTCACCACGATGCTGGGCGCCACGGCCGCCCTCGCAATCACGCGTACCGCTGTCGCCCAAGTCACCCCGTCCGGCGCGATCCCGTCGGGCGTCTACCTCCAGATGGCGACCACCGGCGGCCTGTTCTTGGAGAACACGGCCCGCGACGCGCACGAGAAGACCCGAAACCCGGCGCTCAAGAAGTTCTCCCGCGCCGAGGTGGTCGAACAGGTGAACCTGGCCCGCAAGATCAACGCCTACACCGGCGGCGTGGCGCCGGCGCCGAGCGCCGGTGCGCCGGCGGGTCCCGGCGGCCTCCTCGGCGGCCTCGTCGCCGCCCCGGTCGCCGTCGCAGGGGCGGCGGTCGGTACGGCCACGGGCGCGGCCGGCGGCCTGCTCGGGGTCGCCCCGCCACCGCAGGGGATGACGACCGACGCGCAGAAGGCGCAGATCCTGTCCCAGCTCACCGCGATGCCGCCGGGCCCGCAATACGACGCCACCTTCGTGGCGAACGCGCTGCAGGGCCACCGGGAAGCGCTCAACATTCACGGCTCCTACGCGCAGTCGGGTGAGGATCCCGGCCTGCGCCGCATCGCCCGCGGCGCGCTGCCTCTGATCAACCTGCACATCGCGCAGCTGACGCAGATGCAGGGCAGGATGAGCAATACCCAAGGCTGACGACCCGGATCCGAGCCTGCTCTCGCGGCCTTCGCCCACCGAGCGGGCAAACCGGCTCGCCCGGTGGGCGAAGGCGGCGGGAACGGTGTCGGCGCCCCTCGGTTTCCTTCCTATCCAGGGAGAAGCCGATGGGTGAGCCAGACCCCGTGAAACCCGGCGACGAGGCACCCCCCGACGCCCCCGGCACCGGCGAGAACCTGTGCCGCGAATGCAGCGGTTCCGGCAAGGTCGCGGGTGAGGCCTGCCCGGCTTGTGCGGGGACCGGTAAGGTCAGGACGGGTATCGGCGGCGGCTGAGAACGGCGCGGCCCACGCAGCGACGCCTCCGGCAGTCTGAGGACCGCCCGCCGCAGACCCGGCTACGCAGCGCGAACCGACCAGGGGCCGCCGCCCTGGCGGTCCGTGCGCCTGAGGGAAGACCCGTCGTCTGGGCAGGGCGGACCGGGTCTACGCGTGCCGCGCCTCATCGCCCCGTGTACCCGAGTGCGGCCGCGGCCTCCTTCAGGCGCCCGAACGCCGTCGCGTAGCGTTCTCGCAGAAAGGTGGCGTTCGGCAGGGTCCGGGAGGGGCAGAGATTGTCCTCGTTGTCGGACATCTTGATCAGGATCGCCGGAAGACTGCCCGCCGCGATCACCTGCGTGATCCGCTCGGAATAAGCCGTCCGTTCCTTCGGTTTCGTGAGGATCCCAACGGCCTCGATCACCTCCGGCGTGAACCCGGCCGCCCGCAGGTCCGCGGTGGAGCGCGGCGTATCCTCGAGCACGTCGTGAAGCAGGGCGGCCTGCATCACCACCATGGGGTCGATGTCGAGACCGTCCACCAGCCGGGCATGACCGGCCCGGGCCAGCGCAGCGTTGGCGACCCGCTCCAGGTGCCGCATGTAGGGCTGGCCACCCTTGTCGATCTGACCTGCGTGAGCCGTGAGCGCGAAGGTGTGGGCGTCGAAGATCGTCGGCACGCTATCTCCCCCAACGGATCCACCAGCACGCGTGCAGGATAGCGCATGGCGCGCGCCCGCACCGGCCCGTCGGTGGAGAACGACCCGAGCGGCGGTGGCGTTCGGGTCGTCGCGTGTCAGAGTTGGCCGCCGAAGCTGAGCAGGCCTCCGATCGCCGTGGTGCCCAGCGCCGTCGTCCGCACGGAGGCGGTCGCCGACACGGAGAGGCTGTTGCCGAGGCCGAACGCCAGGCCGGTACGCGCCTCGCCTCGGGTGCGGCGCAGGTCGGCCTTGTAGCCGAAGTCGCCGATGTAGTCGGCATGGGCCGTGAACCGCATCGTCGGCTTGCGGACAGCCTGCTCGATCTCGACCCCCGAGATCCAGCTGAGGCCCGTCGTCAGCGGCACCGAAACATCCGCGCCGAGAAAGGCGAGCGTGCTGCGGTAGACGATCCCGTCGTACTGTACGGGAAAGCTGACATTGGCTTCCGTGTAGCCCTGACGGGTGACGCGACTGGTCCTGACCCCGCCATGCCAGCCCAGCACCAAATCCCCGAAGACCGGAAGGGACTGCCCGATCTCCAGCGTGCCCGCGAGGCCGCCGATCCGGGCGTTGCCGGTGCCGGCCTCCGTGGCGGTGGATTGCAGGCGGCGGACATCGGCGTGGTACTGGCTGGCCGCCAACGCGGTGCGCAGGTACCACGCACCCCCCGCGTAGGGTTGGCTCCAGTTGAGGAAGGCCCCCGCGCCGACAGCGTTGCGGTTGTCGTTGAACGCCGGTGACGGCAGGGCCCGGTAGGGCGCGTAGCTGAGATGGCCGCCGACCGTCAGGGTGTCGGTCAGGCCGTAACTCAGGGGTAGCGTCGAGAGCGTATCGGTGCTGCTGCCGTCGGAGACGATCCCCGCGCTGGCCGACCAGCAGAGACTCCCGCGGCTGCAGGACCAGGTCTGCTGCAGATAGGAGAGCGACTGGCGCTGGATCTCCAGAACCGAGAACGTGTCGTACCGCAGCCGGGCGATCGACCGGCGCGTGTTCGTGACATCGACGAGTTGAGTCCGAACGTCCGTGGACGGCGCGGAGGTCGTCGCGGTCTGGGCCGGGGCCGGAGACTGGGGGGATGAGACCGTTGGAGCCGGTTCCGGGGTCGGTGCGGCGGGCTGCCCCTGAGCCGACGGGGTCGTCGGGGCGGCGACCTGCCCCGACGCCTGGGTGGAGGCCTGCCCCGACGCCGGGGTGGACGCCTGGACGGCTGCCCGGGCCTGGGGCTGGGTCTGCGGGGTCGAGGGCCCGCTGGCGGGCGTCCCCGGATAGGTGATCTTCCACAGGACGGCATGGGGATCGCCCGAGTCGGTCTCGGAATAACCCGCCGCAACCCGGCCGTCGGCGGAAAGCGCCTGGACCTCGGACACGCCACCGCCATCGGACCTCAGGGTGCCGAGATCGGTCCTGCTGCGCCAGCCGTCGCCGAACCAGACGACGCCGTGCGCGAACCCCGAACTGGTGCTCGCCATGCCGCCGGCGACCCGCCCGTCGGCGGACAGGGCCCGCACCCAGGACGAGCCGCTGTTGTCGGCCCGGAGCGTGCCGAGATCGCGCTTCTCCGACCAGCGCGATCCGGACCAGAGCGCCGCATGGGTGTAGCCGGAATCGGTCGTGCCGCTGCCCGCCGCCACGGTGCCGTCGGCCGAGAGCGCCCGCACCACCGAGGTGCCCCGGTTGTCGGATTTCAACGTGCCGAGATCGGTCTTGGTCGTCCAGCTGGCGCCGGACCACAGGGTGGCGTGCGAATAGACGTCCACGCTGCGGTCGGGAGCCGCATAGCCGCCGACCACGGACCCGTCCTTCGACAGGGCGTAGGCCCAGGACGTCCCGGTATTGTCGGACCGCAGGGTGCCGAGATCGGTCTTGGTCGTCCAGGTCCGCCCCGACCACAGCGCCGCATGGGTCGTCCCGGAATCGACGCTCGACTCGCCGGCTGCGACGCGCCCGTCATCGGACAGGGCGTAGACGCCGGACGTGCCCGACTGGTTCGACGTCAGGGTGCCCAGATCGGTCTTGGTCGCCCAATTGGTCCCCGACCATACGATGGCGTGCAGCCTCTGGTCGGCGTTCTCCGCGATGCCCGCGATGACGCCACCGTCCTTGGACACGGCATAGGCCTTCGCGGCGCCGGTGTTGTCGGCCCTCAAGGTGCCGAGATCCCGCTTCTGCGAGAGGTCCGACCCCGACCAGGCCGCGGCGCGCATGTCGGCGCCCCGGTCGTCGGTATAGGCATCCCCGACGGCGACATGTCCGGTTGCGGAGAGGCCCCAGATCTCCGAAGCCCAGCCATTGTCGGCTTTGAGCGTGCCGAGATCCCTCTTCTCGCTGCTTCCGACCGTGGGGGCGGCCTGAACCTGCCTGCCCGTGCCGGTGGCAGGCACCGCGTTCTCGACGGTGATATGGGTGTCGTTGTCGAGTACGCGGTGGAGTTCGTCGGACGTCAGAGAAATGATACCAGCGTGTCGCGGCGAGAGCTGGTTGACGTCGGAGCCCGAGACGGGCGTGAAGGTCTTGAAATCTGTGGTCTTCACCAGCTGGAAGCCGCCATTCAGGTAATTGTCGTACATGACGATATACCCGCTGCCATCGTTCAGGCGGTAAGCCTGCGGCCCTTCGACGGCGTTGCCGGTTCTCTGCACTTCATCCTGCGAGGGCATGATATAGCCCCAGGTCAGATGGTCGGACACGGCATGCTTGATGACCCGGAGCCGGGCCGTACTTCCCTGAGGCGATGACTCCGCCTTCATCAGCATATGATATTTGCCGTCTTGTTCGTTGATGTCGTAGTCGATGTAGCCGATCCCGTCCCGAGCATAGAAAAGCTGCCGCGGCGTCTCTGTCAGGGCTGTGAAATCTCGGTTGGTGTGGGCGTAATAGGCCTTGTAGGGATCGTTTGATCCGACGGTCAGATAGACCATGTTCCGGTCGGTCAACGGATTGTAGGCGACCTGCGGCGCCCAGGCGGCGTGGAGG
This sequence comes from Methylobacterium sp. AC315, assembly GCF_979253755.1. NCBI lineage: Bacteria > Pseudomonadati > Pseudomonadota > Alphaproteobacteria > Hyphomicrobiales > Methylobacteriaceae > Methylobacterium > Methylobacterium sp. AC315. The sequence continues at coordinate 53,967 of NZ_CEEDEA010000023.1, forward strand.
CCGGGGAACAGATTTGGATACTGCTTTTCAAAATTGACGGTGGCGGATTTCCAATGAATGAGATCTGGAGATTGCATCAGGACGATGCCCCGGTTGCTTCCCCAACCCTTCCAGCTCTGCATATCGGTCGCGGTCATGATGAAATTGCCGTCCTGCCCACGGTAGATGTACGGGTCGCGGAGGCCGCCCATCTCGCTGTGACTTGCGTCAATGACGGAATTGCCGTTGTTCAGTCTGTTGAAACGGCGGCCGTCCAGGCTGTAGGAGAACTTCAACGTCTCCTCCCAGGGCCGATTGCCGGTAAAATAGGTCAATAGATATCCGTCGTACGGCGGATACTCACCCGCCGCAAAGCTATGGCTGGGTGTGATCTGAAATAATATGGCCGTGGCAGCGATTTTTATTGCGTTTTTCATTGTGTATCCCCCCTATTTTTGTATTTTTATCAATTCTTATTATTGATACGGTCTCCTGTTCGTCTCGCGGTTCCTGATGCGCGACGCGATCGGGTTGTCCGATAAGACGTTGGGTCAGATCACGGTGTGTCCGGTGATTGTTGGGCTAGACACCAAGATGAATGCTGATATTTCTTGCGCAAGCCGCGCTCTTCGCGCGGTGTATTGTAAGAATTCACCAATAATGTAGAATAAGACGATACCTAACGATGCAAGCATGGCCTTGATAGTCCGATGCGAAGCATAGGACGCATTAAATTTCCAACGCAACAACAAAGTGCGCGTTTATCGCCAGCAGTATCAAGATGTTTGAGTTTTTGCGATATACATCAATTTGGATCTAAGACCGATCCAGCGCACATCACGACTTGCACTCGACCCCGATAGAAAAGATCAGACGTCTCCGCTCCGTGTGACGAGCCTGCAAGCGACGGCGTGAAGGCGATCCCCCTGTTGCCGGTTTGTGACAGCGCTCCGGTGAGGACCACCGGTATGTCGACAAAACCTCCCGCGCCGGGGGCGCATGATCCCGACGATGTCCGGCTGATCGGCGTTGACGTCCGGCGATCACCAGCCGCTTCCGAACGACCGCCCGCTCACCCCGCGCCGTTTCGCCTGCGGAATTCGGCAGGCGTGATGCCGACGTGGCGCACGAAGGCCCGGCGCAGGGTGTCGGCATTGGCGAAGCCCGTCAGGGCGGCGACCTGCTTGGGCGGAAGGCCCTCCGCCTCCAGCCAGCGCCGCGCCGCCGCGACGCGCGCCGCCTCGACCCAGTCGGCCGGCGTCACCCCGACCTCGCTCCGGAACAGGCGGGCGAAGTGCCGGGGGCTGAGGCCGGCCCGTCCGGCCAACAGGGCCACGCTGTGATCCTCGGCGGGCGCGGCCGCGATCCAGCGCTGGATTTCCTGCAGGATGGCCCGGCCTGACGGCTCGGTCGCGCCGCGACGGCTGAACTGCAACTGGCCGCCGGGGCGTTTGAAGAACATCACGAGCTGCGCGGCGACGCGCTTGGCGACGTCCCGGCCGAGATCCTCCTCGACGAGGGCGACGGCCAGGTCGAGGCCGGCGGTCACCCCGGCGGCGGTGCAGACCGGGCCGTCCCGGACCTGGATCGCGTCGGGCTCGACCCGGATCGCGGGGTAGCGCCGGGCCAGGGCGTCGGCGGCCGCCCAATGCGTGGTGATCCGGCGCCCGTCCAGCAGGCCGGCCTCGGCGAGGGCGAAGGCTCCGGTGCAGACCGACCCATAGCGCCGGGCCGCGGGTGCCGTGCGCCGCAGCCAGTCGAGAAAGGCGGCGGCCGGACGGCGATGGGGCGCGTCCGGCGATCCCGCCACCAGCAGCGTATCGAGGGTGCCGGCATCGGCCTCGAAGATAGTCCGATCCGCCAGCAGTCGCGCGCCCGACGAGGCCCGGATGACGGCGGTGTCGGTCGAGACGATCTCGGTGCGGTAGACACACCGCCCGGCCTGGACGTTCGCCTCCGCGAAGACGTCCAGCGGACCGGAGACGTCGAGCATCTGCACGCCCGGTCCCGCGGCGATCACCAGCCTCCGCTCCATAATGCCCTCCCGCGCGTCCGTCGCGGGCGTGATTTGTCCGTTTGGAACGTGTGCCGTCAACTTCGGACGCGAAGGGCGTGATCTAGTCTTTCCCAGTCAGCAAGGAGTGATGGCCATGGACCAACCCATCCGCGACGTCGCGATTCCCGACAGCACGCTTGCCCGGGCGGTGACCGAACGCGTCCGGGATACGGAATCGCCGCTGCTGTTCCACCATTCCAGCCGCGTCTATTACTTCGGCGCCCTGGCAGGGAAGCAGCGCGGCCTGCGCTACGATCCGGAGCTGCTCTATGTCGGGGCGATGTTCCACGACATGGGGCTGACCCCACAGCACAGCAGCGCGCAGGACCGCTTCGAGGTCGACGGCGCCAACGCGGCACGGGATTTTCTACGCGGGTACGGCATCGACCAGGCCGACATCGACACGGTGTGGACCGCCATCGCGCTGCACACCACGCCGGGCATCCCGCAGCACATGCACCCCGTGGTCGCGCTGGTCACCGCCGGGGTCGAGATGGACGTGCTCGGCCTGACCTACGCCGACTACAGCGACGCGGAGCGCTCGGCCGTGGTGCGGGCGCATCCGCGGACCCCGCATTTCAAGGAGGACATCATCCAGGCGTTCTACGAGGGGATCCGGCACAAGCCGAAGACGACCTTCGGCAACGTCAAGGCCGACGTCATTGCCGACAAGGAGCCGCATTTCCACGCCGGCAACTTTTGTCGCGTGATCCGCGAGTCGCCCTGGCGCGGATGAGGCTGCGGCTTGCCATCCAGCAAAACGGCAGAACCCCGGGCGCCAGGGGCACCCGGGGTTCTGCACGACCTGAGCGGCCGGTTTGATCGGGCTGGGCTGCCGAAGCGGCTCCCGGCCAAGACGACTTCCGGCCAAGACGGCTCCCGGCGTTGAGGCCGGGAGGAGCGCGATCCGATACTAGTACGAGCCGAACTTGTAGTTCAGGCCGGCGCGGACG